>CAYHPA010000222.1:0-4345 GCA_964358155.1 uncultured Chitinophaga sp.
GACAGGCGGCCGTTGAACATGGTTTTGCACATTACATACTCGACATCAGGGAAGAGTTTGGTGATTTTGTGATCGAAAATTTTGTGGATGAATATATTGCCGGACGTACACCCAATCCCTGTGTGCTTTGCAATACGCATATAAAATGGCGGGCATTACTGAAAAGGGCTGATGCACTCGGCTGTGATTTTATTGCTACCGGTCATTATGCAAAAATCAGTCAACATGATAACGGGCGGTTTGTTGTAGGTAAAGCAGTAGATGAAACAAAAGATCAGAGTTATGTACTGTGGGGATTGCAACAGGATTTATTAAGCAGAACCCTGTTGCCGCTTGGCCCCTACAGAAAAACACAGATACGTCAAATGGCGCATGACTATGGCTATCCTGAACTGGCAAAGAAAAACGAGAGCTACGAGATATGTTTTGTGCCGGACAATGACTACCGTGGTTTCCTGAAAAGAAAAGTAGAGGGGCTGGAAGAAAAAGTGGCCGGCGGAAATTTTGTGGACAAACACGGAAATATTTTAGGTCAGCACAAAGGCTACCCGTTTTATACTATTGGCCAGAGAAAAGGATTGGATATTGCTTTTGGCAAACCGGTTTTCGTTACAAAGATTGACCCCGATAATAATACGGTGATGCTGGGTGATGAAGATGACCTGGAGCAAAATGAAATGCTGGTAGGTAAACTGAACCTGATCAAGTATGATTTCATTTCACCCGGTATGGAAGCCAGCACAAAGATTAGGTATAAAGACAAAGGGACATTATCCAATTTATATCACGCCGTACAGACAGGGCATGCCTTGTCTGTACGATTCTATGAAAATGTAAAAGGCATCGCACCCGGCCAAAGCGCTGTGTTCTATGAAGGAGATGATGTGATTGGCGGCGGGATAATTCAGTCAGGAGCCCTGACTCATGACTAACGACTCCCGACTCCGGACTAACGACTGGTTTTCAGGCAATAATCATTCAGAAATAACGTTTTAATCCGGGCACTTCCGTTCCCCGTTTTTTGTTTGTAGTTTTACCTGTCCGCCGAAGCCTTGGCGAAGGCGGACCCGCTTTTCGGGATTTGGCGAAGGCGGGATGATCCGAATACCCTGACAAACAATATTTAAACCAGCAACGTTGCTATCCGTAAATACAGAAAAACCACTTATGAGACTTCATTCATTTACCCGGCTAAGTCTGCTTGCATTTATTACTGCCACTTTTTTTTCCTGCAATGAAAAAGAAGAATTCGTTACTGATAAAGTAAGTGACTACATACCGCTTACACCCGGTAAGTACATCACCTACCGGCTGGACTCCATGGTGTTCACCAATTTTGGAAGAAATACCGAGATTCATAAATACCAGGTAAAACATATAATTGATGCGCTGATCACCGACAATCTTGGCCGCCCGTCTTATCGCATCTACCGGTTCATCCGGGATTCTGTAGATGCCACATCCTGGACGCCTGCACAACCCTGGATCAATTCCGGCACTTACTTCATTACTCCCTTATCAGACCAGGCAGAAGTAATAGAAGATAACCTGAGGTTCATCAAAATTCATCTGCCCATCAAAGATGCATATAGCTGGAAGGGAAATAAATATTTGCCGACCGATCCCTACAGTCCATTGTATAATTTCAGTAACGATGATAATATGGTGGACTGGGATTTTTATTTTGACGGCAATCCTTCCTCCTTCAGCTACAAAGGCATCAGTTATTCCGATGTGCTGACGGTGGAACAGGTGGATGAGTCGCTGAATGTTCCGATCACTGTTCCGACTGCGTACGCTGCACGGTCAAGATCGGTTGAAAGATATTCCAAAACCATCGGCCTGGTGTACCGGGAGTATGAGATATGGGAATACCAGCCCAATACAGGCAATCCTGCCGGCCCTTACAAGACAGGGTTTGGCATCACCGAGTGGATGATTGATCACAACTGAGTTAACTGAAAACCGTAATTTTGAAGATTATCAAATGCTGATGGTCCATGAAGAAATGTTTACTCCTGTTTTTGCTGCTGGCAAGTGTGGTTAGTGAATCGCAGGCGCAGTTTACCCGCTACTTAGTAAGACTGAAGAACAAAGGAGGCACTCCTTTTACATTTTCAAACCCCATCGCTTATATATCCCAACGGGCTATTGACAGAAGAACAAGGTATGGCATCAGCATTGATAGCACGGACCTTCCGGTTACCCCGGCATACATTACCCAAATAAAGAATGTACCGAACGTTACGGTACTCAATGTTTCCAAATGGCAGAATGCGGTATCCATACAGACAAGCGATGCTAATGCCATCAGCACCATCAATGGTTTTTCATTTGTACAAAGTGTCAGCGGCCTTGCCGCTAAATCAGGCAGAAATGATGAAACAACCCGCAATAAATTTGCATTAGAGGAAATTGTAACAGAATTACCATCTACGCAAAGAATTGAAGGTGTAACAGCCGATTTTTTTAATTACGGTACCGGATCTTACAATGAGATCCATTTGCACAACGGCGAATTCCTTCATAACATCGGCCTGCGTGGACAAGGAATGGTCGTAGCTATGCTCGATGCCGGTTTTTTTAATTACACAACATTAAAAGCATTTGACAGCGCCAATCTGAATGGCCAGATATTAACCACCTGGGATTTTGTGGCCCGCCATGCCAGTGTGGTGGAAGATAACTCGCATGGCATGCAATGCCTTTCTACCATCGTGGCCAATATTCCCGGCCAGTTTATTGGCAAGGCACCGAAAGCAAGTTTCCATTTATTCCGCACAGAAGATGTGGCTTCGGAATATCCTATTGAAGAGCACAACTGGATATGCGGTGCAGAACGGGCTGACAGTACAGGCAGCGACATCATTTCTTCTTCATTGGGTTATTATGATTTTGATAATGCCACATTCAATTACACCTATAGTAATATGAACGGCAATTCCACGATGTCAGTTATTGGAGCTGATCTTGCGGCTAAAAAAGGATTGATCGTATTTAATGCCGTAGGAAATGAAGGCGGGAACAGCTGGAATTTTCTCATCACTCCTTCTGATGGTGATAGTGTGGTGGCAGTAGGCGCCGTAAATGCTGCAGGTGTGGTAGGTGGTTTTTCCAGCTTTGGCCCATCGTCTGACGGACAAATAAAACCAGATATGGCTTCTGTAGGCGTATCGGCAATGATACAGGGATCGGGTAATACAGTTGTTACCGGAAACGGAACATCCTTTGCCTGTCCTAATATGGCCGGACTTGGCACCTGCCTGTGGCAGGGCTTTCCTGAATTCAATAACATGAAGATCATCCGTGCCATGCAGCAGGCAGGCAGTATCGCCACTGCTCCTAACGACAGGATCGGATATGGTATTCCTAATATGAAAACAGCTTTTGCTAACCTGCTGGTTGAGTTTGCCACTTCCAACGCCACGCTGAATGCCTGCAATGCCACTATCAACTGGACCAGCAAGGATGTAAGCGCTATGAAATATGAAATGGAAAGAAAACTGCCGGGCGAAGCTGTTTATTCAAAAATTGCCGACATTAATCCACAAGCAGGTCTTATACTTGCCAACCATTCTTATCAGTTCAACAATGCCATCATCAGTCCCACGCCTGGTGTTGTTTCTTATCGCATCCGGCAGATCATTGATACAGCTGTTGCTACTTTTACTGCTGTTTACATAGACACTGCTAATGTCACAATTACCGGCGGCTGTTTTGCCACCGGCACGGGTAATGTGGATCCAAACAAAGAGTCAATAACAATTCAACCCAATCCGGTTTCAGGAAGTTCCATCACCCTTGTGGTGGAAACAGCTTATGCTGTAACCAATATGCCGATCGCTGTGTATGACAGTAAAGGAAGACTGATGATGCAGCTGAGCAGTTCAAAAGGAACTGGCAAAAAAACAATTGAACTGGTTATTGACGGTCTTGCCAAAGGCAAATACTATATTAAAGTATTAAATGGAGTAAAAACCATCGGCACTGCTGAAATGCTGAAGCTATAACGGTTTCTGCAGTAATGCAGCAAACATAGAATCTGCTTTTATTTCATAACCTTTAAGCAATTCCATCTTCTTTACCTCCAGATGGAATTTTTGTTTTATGTACTCAACCACTTCTTCGTTTTCCTTCTTAAAAACAGAACAGGTGATATAAAGCAAATGACCTCCCGGGTCTAAGTGAGGAACGATATTGTCAACTATCCTTTTTTGTAACCGGCTGTAGCTTTCAATTTCCTTTTTATCAAAAAAACTGAGTTGCTCAGGTGTGCGGCCCCAGGTGCCGCTGCCACTACAGGGAACATCGGCGATGATAAAGTCAAATGATGACCCGATAGCTA
>CAYHPA010000223.1:0-4311 GCA_964358155.1 uncultured Chitinophaga sp.
AACACCAGCAGTCCCATAAAAAAATCAAACAAAGCCACCAGCACAGAAGAACCGGGAATGATAATGCGGGGAAAATATATCTTACTGATGATACCTGCATTTTGTATCATGCTTTCGGCTGCATGCGATACTGAACTGTTGAACAGGTTCCAGAGTATAAGACCTGATAAAACGAAAACGGGGTATTGTATGGCCCCGGTATCAATCTTCCAGGTTTTTGAAAAAAGAAAAGTGAATATGAGCATCATACCCAGCGGCTGCAGTAATGCCCACAGCACACCCAGGTAGGTCTGTTTGTATTTTACCTTAATGTCCCGCCAGGTAAAGAAATAAAACAGTTCCCTGTACTGCCATAGTTCCCTTAATCCAAGTGAGAAACCGGAAGGCGGCTTTATAACAGAAAAAAATTTTTCCATCCGGTATAAAGATAGCTATTGGAAGGAGAAAGTGAAAAGTGGTGAGTAGAAAGCTTAGTTGTCGTAATTGAGGGGTACCCGTTGATTTTCTTTGGTCTTGTTCTTATCTGTTTTGTCCTGGAGTTTTTGTTCGTTCTTATTTCCTTTTTGGTCCATGAGCGGATCGCCTACAGGCGCCTGTCCGTCCTGTAGTTTAAAAGTAAAGACCTTGTCTATATGCATCCACTTGCCGTTTTCCCATTTGAAACCCTCCTGGTCGCCATCGGGTACATAAGTCCAGGGCAGATCGGGGTCGGCATTGTCATTGTCCGAAACAAGATGATCAACTAATATCATCTGCAATTCCTCAATATAATTTGCCAGCACCCTTGCGCCTTTTTTAAATTCTAAATTGATCCGGTACTGTGCCGGTTTTGGAATACTGTCGTTGACATAGGAGAAAAAAGGGCCTCCGAATACGGGTTCGTTTTTCTCGTTAAAAGAAAGCACCTCTATCCATTTCATGCTGCTTTGGGCGCTGTTGTTGTCAACGCCAAATAAAGTGTAATAGTTTTTTCCTTTATATTGGGTCTTTACCATATTGTAATAAACAGCCCCGATCCAGTTCAACCTGCTGCGAACAGAATCTTTTGCATTCTCTGTGAATTCAGAAACATCCCGAAGCGGAAAAAGTTTCAGGGAGCCATCGGCAGTTCTTAGCTGTATGGCTCCCTTTTGACGGGAATAATAGTCATCATAAGAGATAGTCCAGGTGAACACACGGAACGAAGTGTCCGGAGCATAAAGTTTTGAAATGCCCAATACCGAATCAAAAGGATAGTAAAAAGAATTTTTTATCTGCAATGCTCTTACCAGCGTTCTGGTGAAAATGCTGTCGGAGATCATCCGGTCTTCTGTGAGGGTGTCGGTATTCAGGTACATGGAATACTCTTTCAATGTATCTTCCTTGGCCCTGAGTTTTTTCAGGTCGGCAGATAAGATTTTTTGGGAAGAAGCCGTTTCGGATAATGTAGCAGCTACCAGAAAGAAGAATATTGCTTTAATCAGGTTTTTTTTCACCAGGATCATTTTAGATATTCATGGACGAAGTTACAGTTTAATACAGATGTGTGTAACGCCAAAAGAGTTGTAAAATTTTGTGAAGAACTATAATGATCTGGCAAAATCAACTACTGATTCAAAACGCAGGTCAATATCAGGGTGGGGGAAGGCTGTTTCGGGATTGGTGGAAGCAATAAATATGGTGTAGATACCCGCATTCCTGCCAAACAGCATATCTGATGGTTTGTTACCGACCATAATGGATTTCGAAAGATCAATTTCCTGAAAATCATGCCTGGCATGAAAAGCCATTCCGGGATTGGGTTTTCTGTCCGGATGCCTGTTATCCGCACTGGTGCAATAGTATATTTTATCTATCCGTCCGCCCGCTGTTTCAACTTCCTGCTGCATCCGCCGGGTAATATCGGACAGGTCTGCCTCGGTCATTAGCTTTTTGCCAACACCCCGCTGGTTGCTCACAACAACTATTTTCCCGAATTTGTTTGCGAACTGATGAAAGGCGTCTTTCACGCCATCGTAAAATCTAAACTCCTGCCAGTTGAGGATATAGTCTTCTTTTTTTTCGTGGTTGATGATGCCGTCGCGGTCTATGAAAAGTGTCCAGCTATTGTCAACTGTATCCAGTGCAAGGGAAGGTTTGGTCAATTCCTTCTGTGCACGGTTGTAATCTTCCGGGATGCCGATATCAATGAAATATTCATCCTGTACCAACCCATAGATCCGGCGGGAAGAAAATAGTTTTTCGAGATAATCTTTTTCAAATGAAAATTTGTCCGGGAATTCTTCGTCAAAGAATTTGTCCCTGTTCAGAAGATAAATACCCCCGTTGATATTTCCCTGCCTATAGAATTGTTTCTCCTTGAAATTTTTTACCAGGTGGTCAGTACCCGTTTCTACCACGCCATAACGGTCAAATGCTTTCATTGGTTTTAAGAGCAACGTACATTCTGCCATATTTTGATTATGAAAGAAAAAGGCTTTATGGATATTTACCCTGAAAAGCGTGTCGCCGTTTGCTATGAGCACATTTTCTTCAGCTGCTTTTGAACAGGCGAGTTGGATGGCTCCGCCGGTTCCCAGGGGCTCCTTTTCTACAGAGCATTGATAATTCAGTGTGGCGAAATGTTCTGCCAGGTAGGCCTCAATTATTTCATGTTGATTGCCGAGAGAAAGGATAAATTTCTCAATACCCTGACTTCTGAGATAATTGATGACATGAAAAAGAAAAGGCCTGCCTGCTACCGGGGCCATGCATTTGGGGAGATCTGGAACTGTGTCTTTCAGTCTGGTGCCCAGCCCACCGGCTAATATGATTGCTTCTTTAATCAATGCTCAGCCGAAATATTTTTCTTCTACCAATTGGCAGATGATATGTCCGATCATGATATGGCTTTCCTGTATCCGGGGAGTATCTTTAGAAGGAACATTGATCAGGTAATCAACCATGTCTTTCATTTTACCTCCTGTTTCCCCGGTGAGAGCAACAGTAATCATTTGTTTTTCTCTCGCCACATCAAAAGCTTTGATGATATTTCCGGAATTGCCGGAAGTGGAAAGTCCAATCAATACATCGCCTGCATGTCCTATCCCATCAATCATTCTTGAAAAGACAACATCATAACCATAATCATTGGCAACGGCAGTGAGGTAGGATGTGTTGCAGTGAAGGGCTTCAGCTGGCAACGCTTTTCTGTCGGTATAAAATCTGCCCGAGAATTCTGCTGCCAGGTGCTGTGCATCTGCTGCACTGCCGCCATTGCCGCAGAAATAAACCCGCTTGCCATTTTTGAAAGCGTTGGAGACTGCAGCAACAACTTTTTCAATTGTTGTCAGCAGCATTCCATTATTGAGTACCAGCTGCTTCGTGTCTATTGATGCCTGAATTATCTTTTTAATCTTTTCCATACTTCAAACTAAACACTTTTTCAATATTATTAAAAACTTTGATAAGCCAGGGCTGTGCAATGGTGGCTTCCCCCTTCGGGGGAAGTCGGAAGGAGGCCTTATATTGTCCATGTCTTCAGCCCATGCTCCACAAACTGGTAATTGCGTACCTGCCCGCCAAAGTTCCCTAAATTTTTTATCACTTTGAACTTTGTTGTACCCGGACAGTAAAATATCATAAAACCGCCGCCGCCTGCACCGGATATTTTTCCACCCGTGGCCCCCGCCCTTTTCGCTGTTTCATAGATTTCTTCCATCAGCGGATTGCTGATACCTTCGGCCATTTGCCTTTTTTGCTGAAAACCGAAGTCAAGGATTTCGCCAATATCGTTCAGCCTGCCTTTCAATAAAGCTTCTTTCATCATTTGTGCCTGCTGTTTCAACTGGTGCATAGCTTCAATTGAACTTTCTTTTTTATCCGTTACATTCTTGCTTTGTTTCTTGATTATTTCGGCAGATTCACGGCTGGTGGATGTGTAATAAAGCAATAAATTATTTTCCAATTCAAACAGGTGCTGCTGATTTACCCGCAGTGGATTGACGATGACTTTATCATCGGCATAAAACTCCATAAAATTTACACCACCAAATGTGGCTGCGTACTGGTCTTGCTTGCCACCCGCCAGGTTCAGATCTTTTCTTTCAATATCATAGGCATAGTGCGCCATGTCATATTCACCCAGCGGCAAACGAAGCATTTCTGTGAATACGCCGATGATGGCGACAACAAGAGTAGAGGAAGTTCCCAAACCAGAACCGGCAGGAGCATCTACAAAAGTAGACAGGCGAAAACCCTGTTCTTTTATTCCGTAATCTTTTTGAATGCGGTTATAAACACCTTTCAGCAGGTCCAGCTTTCCGTCAATGGGTAATTCATTGCTCCATTCAA
>CAYHPA010000224.1:0-4307 GCA_964358155.1 uncultured Chitinophaga sp.
TTAAGATTAAAAATTCTATCTTAACTACCTGTCTTAATTTTGGGGAGCATCATACCAATATGACTACTATCGATATTCCCTGGTCTTGGAAATATCTGGGAAACTCGGTTCAGATAGAAGATGCATCTAACCATGAATATAAAACAATAAAATGGTCAGATGATAAAAACAACTATGAAATAACAACACCTTCAAAATTATTTAAAGCAACAATAGTTAATGGCAAATACTCGCCTAGAGGGGGAGGGAGTGTCCAATCACCCTTGGTATTTATACTCTTTAAAAATGGTATCCTTAATATCCTAGTTTATGATAAAAGTGACTTCTTAGGCTATTTCTTTCATTTTACAAGAGAGTAATATTATCCTTGAATAAAAATAATTATAACACTTTAATGAAACGTCCCTACTGGGAAAAAATAGCTCCCTCCTACAACGGTGAAATATTGACAGGTATCACCAGGAAATTTTGTAATTTGCTTTATGAAAGCCAGGGATGTAATAAAACTGATTGAAGAAGACGGCTGGTATCTATCCCGGCAGAAAGGCAGCCACAAACAATACAAACATCCTCATAAAAAGGGTTAGTTACTGTAGCTGCTCATAAGATGTCTGATGAAATTGCTCCCGGCACGCTGAACAGTATTTTCAAACAAGCTCAAATAGTTAAGAAATGATAAAGTATCTCGTTGTTTATGAAAAGACAAAAACAGGCTACTCCGCCTACGTTCCTGATATTCCCGGCGTTATTGCGACAGGTAAAACAAAAGCCGTCGTGGAGAAAAATATCTTTGGAGCAATTCAATTCCATCTTGAAGGCTTGAAAGAAGAAAAAATCAGGATACCGAAATCCCAGGCTGATAGCGAAGTGCTGGTTTTTGCGATATAATTATCATTTATCAATGAAACGTTCCTACTGGGAAAAAATAGCTCCCTCCTACAACGACGAGATCTTTGATGTGCTGCATAATGATAAAAAAGCACTTATCCGTTCTGTCATTAAGAAGCATGCGTCAAAGAACAAAACAGTGATTGATATCGGCTGCGCTATCGGCAAATGGCTACCGGTGCTCTCCCCTGCTTTTAAAAAGGTATATGCCGTTGATATTTCTGCGAAAAATCTTGAAATAGCGCAGCAGCTTTACCCGCTATACAAAAATGTGGAATACCTGCGGGCGGATATGTCCGGCAGGAAAACCAAACCCGATAGCTATCGGGTGCCTCAATGTGATTTCGGTATCTGCATCAACGCCATCCTTACTCCGTCATTAAAGGACAGGAATGTTTTTTTCAGTTCACTCACAGCTTGTATTAAAAAAGGCGGCCGCATCGTTCTCAGCATCCCTTCACTGGAATCATGGCTGCTTACCAGCATTATTCAGCAGCAGTTTAAAATTGACAGGTCACTTTTTCCTTCAACAAAAAATGGAAAAGAGGCCTTGAAGAAATGGAATAATATCCTGCAGGGTAATACAGATATTGATGGAGTACCGCATAAACATTACCTGAAAGAAGAACTGCAATTACTTCTGGCCAATGAAGGATTTGTTGCCGAAGATTTTCAAAAGATAGAATATAACTGGGACACAGAATTCATTAAGCCTCCGAAATGGTTGAAAGAACCAAGGCCGTGGGACTGGATGGTGGTAGCAAGAAAGCTGTGAGTTTTTAGCTACGAGTTTCGAGCGAGACTCCAAAAATGTTAACTCTCCTCTCGTAACTCGCAACTCACCGCTCGTAGCTTTTCTAATTCAGCAACGCATAAACAGCAAAACTAGCCAGCCAGTGTTCTCCTCCATAATGGCCGCTGACGACATTGGGTAACGCAACAGACAAATGATTCACTGACGACTTCAGTAACAATTTTTTTCTCGGATCACCCGTCGGCAATGCAGATGCAATCCCTCTCATACACCAACTGCGGCTGAAACTCAGGCCATCCAAATGAACAATCTGCAAATCCGTCCGGTCAGAAACTACAGGCAGCACCGTCAAATGTTTCAGCGATTGTAAGGGCATGAACAAATTGAACCAATTCAAAAACTCTTTGGCCGATAGTATCCTGCGCATCAGGTCAGCCTCTTCCAAACTGGGTGAAAGAAAATCAGCGCCGTTCGGCTCCCATAATGCAGGTGCATTTTTATCCTTTCCAAAGATCTGCCTGGCAGACCCGGTAATCGCCCTTTCAAAAGAAGTATCCTTCCTCATCCGGGCATAATCCAGTGCGAATACCAACCCGAATGCCGTGTTAGGATGTACACCCGTCCTGTTCGGATAGGTTTGTTTGGGGAGAAATTTTTTCCAGATATCAATTATTTTTTTGGTGAGCGGCTCCAGGGCTTCGTGCCAGCGTTTGCCTTCTGCATCATTCCAGTTCAATAATTCTTCATCGAGCTTCAGCACCCATGCCCATCCATAGGTCCTTTCCCATGATGCTGCAAGTGGCATCTCAAAATATTTTACTTCCTGCAGAATATTATCCGCAGTAATTGTTTTATTGACGGTGGCACGGATAGCTGCTGCCTCCGGAATATCCGGATAATTTTTCAACAACTTTATCAGCATCCAATGGCCATGCACACAGGAATGCCAGTCGAAGCAGCCATAAAATGCAGGGTGAAGTTGCTTTGGCAATAGCACATGGTCGCTGTCTGTATTGGAAGTATGATTGGTTTTATTGGGAAATTCCTGCCCGATGCATTTTAGCGGAAGTGAGGCAAGATGAGAAGCCCCCTTCATGGTAAGTTCAAAATGGCTGCTGTCTTTCTTGATCACAAACAAGTCGCTTACCTGTGCATTTGCATGGAGGGCACTTAAAAGGATAAATGAAAAAATATATTTTGATTTCATCCGCCAAACTTAAGTATAATAATGAAGATGCCTTGTCCGTTACTTGTTTGGCAGTTGTCTTTCCCCATCTGTGGAAAAGTTTAACCGACTTATCTCAGCAGCAGTGTTGATCTTGTGCCTTAATCGCCACCATGGAAACAAATAAAGAAATATCGGCCCTGTTTACCTTAATTGATGATCCCGATGAAGAGGTCTTCGGTGCCGTATCCAGTAAAATCGTTGACTATGGCAAGAATATCATCCCCAACCTGGAGCATTTATGGGAAACCACACCCAATGAGCAGATACAAAGCCGCATTGAATTACTGATCCACCGCCTGCACTACACGGATCTCACAGAGGATTTTCGCCAATGGGGCCTTTCAGGTCATCATGACCTGATGCTGGGCGCTATGCTTACCTGCAAGTTTCAGTATCCCGAAATCTCCACCACACCGGTAATGCAGGAAATAGAAAAAATCCGACGCAATATCTGGCTGGAGCTGAACAACTATCTTACTCCTCTTGAGCAAGTCAATATTGTGACCAGCATTTTGTACAGTTATTACGGATTAAAAGGAGGTGAAACCAATTACAAGGAATCCAATGAATTTTTGCTGCATAAAACATTAGAGGCAAAACGTGGCAACCAGATCAGCAACGGGATATTGTATCTCATACTTTGTGAACTATTGGATATACCCGTAAGGGCCATTCAGATTCCTAAGCAATTCATCATTGCCTATTTCAAGCCGGGCTATTCAGATGAAATGCTTCCTAACCCTGTTCATAAGATAGAATTCTTTATTGACCCCACTTCAGGGCAGGTCTTTACCCAACAGGATGTTGACAACTATTTTAAACGCATCTCTGTTCCGCCGGTAGGTTCCTATTTCAAACCGCAGAAGAATAAACAGGTGATACAAATGCTGCTGGAAGAATTCAGCAAATGCTTCAGTTCCGAAAAGGAATTGTATAAGCAATCTGAAATCACCGACCTTGTCAAATTGTTGGAATGATGGGGCTCGCTTCGTGAATTTGACCATTTTCTCCAATTTGACTAATTTGACTTCATGATCACCCGGAGCGATTTCGAAAAAATAGATATGCGGGCAGGCACCATCATTGAGGTGGATGATTTCCCCAAAGCAAGAAAGCCTGCTTTCAAACTGACTATTGATTTCGGGGAAGAAATCGGGATAAAGAGATCGTCGGCGCAAATAACCGCACATTATACAAAGGAAGACCTGCTGAACCGCAAAGTGATAGCGGTGGTGAATTTTCCTCCCAAACAGATTGCAGACTTTACCAGCGAATGCCTGGTGCTGGGCGTTTATGATGAAAACAAAGACGTAATTTTATTGCAACCCGAACGAACCGTAAAAAACGGGATGAAGATCGGCTAACATGACAACCAGCCACAGTACATATTATCATTCTCCTGTCGGTATATTGAAAATAAGCGGCACAGATGATTTT
>CAYHPA010000225.1:0-4302 GCA_964358155.1 uncultured Chitinophaga sp.
TTGAGACGATGATACTAATACAAGGAGGTTACATTTATGAGGGGCAAAAGATTTACTGAAGAACAGATCATTAATGCATTGAAGGAAGCAGAGGCTGGCCTGCCGGTTGCCGACCTGTGCCGTAAATATGGGATTCATCAGGCCACTTTCTATAATTGGAAAGCAAAATATGGCGGGATGTCGATCAGCGAGACCAGACGGCTTAAGACTCTGGAGGATGAGAACCGGCGGCTTAAACATATCGTAGCTGATCTGACGCTGGATAACCAGGCACTCAAGGCCGTTGTCTCAAAAAACTTTTAAAGCCCAAGGCCAAGAAAGAAGCCGTGAAATATATCACTGGCAGCTTTGGGCTTAGCGTACGGAAGGCGTGCGGATTGGTCAGTCTGTCTAAGTCCGTGTTCTGGTACAGGCACAGACAAAAAAAAGATGATGAAGATATCATCCGGCAGAAGATGAAAGAACTCGCGCAGAAGAGAACCCGGTTTGGCTGCCCAAGACTGCACGTGCTATTAAGGCGGGAAGGATTTATGCTCAACCATAAACGGACGGAGAGGATTTATCAGGAAGAGAATCTCTCCCTTAGGAGAAAAAGGAAACGGAAAAATGTTTCGGGAATGAGGATGGAGTTGCCCAAACCCGAAAGGATTAACCATATCTGGAGCATGGATTTTGTGTCTGACGCCATTACTTCCAGCAGGAAGCTTAAAGCCTTGACGGTGGTGGATGAATTCACTCGCAAATGCCACCGCATAGAAGTTGACACATCAATAAATGGCATGCGGGTGTGCCGGGTTTTGGATGAGATCGGGGAAAAAGCAGGCTTGCCTGAAGTCATAATCACCGACAATGGGCCTGAATTTGTCGGTAAGGCCTTGGATGAATGGGCATACCGGAACGGCATCAAACTATGTCCTATAAATCCAGGGAAACCGGTTGAAAATGCATACATCGAGAGTTTTAATGGCCGATTCAGGGATGAATGCCTTAATGAGAATTGGTTCATTACACTGGATCATGCCAGACAGATAATTGAAGAATGGCGTATTGATTACAATGAAGTCAGGCCACATAGTTCATTGGATAATCTTACGCCGGAAGAATTCATCAGAAAGGGGGTGAAAATGGCTACTTGCTGTCCCGTTTACTCTAATTCATAATGGTCCTAACAATGGGGTAAGGTCAATCTTTTCTCACCTCCCAAACTATTAGTTGACACAAGAGAATGCAACCACGGGCATGCCAGTAGCCTGTTTTTCTGATGTTGTCACCTCCTTTTGCGAAAAGTACACTTCGGACGGGGTTTGATAACCCAGCGACTGGTGCGGTCGTTCATCATTGTAAAAATCAAAGTAACCATCAATCCCCGCGTACGCTTGCGGCACCGCCTCGTAATTGTGCAGGTACACGTTCTCATACTTCACTGACCGCCACAATCGCTCCACAAAAATATTGTCCAGTGCCCGTCCTCTCCCGTCCATTGAGATTTGAATATCCCGAGCCAGCAACATGCCGGTGAAATCATCGCTGGTGAATTGACTTCCCTGGTCACTGTTGAAAATATCGGGATTGCCCATCAGCAACGCTTCCCTCAATGCTTCCAGACAAAAATTGACATCCAGGGTGTTGCTTAAATTCCAGGACAGCACATAGCGGCTGTACCAGTCTATGATGGCAACCAGATATAAAAAGCCATAAGCCATTCGGATATAAGTAATATCAGCGCTCCACACCTGATTTGGCCGGACAATTTCGACCCCGGACAAAAGATAGGGGAAAATCTTGTGCCCAACTGCGGGGTTGCTCAGGTTTGGTGCCGGATAAACCGCACAGATCCCCATTTTTTCCATTAATCGTTGTGTTCTTTTTCTGTTAATGAGATAACCCTGTCGGCGCAGCCATGCCGTTAGGCGGCGGCTGCCGTAAAATGGCGTTCGGGTATACTGCTCATCAATCAGACCCATCAGTCGCAGGTTATATTCCTTTTCCGGCTGCGGATCGTAATAATACGTCGAACGATTAAGCTCCAGCAATTCGCAACGTTGCCGAATACTGAGTTCGGGATGTTGTTTCCCTGCCAGGGATATCTTCTCCTTTGCGCTCAATGCGGATATACCGTTTTTTTTAGGAAATCGTTTTCCACTTTGAGCTTGCCGATCTGCGCGAACAGCTCTCCCATCTCCCGATCACTTTCTTCCGCATGGGTTCGGGCGCCGTGGCTGAAGAATTCTTTAATGCCCGCTAATGCCTGCCGCTTCCAGCTCGCGATTTGGGTGCTGTGAACCTTATACTCGGATGAAAGCTCTGCCATGGTCTTGTTCCCCTTGATTGCCTCTAACGCCACCCGCGACTTAAATTCCGCGTCAAACCTTTTCCTTATCATGACTGATCCCTCCCGTTAAATTCTATCAATTCTCTATCTTAACAGGTGGTCCAGTTTTTGGGGTCCATTATACTCATCTATTATTCTGTCCTCGAGGTCGAACAAGTATTCCGGCTTATTGATGCGCCCAAGCTCTTCGATAAGCTCTTTGAAGTTCTCGATCGAATATTTTGTTAAGGGATTCATAGGTCCTCGCTTCCTTCAAGATAACTCGCTCCCCCTCGATCCCTCGACCCTTCGACTTCGCTCAGGGCTCGGGACTCGGGGTCGCTCCACTATTAAGAGGAAATATTTATCTGACTTAATACGATAAATATATGAGATGCTCTGTGAGAAGCACAACCAATACAGCCCAAAGGGGCTTTCGTTCAGGGATATTCTTTTTGATGGGAATAACTGGGAAGAGTATAAAACCAATGAGCAGCCGGCATATTATATTATCGAAGCTGTAGAAAAACTGCGTAAATGTCGCACAGGCGAGTTAGGATATCACTTCTGGTATTGTGAAAAGTGCGGTTTTGGCGGCAAAAGTCCTCATACCTGCAAAAGCAAACTGTGCTCTTCCTGCGCCACCATTGCTACTAACAATTGGCTGGCTGAAGTCCTGCCAACGCTACTGGACATTAAATATTTCCAGATTGTTTTTACGCTGCCACCCGATTTTTATCCTATCTTCACTTGCAACAAAAAGGAGCTCTACAACCTTTTCTTTAAAACCGCAGCAGATACCCTGCTTTTGGCAGCTGCTTCATTAGATTTTGTTCCCGGCATTGTTATTGTTTTCCATCCATTTGGCTCTGAATACAATGTTCACCCCCATCTTCACTGCATGGCTACCGCAGGCGGATTAACCTTAAGCCGTAAAGGATGGTTTCCTGTTAAATTTTGGCCTCTGGAGAAAACCAGGGAGACCTTTAAAGCTTTACTCTACAAACGATTGAGGAAACTGGTTTCTGAAGGTAAAGTTTTTAATCCCTATGGCTCTTTCAAAGATTTTAACAACCTGATAACCCCGATTTATCCTAAAAATTGGAATCTCTATATCAGCTACAAAGACCAGGGAGGCAATGCCAGATACGGGTTAAGCTATATCTCCCGTTATGCTAAACGCGCCATTATTGCCGATCGCAACCTCCTTTACTATGACGGGGACATTGTAATCTTTAAGTCTAAAAACAAAGAAATCACTTTACCCAAAGATAAGTTTATTGCCCGGGTGCTGCGCCATGTCATGCCTAAATATTTTAAGACCACCCGATTCTATGGGATCTATTCCAACCAGAAGAAGAAAACATTAGTCCCTCTGGCTAAAACTTTGGCTGACCTGCAAGGGATAAAACCTCCCAAGACAAAACAACGCTGGAGAGAAAGAAGAAAAATATATAGCGGCAAGGATCCTTTGCTGTGTCCTCGCTGCGGCAATGAATTGACTTTAGTTGAAGTAACTTATTCTTCCCGTATCCCGGAAAAGTGGGAAGGGACATTGACTCTTTCCATTTTTGACCATTTCTTGTAGCATATCCCATATGAACATTTATCCCAGGAAATATATTTGTGAGAACTGCGGATACCAACAAGCCTTCAGTAAAAAGTCGCATAAGCGATTAAGAGGAATGTTTTGCAGAAATGTTGAACTAAGAATAGAAAAGAAAGACTTGCCTCTCTTTTTCGAGTGCCATATGTGCCATGACGGTATCATGAAGCCAAAAAGCTACAAAGGACCAGAAGGTTTTATCATCCCGACACTGGATTAAGCAAATATTTGAAGAAAATTGAGGAATTCCACTGAAATTAATTTGATTCAAACTCTGTTAGATTTTTTAGGGAAACAATTTGGGTATTCGGGAAAAATATTCGAGACCATCCCATTTGAGGACCTTCGGGATTGATGATTTGTGACCTTACCCCATTGTTAGGAC
>CAYHPA010000226.1:0-4296 GCA_964358155.1 uncultured Chitinophaga sp.
AGAGAATGAGGATATAGATAAATTGGACAAACTGATCTCTTCAGTCAGCAATATGATGTATGCCGCCAAGAGTATTAAAGATGCAGTGCCCGACATGGAACAGCTTCGTAATTCTTCCAATGATATAAAGTATAATTTTTACCGGCAGGCGGGGGAATCGGTGGATGAATTTTGCCGGAAATCATATATGTTTTTAAATGAAAATACTGCTCACGATATCAAAAAATTTATTGAGCTTTACCAGTCAGTCACTGAAAAGTATACCGTCACGTTACAGCAATTGTACAAGGAGTCCACTGCCGGACTTGTGAATGAAACAGAGATTACCACCCTTCTCAATTTTAACCGGGAGATTTTTACTTTTTTTAAGTCATTTCTTTTCGGAGTAAAAGATTACTTGTACGACCGGGAACAATCTGGATATTTTGATGATTTGCCTGGTTTTATCAGATAGCTTGATTTATATCATAATTGCAGATGAGGTTTTTCATTTGAATGAGCTATTCAATTAGTCAGTTTTACAACTGTGAAAAAACTATTTTTTTTATCCCTTTTCTTTCCCTGTTTCTTTTTTTCTGAAGGCTGGTGTCAGGATGCTATAAATAATGAAAAATTGCTCCATCCTTCTCTGGTCAATACCTTTTATTCTTTGAACAGCTACAAATTGTTTTGGATGGGGCCGGAAAGTGAGAATACAGCTTTACGGCAGCAATTGGTAAATTCCATTGACAGTGCATATCACCTTGGTCTTGCCAGCCAGCAATACCACAAAGCTGAATTGTTATTACAACTAGCCAGCAAAACAGGGGATAGCTTAGTGCTGATGAAAGCTGACCGTATTTATACCGACGCAGCTATTGCCCTGTGCAAAGATGTATATCAGGGATATAAACTGAAGCCCTGGATTGGTTATGACCAACTCTCTGCGCAGTATGAGGATAAAGATAATGACCACTTATTGAACCTTCTTCTGAAGACATCAACAGCTATAGAATTTGAATTGTTGGTAGCATCTTTGGAGCCGAAGCATAGAGAATATATATTGATGAAGAGTGAATTAATAAATCAATTGGAAAGGGGCCATAAGGACACTGTTGCTATGTTGCAATTATCAATGGCCTATTACAGATGGATACATCATTTTAATTTTAAAAAATTTATTGTAGTCAACCTGCCAGAGGCCCGGTTGCGATATTATGAGAATGACAGTCTTTTGCTAAACATGAAAACGGTGGTTGGGAAAATTTCAACACCAACCCCCCGTTTTGCTACAATAGTCGACCAGGTGATTTTATATCCTTACTGGTATGTTCCCCGAAGTATTACTTTTAATGAGTATCTGCCAAAAATTAAGAGAAACCCTTCCTGGATTGATGCAAATAATATGCAGGTAATTGATGGATCAGGTAAGGTTATGAACCACCTGAAAATGAACTGGAATTCTTATCATACCGGCTATTTTCCGTATATAATTCGCCAGTCTACAGGATGTGATAATGCACTAGGTGTTATTAAATTCAATATAATAACACCGTACGGTGTTTATCTGCATGATACCAATAACAAGTCTGTTTTTCTTTCTGGCTTACGTTATTATAGTCATGGATGTATCAGGTTAGAAGAACCATTTGAACTCGGGGATAAACTGCTACCGGGCAAAATTGATTCCGCTTACCTGCAATCCTGTTTTAAACAAAAAATCCCGGAATTCATAAAACTTGAGCAGCCTGTACCGGTTTTTTCTGTTTATATGCCTGCTATTGCTGATGCTGAAGGTAAAATCCGGTATTACAAGGATGTGTATAAACTATCTGCACAGTATTAGATCAATTCTTTCGCTTTGGCTGGCAAACTGAATTGACGATCCTCACACAGCATTCTGATTCTGCTCATTGACGAAGAACCGGAGTTTAAGGTATTTTGAAGACAATAAGCCAGTACAAAACAGTATTCAAATATGAACCGGTATATAAAACAGGGGGGAATGATTCTATTGCTGCTTGTGCTGGTTATTCTGGCGTTAGGAGAGCTTTATATTTTTCTTCCGGGTATATTGGGAGCGATTACAGCATATATTCTCAGCCGTAGCAGTTATTTTCAACTGGTTTATCACCGAAAATGGAAGAAGGGCCCGACGGCTGGTTTATATCTTTTGATTTTTTTTCTTATTCCGGCGGCAATTATTTATTTCAGTCTTTCATTGCTTGGGCATCAGGTACAGCCTTTTTTAAGTGATCCCAATGTTTTTTTTGAAAAAATGAGAGCGGCTATTGGAGCTATGCAATCAAAAGAAGATATACACATCGTATCAGACGAATTACTTACGGGCATTCAAAATAAAATCTCCAACCTGCTACCGGCTTTATTAAATGACACTGTAATACTACTGAGCAATTTTGCTATTCTGCTTTTCATATTTTATTACATGCTTGTTCATTGCAAAGAGATGGAATCTTATCTTGGAAAAATCCTTCCATTAAAAAAAACGAATATAGATATGCTGGCTTCAGAAACAAAGAGGATTGTGAGGGCCAGTGCATTGGGAATCCCCATTATATCTTTAATACAGGGAATAACAGCTGCATCAGGTTACGCCATTTTTGGTGTGAATGATTTTGTATTATGGGGCTTTCTTACAGGTGTATTTGCTTTCTTCCCGGTGATTGGCACCATGATCATCTGGATTCCCCTTGTTATTACACTATATGCGGGAGGGCATACATGGAATGCTACAGGGCTTATGTTATACAGCCTTATTGTAACAGGTAATATTGACTACCTGTCCAGGATAACAATCCTTAAGAAATTTGGAAACATACACCCGGTCGTTGCAGTTCTTGGTGTAATCGTGGGGTTAGGCTTGTTTGGTTTCATCGGGTTCATTTTTGGGCCCCTCCTGATCAGTTATATCATTCTGCTCTTCCGGATTTACAGGAATGAGTTTGTTGAAGAAAATAGCACGGCCACATAAATATTGAAATATCTGAGAACAATCATTCTGCGGGGTAACAGGGCTCATTAATCTATAAATAGGTTTCTGGTAGATTTAGGCGACGATTAAAAAATTAGCATGTTAAAAATAATTGCAGCTTTTGATGGTTTAAAATATTCATTGCAAACCCAGGAATATGCAATCAGTCTTGCATCGAAAAATAAGGCGCTTCTGGTTGGCGTATTTCTGAATAACCTTAATTATCACAGCTACAAAATTTATGACATAATTTCAGAAAAGGAGGGAGGTATTGATGCAAAACTCCAGGGGAAGCTTAATAAAAAAGACAATTTCGCCAGGGCAAAGGCTATAAAGACATTTGAATCAGCATGCAGAAAAGCAGGAATTCAATTCTCTGTGCATAGCGATGAGTTTGCCGCAATTCGGGAATTAATAGGTGAAAGTATTTATGCAGATTTACTTGTGATCAGCAGGAACGAAACTTTTAATCGGTATAAGGAAGAGTTACCGACATCGTTCATTCACGGGTTTTTGCCCCATGTGCAATGCCCTGTTTTTGTCGTGCCTTCTTCCTGCAGGCAAATTGATGAAGTAGTTTTACTTTATGATGGGGAGCCTTCTTCTGTTCATGCAATAAAGATGCTGAATTATGTACTGCCGTCATTTCAGAATTTATATTCAGAAATTGTAACAGTGAGCAAATCAGGCAGAAGATCCCGGTTGCCTGCATCAACGTTGATCCGGGAATTCACTTCGCAGCATTTTCCAAATATCAGGTTTCATCTTCTGAAAGGGGATCCGGAAGCTGCGATACTTGATTTTCTCAGAAAGAAAAGACCAAATACACTTGTTGTTCTTGGGGCTTACCGGAGAAGCACTGTGTCACGTTGGTTCAGACCCAGTATGGCCGATTTACTTATCAGCAAACTCAATCTTCCATTGTTTATAGCTCATAACAAATAAGTATGGAAAAAGAAACTTTCGGATCGTTTTTCAGTTCTGTGAAAGAACATTCTCAAAACTGGTTTGAATCCAGGCTAACTATTTACAAACTAAAGGGGATAAGGCTGCTTTCCAAAATTGCAGGCAATTTTACATGGCTGATCATTTCCTTATTTCTTTTCCTGCTCTTTTCTGTTTTTGCCGGGTTAACACTCGGTTTCTGGTTAAGCAACTATACGGGGAGCTATACAATAGGATTTGGAATTGTTACACTGCTGATCTTACTGAAGATTGTTTTATTAACCATTTTCAGGAAAAAAATATTCATCAACCCTATTATCCGGCTGATGATCAGGCAGGCCAATCAGGAATTGCAGGAAGACGAGCAAAAATCTTCAAAT
>CAYHPA010000227.1:0-4286 GCA_964358155.1 uncultured Chitinophaga sp.
CGAAGCATCCGCTCTATTGCCAAAAGTGCTGCCAAGTCAAAAAAATACGGACAATTGCTTTTCAGGATTGTAAATCATTATTCCCCCAAAACCATTCTTGAGCTGGGTACTTCCCTGGGTATTACCACATCCTATCTTTCGCTTGCCAATCCGTCTGCTAATGTGATAACGATGGAAGGAGCGGGGGCTATAGCTGATGTGGCAAGGCAAAATTTCAAAATGCTGGGTCTGAAGAATATTGAGGTGGCGGATGGCGATTTTGACAAGACCCTTGCAGGAACAATCAGCCGTTTTGATCATATTGACCTTGCTTTTATAGACGGCAACCACCGGCAGGAGCCAACGGAAAGGTATTTCTCCCTGTTGTTGCCTAAGGTTCATAATGACAGCATACTGGTATTTGACGATATCCACTGGAGCAGGGAAATGGAGCAGGCATGGGAAAAAATTAAGGGGCACCCATCCGTTCGCTGCAGTATTGACCTTTTCTTTATTGGGATCATTTTTTTCAGGCAGGAGTTCAGCGAAAAACAACATTTTACTGTCCGCTTTTAAAAATCTGTACCTTCGGCCACAACTTAATAAACCGATTTCAACAGCTTTATGACGATTGGCCTTCTCAAAGAACCCGCCCATGAAACAAGGGTATCCCTTTTGGCCGAAGCGGTGGCCACCCTCACTAAAAAGAACATCACTGTCCTTGTAGAAAACGGGGCAGGGGAAAAAGCGTTTTGCAGCGATTCAGAATATGAAAAGGCAGGGGCGCAGATGAAAACAGCAGAGGAAATTATTCGAAACGCTGATATTATTCTTGCCATACATCATCCCGGTTCCGCAATTCCTAGTCTCAAAATACTGATTGGTGTTTACCAGCCTTTATTTAATGTTGAGTTGATGAAAGAATGGGCTTCGAAGGGGGTTACTGTTTTTTCGCTTGACATGCTTCCTCGTACTACAAGGGCGCAATCAATGGATGTATTGAGCTCGCAGGCCAATATTGCCGGGTACAAAGCCGTGCTGACTGCCGCCAATATGTATGGCAGGTATTTTCCGATGTTCATGACTGCTGCGGGAAGCATTAAGCCTGCCAAAGCTTTGATATTGGGAGCCGGTGTGGCCGGGTTGCAGGCTGTGGCTACTGCAAGAAGATTAGGCGCTGTAGTAGAAGTATTTGACACCAGGCCGGCGGTAAAAGAAGAAGTAATGAGTTTGGGTGCAAAATTCATTGAAGTGGAAGGCGCTGCAGATGCCAGCAAAGCGGGTGGCTATGCAGTAGAGCAGAGCGAAGATTTTATGCAGCGGCAAAAAGCAAAGATCGCAGAAAGCATTGCCAAAGCAGATATTGTAATTACCACGGCACAGATACCAGGCAAAAAAGCTCCGATACTTATCACCGAAGAAATGCTGAGAGCCATGAGAAATGGCTCAGTGGTGATTGATCTGGCAGCAGCCACCGGGGGAAATACTCCTTTCACAAAAAACAATGAGACCGTGCAGCTGAACGGGGTAAGCATTGTTGGTAATTCTTACCTGTCTTCGACCATGCCTTCTGATGCCAGCAAAATGTATGGAAAGAATATTCTGAACTTCTTACAACTGATCATAACCAAAGATGGAACGATCAACCTGAATTGGGAGGATGACCTGGTAAAAGGTAGTTGTATCACCCATAACGGGGAAGTAGTGCATGAACGATTAAAATAGTTACAATGGAAAATATTTTAAACTGGATTTCCGCCAATCAGCAGATGATCTACATTGTCATCCTGATGATATTTGTGGGAATAGAAGTGATTGGCCGGGTACCAAGTGTGCTGCATACGCCGCTGATGAGTGGCGCTAACGCCATACATGGTGTAGTGATTATCGGCGCTATCATCGTAATGGGCAAAGCGGAAAGCGATAATTATCTCGCATTGATATTGGGGTTTCTGGCAGTGATATTGGGAACGATAAATGTTGTGGGCGGATTTGTGGTTACGGACAGGATGCTGGAGATGTTTAAGAAGAAGAGGCCTCCCCAAACCCCTCCGAAGGAGGGGCTTCAGAACCCTAAAGCATAATAGCATTTTACTGATACGAAATTAAGAACAAGATTATGGAATTGAATTTGCTGACAGTTTGCTATCTCATAGGGGCTATTACTTTCATTATAGGGCTGAAGATGCTGTCGAATCCTGCTGTGGCAAGAAAAGGGAATTTGGTAGCTGCTGCCGGAATGGCGGTTGCTATTGTGGCTACGATTTTCTTGTATGAGGAAGGCGGAAAAAAATTAGGCAACTATGGCTGGATATTTGGCGGTATTACAATCGGCTCTGTGATAGGCACACTGGCAGCCAAAAAAGTGAAGATGACGGCGATGCCGGAAATGGTGAGTATGTTCAATGGCATGGGCGGCGCTTGCGCAGCGTTGATTTCAATAGTAGAATTCAACCATATTGCTTTCATTGTTGTGCCCGGACCCCAACAAATGATACTTCCTGATGGTGCAAAAGGCTTTTTGCTGATCATTCTTTTGGGCTTGATCATAGGTTCTGTTTCTTTTGCAGGTTCAATGATCGCATGGGGAAAATTGAATGGCAGGGTCAAAGATTTTTCATTCCCCGGGCAGCACATTTTTAATATTGCATTGCTGATAATAATACTTGGATTAACGACTTACCTGATCGGGTGGACGCCGGCGAATGCAAAAATTATCTTCTATATCATTTTTGCTTTATCACTATTATATGGCGTCTTCTTTGTTTTCCCTATCGGCGGCGCCGACATGCCAGTAGTAATTTCGCTGCTCAATTCATTTACCGGTGTGGCAGCTGCCTGTGGTGGGTTCTTATATGACAATAAAGTGATGCTGACAGGCGGTATCCTTGTTGGCGCTGCGGGAACATTGCTTACCATTTTAATGTGCAAAGCAATGAACCGCTCTCTCGCTAATGTATTGATCGGTTCCTTCGGCGGAAATAAATCCGGCGCTGCTGCTGCAAAACAACAAGGGGCTTACAAGGAAATCTCACTGAGTGATGCTGCCGTGGTGATGGCCTATGCCAATAAAGTGGTGATCGTGCCGGGTTATGGACTGGCTGTAGCGCAGGCACAGCATGCCTGTCATGACCTGGAAAAACTCTTGAATGAAAAAGGTGTGGAGCTGAGCTATGCCATCCACCCGGTGGCTGGTCGTATGCCCGGGCATATGAACGTACTGCTTGCTGAGGCTGATGTGAGTTATGAGAAACTGAAGGAAATGGAAGAGATCAATGGAGAATTTCCCAATACGGATGTGGTGCTGGTGCTTGGTGCAAACGATGTGGTGAACCCCGCGGCTAAAAATGATCCTGCTTCTCCTATCTATGGGATGCCGATACTGGATGTGGAACTCGCCAAGCTGGTGATAGTAAATAAAAGAAGTATGAAGCCGGGTTATGCCGGTATTGAGAATGATCTTTTCTTTCAGCCGAAAACTTCTATGTTGTTTGGGGATGCCAAGAAAGTGCTGCAGGATCTGATAGGAGAGATAAAGAGCCTCTAATCATAATGACGTCATGATTAACAACAGACTTGCAGGAAAATGGAAAGGAGAATTTGTGTATGGCCCTGAGTATGGGAAAATAGAGGGCGAAAAAGCAACCTTTATGCTTTTTGTAGAGAAGGAGGACGAAAATGGTTTTGAGGGAAAAGCGTTTGATATTGAAGGCATAGGTGTAAATGATCAGGCAGCGTCTGTCAAAGGTTTTTTTGCAGATGGGATGATGAGTTTTATAAAACAATATCCGACCACACAGATATTCCAGGAAGATGGGACATTGCAAACATTCTACAGGCCTTCCCCGGAAATACACTATACAGGAGAATATATTCAGGCAACAGGTATGTTTAAAGGTAATTGGGAGACGACCTGGGGTGAAGTACGGGATGGTGATGAGTATCTTGAATATCTTTGTACAGGCACCTGGCAAATGATAAGAGAAACAGATTGAATAAATTTCATAGAATAGTTGAACCTTCCACAGAAATTAATAGAATCTCTTGCACAAATAAAAAGTTTCAGTAAAGAAGCTTTTGAAAAAATACATTTACTGGGTGCGCAAATAACTTCCATAAGGATAAACCTGTTTAAAGTAGCCAGCCAATTTCCCAATTTCCCAATCCCCAATTCCAAAATACCATGGTGTGAGACTGGCTATTATTTCGATTCCCGACCTTCCTTCACTTTCGATCCCTCCTTCCACGCCGGTTGTTATTATGTGCAGGAAGCCAGCAGTATGTTTCTGGAGCAGGCATTAAAACAA
>CAYHPA010000228.1:0-4274 GCA_964358155.1 uncultured Chitinophaga sp.
CCGGCGATACAACGATGCTTTGAACGTATTGGAGCAGGCTTCCTTGCTGGACAAAAACGATATCACCTTGTACATACTGAAAACAGATGCTTACCTGGCGCTTGACCAGCAGGAGAAAGCTGTTCATATCCTTAATGAGGCACTGGAACTTTTTACCGGTGAAGACAGGATAGAATTACTGTTTGAACTGGCAGATGTATATGATGACTATGAAGACTTTGATAAGGTTTTTGATTGCCTGAAAATGATATTGGAAGAATATCCCAATAATGAAGAAGCCTTATATAAGATTTGTTTCTGGACCGACTTTACCGGGCGGAATGAAGAAAGCATCCGTCTTCACCAGAAGATCATTGATGATTTTCCTTACAACGAACTGGCATGGTTCAACCTGGCAGCAGCTTACCAGGGAATTAAATTGTATGAAAAGTCCATTGATGCATATCAATACGCCATTACCATTGATGAGAAATTTGATTACGCCTACCGGAATATGGGTGATGCTTATATCCGGCTGCGCAAGTACAGAGAAGCAATAGAGGCCCTCGAAAAAGTAAATGAACTGGCCAAGCCCGAGGATGTCATTTTCGAAGCCATTGGTTATTGCTATGACAGGTTAAAGAATTTTGCCAATGCAAGGTTCTACTACCGTAAGGCGCAGCACCTCAGGCAGGATGACAGCAAACTGTTTTACAAGATTGCCTGTACCTATTTTAATGAATATAATTATGAAAGCTGCCTGAAGCAACTGGAAACAGCGCTGAAGATCCATCGAATGCAGGCTGAGTACAACCTGCTGGCGGGTGAATGCAAAATGCAGTTAGGGCTTTTCAAAGATGCTGTACAATATTTTTCCAATGTGGTTCGTATCCGTCCTAAAAATGCTGCCGGATGGGAAGCATTAATCCGCTGCTTATACAAAGCAGCCTATTTTGACGAAGCCATTGAGCAATCAGAAGCTGCATTGAAGGTAACCGGACAAAAACCATTGTTTCTTTTTTATAAAACGGCATCTCTTTTTGGAGCAGGAAAGACAAAAGAAGCTATTTTACAATTAGAAGCGGCAATGGAAAGATCCCCCAAACTGCTGAAGAAATTCATTGAACTGAATCCTTCCATACTGCAAAACCAGCTGGTAGTAGATGTATTGGCCCGTTTCAAGCGCAATAAGTCTATCTGATAAGTAGGATTGTTCTCATAGCCTAAATCAGCATTACTCTGCTGATTCTTCCCTATTTTTGCGGCCTTTATTATCGTTAAACAAGGAAGAAAATGAATTTCAATTTATCACAGATACCCGACAGAAAGTCAAAGCCCAGGCAATCAGGATTGACCATGGTGATGGATAAAGGCCTCAGCGTGGAAGAAGCAAAGAATTTTATGAGTGCCAGCCATCCGCATGTGGACATGGTAAAACTCGGGTTTGGTACTTCATTCGTTACCCCAAACCTGAAAGAGAAGCTGGAAATATACAGGTCATACAACGTACCTGTTTATTTCGGGGGCACTTTGTTTGAAGCATTCCTTATCCGTAACCAATTTGATGATTATATAAAAGTGTGCAGGGATTTTGGCATCAGCTATATGGAAGTAAGCGATGGCTCCATCACCATTCCCCATGCAGAAAAATGCGGGTATATTGAAAAGCTTACCAAACACGGCACCGTACTCAGTGAAGTGGGCAGTAAGGATGCTGCACATATCATTCCTCCTTATAAATGGATTGAACTGATGAAGGCAGAACTGGAGGCGGGTTCCAGTTATGTAATTGCGGAAGCAAGGGAAGCAGGCAACGTAGGTATTTACCGGGGCAGCGGAGAAGTAAGGGAGGGGCTGGTACAGGAAATCCTTACACAAATACCAGCAGAAAAAATCATTTGGGAAGCCCCGCAAAAAGCCCAGCAATTATATTTTATTGAACTGGTAGGTTGCAATTCCAATTTAGGCAATATTGCACCATCAGAAGTAATACCGCTGGAAACGATGCGCATTGGCCTTCGTGGTGATACTTTTACCTTATACCTTGATAAAAAAGAAGCCTGATGAGGCTATTTGGACTAATAGGCAACCCGCTTACACATTCTTTCTCTAAAAAATATTTTACAGAGAAGTTTGAGAAAGAGGAAATAACTGAATGCCAGTACGAATTATTCCCGCTCAAGACGATTGATGAATTGCCTTCTTTATTCCGCACTCATCCCAACCTTGAGGGATTGAATGTAACAGTCCCTTACAAAAAACAGGTCCTTAAATTTCTGGATGAAGTACATCTTCCTGAAGGATTGGAAGCATGTAATTGTATTAACCAAACAGGCAGCAAACTGGTTGGATATAACACAGATGTTACCGGTTTTGAGGTAAGCATAAAATCCCTGTTGAAATCACATCACAAAAAAGCACTGGTGCTGGGACAGGGCGGCGCTGCGGCGGCCATTGTATTTGTTTTAAAGAAACTGGGCATTGGTTTTACCATTGTAAGCCGGACTGTTCATGGCGTCTCAACACTTACTTATAAAAAAGTCACTGAAGATGTCATCAGCAAACACAGCATCATCATCAATGCAACACCATTGGGTATGCACCCGGCTGAAGAAAGCTGCCCTGATATCCCCTATCAATTTGTTTCTGACAAGCATCTGTTTTACGATCTCGTTTATAATCCCGCTAAAACGTTATTCCTGAAAAAAGGTGAAGAAAGAGGAGCCGCAATAAAAAATGGAGAAGAGATGCTAAAGCTTCAGGCAGAAGAAAGCTGGCGCATATGGAATAACTAACTCATCAATCTTGTTTTTGCTTCCTGCGGCACAGAAGCAATTTTCTTTTTATCATAGTCATAGCAGATCATTCCTGTTCTGGCAACAGTCACCAGTATTTTTTTACCATCTGTTATCTTTTCTAATTTATAGAAAAGCTCAAACCCGATCTTTGAAACCTCCCCTGCGGCTACGGAAGCAATAACGGTGTCGCCATAAAACAATTCGTTTTTAAATTCAATGGCCGCATCGGCCATGATCATTCCCACACCGGCTATATTCATTTCTGTGTAACCAAGGCTTCGCAGGAACTGCATCCTCGCCTCATGAATGATGGATAAGACAGTGTCATTGCCGGCATGACCGCCATAGTTTATATCTGTAATGCGGATAGGAACAGAGCAGGA
The DNA here is from genome assembly GCA_964358155.1 of uncultured Chitinophaga sp. GTDB lineage: Bacteria > Bacteroidota > Bacteroidia > Chitinophagales > Chitinophagaceae > JJ008. The sequence continues at coordinate 3,161 of CAYHPA010000228.1, forward strand.
AAAACTGAAATGATCGGGCAACAGAATTTTTGTTCTTGCCATGCAAATTATTTCCAATAAAATTAAGGAATTGAAAGACAGTACTTCTTACTGATCTTCCAGGGATTTAATGAGACTGAGGATGTCTAAAAAACTGCCCGTAGAATGCCCGGTGGGTGAACAAGCCATCTTTTCCCTCCAGCGGGTCATCTGATCTTTACAATCTTTATCCTGTTCTTCTCCCGATACACAACAAACCATATTGTCCAGCTTTTTGGACATGCGGATAAAATGGCCATCGGGTGTCATCAGTATAATATAGCGGCTGGAAACATCATCCGCATAGCTGTCTTCCGGTTCATCGCCCTGAGTAGTGGAAGCAAAGCGATAGGCTGAAGCAATACTTTTTAAACGCCGTGGATTAACAGGCATATCCAGTTTGGCAAATGTTTTTTTGCTGGCCTCCAGCGCTGCATCATTCCTCGCTTCCTCTATTTTTTCAGCATTGATATCCGGTTGCCTGCTTTCCGTGGCAACGTCTGTAGCCTGTACTGCAGAAGTTTCGGGATTCTCATTTAGTGGCTGAGTAGTTTCTGTTGCAACAATATTTTTGTTCTGTTGTTTATTGTTCAGTAACTGCAATCCTCCCCATACAACAAGCCCAATAACAACCGCTGCTGCTGCGTAACGGATAAATAGAGAAATCCTTCTGCGTTCGGGAACAGCTGCTTCATGCCTGGCATTCAGTGCAGCTTGAATTTTACTCCATGTGCCAACAGGCACCGCTACTTCGGCTTCATATAATGTGGAAGGGAAAACATGATCCAATTCTGATTCATCCAGTTCGGCAGCTATCTTATCCCAAACACCCGGAGGAGGCGCTACTCCGTAAGAAAGCATTTTATGTTGTACTCCGCTGCTCATTATTTTGATTGTGTCCCCCTGTGCTGGTCAATAAACTGTTTTACCATATCCTGTAATATCACTTTAGCTCTGGACAACTGCGATTTGCTGGTTCCTTCGCTGATGCCCAGCATATCGGCTATCTCTTTGTGAGTGTATCCTTCCACCACATACATATTGAACACGGTGCGATAACCCGGCGATAACTCCTGTACCAGCGTCATAATATCCC
>CAYHPA010000229.1:0-4238 GCA_964358155.1 uncultured Chitinophaga sp.
AGATGAATCTCTGAATGCATTTGCCAGCGGCATCAACTCCAAAACATTCTCTGTCTCTTTATCAAGAGGTATTATTGATAAACTCGATGATGATGAACTGGAAGGAGTGATTGCTCATGAACTGACACATATCCGGAACAAAGACACCAGGCTGCTTATTATTTCCATTATTTTCGTTGGCATCTTTTCTTTTTTGGCGGAGATGGCTTTGCGGAGCCTTCGCTTCGGCACAGGAGGCAAGAAGAAAGACGGCGGATATATTATTTTAATTGCCATTGCTGTTACCGCCATTTGCTATTTTATTTCACTGTTCCTCCGCTTTGGCATTTCCCGGTCGAGAGAATATTTAGCAGATGCAGGCGCTGCGGAAATGACAAAGAAGCCTTATGCGCTGGCCAATGCATTGAAAAAAGTAGATGGCGACCCATTGATTGAAGCGGTAAAAAGAAAAGATGTGGCACAGATGTTCATTGAAAACCCGCAATCAGAAAAAAGAAGTTTTTTCAGTGGAATGTTTGCTACACATCCTCCGATCAAGAAGAGGATTGAATTGCTGGAGCAGTTTGTTTAACCCGCTCTAAGAAAATTCGTTACCGACTTTCGCTACGTCCAGCATGATGAAGAAATCACTCAATTACTATTTGTTGCGTTTCGATTTCCGTTTTTACCAAATAAATTCCTTTTGCGTAGCCGGCTACATTAATAGTGTGAGTGCCGGCAGCCATTTGTTTTTTCCAAAGCAGCTTGCCTTCGTTGTTGTAAAAGGAAACCATCGTGGCTGTATTTACCAAAAACCTCAATTGCCCATTGGGAACAGGGTTCTCAAGCAAAGTGATTGACTTTTGTTTTGTTTCAAAATTCAGCATACATATTTGTGAAAAACTGCTTTTGCCATCGTTATCTCTTTGCAAAAGGCGGTAATAGTTTTTACCTCTTTCAGGTGTGCTGTGGTTATAACTGTAATTTTTTATGCTATTACTATTGCCTGCCGCAAGCACATTGCCAATAGTATTCCAATCGGTTGTGTTGCGGCTATGCTGCACTAAAAAATCTTTGCTATTTTGCTCACTGACAGTTGCCCAGTTTAGTTCTGCCTGGTTGTTTTGTTTTTTAGCTGTAAAGGAATACCAGGTTACTGGTAGTACAAACAGGTCTGTTTTGCCGGCAACATAATTTGATGTTGAACCAGTTAGTGCACTATTTGTAAGTGTGCCGTTGTTGTTACTTGTTTTATCAACAACAGAAATTAGCCCCGTATTTGTACCAGAAGTGACACCCTGATTAAATGTATAATAGCTAACTAATCCAGCTGTAGTTGGAGAAATTTCTACATTATAGTTTGCCAAAATTTCCGCCGCTGTACGTGTGGTGTTCCAAATGCGGACCTCGTCAATTGTACCCGGGAAATAACGATCAATACCAGCATAACTTCCAATATTGAATGGCACCGAGGCAGTAATCGTTGGAGCTGTTGCAAAAGATGCTGTGTTTGTTAAATTACCATTTACATAAAATTTAATTTCCTTATCACTCTTTGAATAAGTTACAGCAATATGGTACCATATACCAGGAGTTGAAATTGAAAAAGTTGAATTATAACTACCCGCAGTCGTTCCATTTACAGCAAATTCAATAGTGTTCGTATTCAATTGAAAATGGACATACCCGGCTGCCCATCCGGTATGATCAATTATGGCCCTGTTGCCACTGAGTATTGAAGGATTTAACCAAACCTCATACGTTAAATTATCCGTTGATGGATAGCCAGTGGGTACTGATACCCGGTCATCTGTTCCATCAAAATGCAAAGCATTAGCGGCTAAATAAATGGGTGAAGCAACCCAGGCAGGCCCACCGGTTAAAGTGCCATCAATACCGGAAGTGTTGGTACAACTGTTTATGGCTGTAGTGCCGGATCCCTCGTTAAATTTATAATGTGCCAGCAAACCAGTTTGGCCCGCTGACAGGTTTTCACCAAACATATTATTTTTTATTTCTGCTTGTGTGCGTGCAGTACTCCAGACACGAACTTCGTCCATTGTGCCATTAAAATCATTTGCTCCGGCCCATATTGCAGCACCCATCTTAAATTGAGTTCCTGAACCATAATTACCCGTTGAGCCAGCTTTTGTTTGTTTTAATATTCCATCAACATATATTTTTATATTACTGCCATCTCCGGTTACAGCTAAATGGTGCCACATGTTTAAAGGAAAAGTAGTTGAATTATGTGACCATATTGTTTGAGATCCGGTACTCCCAATCCAAACCCTTATATCAGTGCTTGAAATAACAATCTCGCTACCGCCATTTGCCCCAAATACATCTTGAACAGATGGACCTAAAGTAGTCAGATAAATCCATCCTTCGTAAGTAAATTGAGGTTGGGTACTAAACGTTAATGGCGTTGTTACACAATCTCCGGCCCCATCAAAAGTTAAAGCGTTTTGCGCATAGGAAGCAGTAGTGGTAAGAATGCACAGGATCAGGATAATTTTTTTCATTGGATGGAATTTATTTTGAAGATAATCGATCCCCCCAATAAACCTTACAGAGCGAAAAAGGATAAAGTATATATCCAATGAATTTTCTTCACCATAAGTATTTTACATTACTCCCCGGTTAGTAGATTTTATTAGGTGAGAATAAGATGCAGTCTTCCCTCCGGGGGTTTGTGCAGTTATTTCTTTCCTCCCAACATTGGGACAAACGAAAAATGATCAAACACTTCTTCTTTCAATGCTCCGCTCTCTCCACCGGATCCTGCGGACAGTTTTGTTATCCGCATCATCTGTTGTGTATCACCCGAACCAAGTGGAATCACCATCATGCCGCCGGGTTTTAGTTGCTCTATCAGTTTTTGAGGAATCTCCGGCGCTGCTGCGGTGATGATCACCCTGTCAAACGGCGCATAGGTGGGCAGGCCTTCGTATCCATCGCCATAAAAGAATTTGATGGAAGTATATTTTTTTAGAAGATCAAAACTCTTGTTGGCATCAAACAATTTTTTCTGTCGTTCTATGGTATATACCTCTGCACCCATCTCAGCAAGCACCACGGCCTGGTAAGCGCTGCCGGTTCCTATTTCCAGCACTTTCATAAAAGGTTTTACTTCCAGCAACTGGCTTTGATAGGCCACTGTGTAAGGTTGGGAAATGGTTTGTCCCTCGCCAATAGGGAATGCCCGGTCTTCATAAGCCAGTTCATCAAAAGCAGAATCCAAAAAGAAATGGCGGGGCAGTTCCAGCATGGCATCCAGCACCCGTTCATCACTAATGCCTTTGGATTGGATAAGCTGTACTAATTTTTTGCGGAGGCCTTTGTGGCGATAATTGTCTTCGGTGGGTCGCATAAGTTGGGCGCAAGATAAATATTTGTAGATTCGTAATGACGAAAACCTCAAGCAACTATGAATTCATTTCTAATCAGGTTAATGTTTTTGCTTGCATACGGGACTTTCCCTTCTTATTCTTTTTGCCAGAAAGACTCTGTAATAATGTACTTTGATACAAATGCAGAATTATGTGAAAAGGCAGATGCCTTTTACATCGCAAAAGGCATCCGTGATAACAGCGGAGTAAAACTTTCTTTTTTTATCATGTCGAGCAACATTCGTGTTATGGAATCCGGCTATACTGACACTACCCTATCTGTAAAGAATGGCCCATTTGTATTATACGAAGATGATGGTATTCGTATGATAAAGAAAGGCCATTATACCGATAACAAAGAAGATGGTTACTGGTTATCATGGAAAGACAGGTTGACAGATTCGACATATTATGAGCAAGGGGTGGCACTTAGGAAAGTCTCCTTTACTTACCACGAAGGATCAGACAAACTTGCATCAAGAACAGCTGATGATAATGGAAAGGAAACAGGCGAAACGCTGCGCTGGGACACATCAGAGTTACTTGTATCAAAGACCTTACGCATCAGGAGCGATGAAGAGACTCATTTCTATTATACCAATGGAAAAATAAAAGAAATTGAGAGGCGTCCGTTCGGGCAACAACCTTCTTCAAAATATTACAGCCAAAGCGGGAAGGATATCACCAAGCAGATTCTCAAAGAAAAAGAGCAGGATGAATTGATGCTTTCCGATTGGCCAACTGGTGGCACCAAACCTGCATTCCCGGGTGGACGAAAAGAATTCTTTGATTTTATTTTCAGAAACTTGAAATTCTCACCGGGATATGCCAGCACTGTTTATGTAGGTAGATCTACAAAGATCGATA
>CAYHPA010000230.1:0-4198 GCA_964358155.1 uncultured Chitinophaga sp.
AAGAAGTGAAAGAAAAGTTTCTTGTGGCTAATGATTTTGACGGATATGACCTGTTGCCGGAATATGAAACCCAGCGACAGATAGAAGCGCATTTCGCCGGTCTGGAAGAAACGGCGACAAATGAAAAAATGAAACTTGGTTTGTATGATCTTATCTCCAATGTAATATTATTTGATCATGAAGGTTCTCAGGGAGAACAATTCCATTTCCGTATTTCCATGGAAAAAACTTCTTCCTTCCGGCACCTGATACCGCATGTGCAGGAAAAACTCAGAGAGCTGTATGTAAATTATTTCTACCACAGGCAGGATGATTTCTGGTTTAAAGAAGCCATGCATAAGCTGCCGCAGTTGAAAGCTGCTACTAACATGCTGGTATGTGGTGAAGACTTGGGCATGGTGCCTCATTGCGTACCGGAAGTGATGCAACAGTTGGGAATCCTCAGTTTAGAAATACAACGAATGCCCAAAGACCCGAAAAAAGAATTCTTTCATCCCAATGATGCGCCGTATATGTCTGTCATTACACCTTCCACACATGATATGAGCACCATACGGGGATGGTGGGAGGAAAACCCGGAAAAGACACATCATTTTTACAATAATATTCTTGGCCAGTGGGGTGATGCGCCGCAGTATTGCGAAGCATGGATCAACCGGGCAATTGTACTACAGCACCTGTACTCACCAGCCATGTGGAGCATTTTCCAGATGCAGGATATTTTGGGAATGAGTGAAACCCTTCGCCGGGAGAACCCGCAGGAAGAAAGGATCAACAATCCGGCTTATGACAAGCATTACTGGCAATACCGGATGCATATCAATTTAGAGGACCTCATCAAAGAAAAAGAATTCAATGAAGAGCTAAAGGGATATGTGGTGCATAGTGGAAGAGGGTGATAGTCTGACGGTCTCCGTCTGACTATCATCCGACAACAGCATTATTGCAGGGCAAAAATCACATTTACCTCAAAACGAAGTTTTATCTTTTTAAAATCAACTTCAAACCCCTTATCTACTTCGGGTTTGTAGTAAGAGATAGCCTGGGAAGAAAGGGTATTAACGCCCCGGAGCCTTATATTAGTATTGTAACTGTCTATTCCCGGCTCCTCTGGCTCTTTTACTGTAATCGCTGAGCCTAATTTTTCCCCTATGGCATCAGTCAGATAAATGGCTTTATCTTTTGCTGCTTTTACAGCCTGTATTTTCAATTGTTTTCGGAACTCAGTCATTTTACTGTGACCAGTGTTTACAATATTGAAACTCTGTGTGGCTTCATCATCTAGCTTTTCTACAAGGTCATCCATTTGTTTGCTGGAAGAAAATTTGACCTGATAGGTGATGCTTGCATTCATATCAGGATTTTTTTTCTTTTTACGAAGCCAGTAATAACTGTTATAGCCTGTATAAGAAACAATGCTAATGATGGAATCAGGGAGACTGACTGCTTTACAAGCATTCAGGAAATCGGTTTTAATTAGCTCCAGTTCTTTTTTAGTCTCACCCCGCTTTTGATACTCACGCAAGACGACATTTACATAAATCTCATCCGGAATGATTTCCATTTCAGCGCTGCCGCTTACTGAAATGGTTTTTGGAAAGGGGTTAGCAGAAGGTTGCTGGCTCTTTGCAAGCATAAATACAGGGCATAACACTGTAAGAAGGATTAGCTTTCTCATAATTTGAATATTTTTTTGTTCAGATGATGTTAAACTAAAATTTGCATAAACTACATTTGTCTGCATGAAAGTTAACTCATACATATATAATCTCAAATTCCGCCACCCCTTCACCATTTCCAAAGGAACAAAAACCCATCAGCCGACATTTATCGTAGAATTGGAGTTTATGGGAATAAAAGGCTATGGTGAAGCATGTGCCATTGCTTACTATAATATTCCGGTGGAGAAAATGCAGGCTGACTTTGAAGCAAAAAAACAAATGATTGAAAAATTTGCTTTCACAGAACCTGGGCGCTACTGGCATTACTTACATCACCTGCTTCCGCAAAATCCATTTCTGGTTTGTGCCCTTGATATGGCCGCATGGGATATGTATGGTAAACTGAAAAGAAAAAAACTTTTCGAACTCTGGAACGGCGACACTTCCAAAAATCCTCTTTGCGATTATACCATCGGCATCGACAGTATAGAGAAGATGCTTGCAAAGATGAAAGAAAAACCATGGCCTATTTATAAAATAAAAGTGGGTACGGCCGATGATATTGCGATTGTAAAAGCATTAAGAGAAAATACGGACGCTACGCTAAGGGTGGATGCAAATGCTGCCTGGGACGTGGAAACCGCCTTGAAATTGATTCCTCAGTTAAAGGAACTGGGAGTGGAATTTATTGAACAGCCATTGGCTAAAGATGATTGGCATGGAATGAAAATATTATACAAGGAATCCTCCTTACCGCTTTATGCTGATGAGGCCTGTGTGTTTGAAAAAGATGTTGAACGATGCAAAGACCATTTTCATGGTATCAATATTAAGCTCACCAAATGCAGCGGCATAACACCGGCCCGGCGAATGATAGAAAGGGCAAGGGAACTTGACCTGAAAATAATGATAGGCTGTATGAATGAATCTACTATCGGCTCAGCCGCCATTGCACACCTGCTTCCATTTATTGATCATGTGGATATGGATGGGCCTTTGTTGCTGGAAGAAGACCTGGCAACAGGTATCGGCTATGATTTTGGAAAAATCAGTTACTCCGATGCACCCGGATTAGGGATTACTTACACAGGCCTGTTCAGCAAATAGCAGACATAAAATCAGGGGCGTTCCACAATACTTATTAATTAACGATGGCTGAACTACCTTTGCAGCGATGGCCTACAAAAATCAGCAGCACTTTATAGAGGAATTGGAAAAGGCAGGAGAACTCCTCCGCATAAAAAACTATGTGAACCCCAAACTGGAAATGGCGGAGATCACTGACCGGATGAGCAAGCAACCGGGCGGCGGCAAAGCTTTATTATTTGAAAACACCGGATATGAATTTCCTGTATTGATGAATGCCTATGGCAGTGAGAAAAGGATGTGCATGGCGCTTGGTGTGACTCAGCTTGATGATGTGGCCAAAGAAATCGAAGACCTTTTTAAGTTACTGGCGGCTCCAAAGGAAGGTATCATTGATAAATTGAAAATGCTTCCAAAGCTCAGACGTTTTGCCAGTTGGATGCCAAAAGTAAAAAAGGGGAGAGGGGAGTGCCAGAAAATAATAGTGATTGACCCTGATATCACTAAGTTGCCTGTCATTACATGCTGGCCAAAAGACGGTGGCCCGTTCGTTACACTTCCCATTATTCATACCAAAGACCCCAATACAAATTCCCGTAATGTGGGTATGTACCGCATGCAGGTGTTCGGCCCTGCACTAACGGGCATGCACTGGCATAAGCACAAGGTCTCAGCCAAACATTTTTCGGAATACAAAAAACTGAATAAACGGATGCCAGTGGCTGTTGCATTGGGTGGAGATCCGGTGTATGCTTACTCCGCCACAGCTCCGTTGCCCGAGAATGTAGATGAATATATGCTGGCGGGTTTTTTAAGGAAGAAAAAAGTTGAACTCGTTAAATGCATTTCACAACCCGATGTGGAAGTTCCTGCTGATGCTGATTTTATCATTGAAGGCTATGTTGATCCAAACGATGAAATGATATGGGAGGGGCCTTTTGGCGATCATACCGGTTATTATTCATTGCCGGATTGGTATCCCCGTTTTCATATCACAGCTATTACCCATAAAAAAAACCCTGTTTATCCTGCCACTATCGTTGGCATTCCTCCGCAGGAAGATGCCTGGCTGGGAAAAGCAACCGAAAGGATTTTTCTGGCCCCGATAAAAATGACAATGGTTCCGGAAATTGTGGATATGGATATGCCCGTGGAAGGTGTGTTTCATAATCTGGTTATCACAAAAATTAAAAAGGATTATGCCGGACAGGGGCAAAAAGTAATGAATGCGATGTGGGGAGCCGGACAGATGATGTTTAATAAAATATTGGTGCTGACAGCCCCCCTAAATCCCCCGCAAGGGGGGACTTCCGCAGATTCATTTAAGATCAACGATTACTTAAGATTAGCGCAGGATGTGTTCAGAAACTTAAACCCTGCTACTGATATTTATTTCTCCACCGGGCCAATGGATGTGCTGGACCATAGTTGCAGCAAACTGGGATTTGGAG
>CAYHPA010000231.1:0-4140 GCA_964358155.1 uncultured Chitinophaga sp.
TTTCTCCAGTTCGCTGGTAAATCCTGATTTGAAATGGGAGTCAACTGTAAACAGGAATTACGGAGTTGATATCAGCCTGTTCAGAAACAGGATCAACCTGAGCATTGATCTTTATGACAATACTTCAAAGGACCTGCTGCTCAATGTTCCCATTGCGTCTACTTATGGTTATTCAACACAGTTGCAGAACATAGGTAAAACATCAAACAAAGGAGTAGAGATTCAGTTGAATGCGGCCATCGTTAAAAAGACAGATGGATTTAACTGGAATGCTAATTTCAACATTTCCTTCAATAAAAATGAAATTTTGCAGTTAGGCACAGGTCAGAAATTCTTTTTCCCGGCAGCCAGTTGGGGTGTTTCCGGTCAGCCTACTGATTATATAGAAAGGATTGGCGACCCGGTAGGTGCTATGTGGGGATTGGTAACTGATGGTTTTTATAAAGTAGATGACTTTAACTATAATACCAGCACTGGGATATACACATTAAAGACAGGTGTTGTTACCAATGTTGGCATCATCGGCCCTGTGCAACCTGGTTCCATTAAATTTAAAGACCTGAATGGCGATGGTGTGATTGATCTGAACAATGACAGAACAATTATTGGTAACCCCACACCTAAGTTCACAGGCGGTCTTAACCAGCAGTTCACCTGGAAGAACTGGGATATGAGCTTGTTTGTGAACTTCTCTTATGGCAATGATATTTACAATGCAAATAAGATTGAGCTGACAAACGGCTACAGCAATAATTCAAATATGCTGGCCATTATGCAAAGACGCTGGAAAGTGGTAACACCAAGCGGACAAACGGCACAATGGGTAAATGGAAATAATGTATTCGGCATACCTCCGGATCAATTGGCTGCATTAAATGCCAGCGCCACTATCTGGCAACCATTGAAAAGTGCGGGAGCATTTTATCCTCACTCATGGGCTATTGAAGATGGCTCGTTCCTGCGGTTTAATAATGTGACGGTCGGTTATTCATTCCCTGCCAAAAAACTGGCGGGAACTATGCTGACCAAGATACGTTTCTATTTAACAGCAAATAATCTTGCCATCATTACCAGCTACAGCGGTTATGACCCCGAAGTAAGTGTAAGGAGCAATCCGCTGACACCGGGACTTGATTATTCAGCTTATCCCAAGAGCCGGAGTTTCATTTTTGGAATTAACGCCACATTCAGATAACAATTAAAAACCTGCTATATGAGCACTAAATATTTTAATGTAAAAATCACTGTTGTTCTGGGTATATTCCTCTTACTGGGCAGTTGCAAGAAATATCTCGATCAAAAGCCCATCACAGATGTAAGTACCGAAGTGGTGTTTAAGGATGTCAACAGCACTTACAAGGCATTGGCTGGTGTGTACAGCCGTCTTGTTGGTGATGCCGGTTATGGTATCCGTGTCAGTCTTTACTACCCGCTGGATAATGATGAAATGCAGGGCCCGACTGGAGCGGGAGATAATGACAGAAGGGATATTGCCCGCTATGCCGCTACATCCGGCAATGCTCAGATCACCAACCCATTCAACCAGATGTTTCAGGGAATTGAATATGCCAATATTTGTATTGCCAATATTCCCAAAATGGATATGTACACAAATGGCACTGACCAGGAAAAAAAGAAACTCCAGCGAATGTATGGTGAAGCGCTGACCCTGCGGGCCCAGTTTTATTTAGAAGCAATCCGCAACTGGGGCGACCTTCCTGCGCATTTTCAGCCTGCTTCTGAGCTAGCGCTCGCCACTCCATTTCCTTTCAGGGTTGACAGGGATACCTTATACAACCAGATACTTGCTGACCTCAAAACGGCCGAAGATCTTGTTCCCTGGAAGAGTGAAATAACTTCTATCGGCGACCAGGTAGATGAAAGAATTACCAAAGGAGCAGTAAGAGGGTTAAGAGCAAGAATTGCTTTGTTCAGGGGCGGGTATGCATTGCGCCAAACCGGCGGTATGCAAAGAAGGGCTGATTATTTAACCTATTACCAGATTGCAAGAGATGAATGTAACACAATCATCAACTCAGGTCAGCATAGTTTAAATCCAAGTTTCAGGGCTCTTTGGAAAGACCAGGTTTGTGCACATGCCATCAGCGACCCGCATGGGGAGCTGATGTTTCAGGCCAGCGCTATCGGGCTGACAGGCGCAGAAGATACCAAACTTGGATACTACAACGGTCCGAGGGTAAATAATCGCGGTAACAGCAGTGTAAACCCGTTACCCAGCTATTTATATCTTTTTGATTCAACTGACAATCGCCGCGATGTCACTGTCGCAACTTATTTTACTAACCTGAATGGTACAAGAGCAGGTCAGGCAATTACGAATCTAACAGATGGGAAATTCAGGAGAGACTGGATAACAAACCCCACTATTTCTCCAACAGATGCTGTTCAGTATTTTAGTCTGAAATGGCAGATACTCCGCTACTCGGATGTACTGCTGATGTTTGCCGAAGCAGAAAATGAAATCAATGGCGGACCTAATGCAGCTGCATACAATGCGTTGAATATGGTAAGAAGAAGGGGTTATGGAAAACCCATCGGAACAGCAGATGCCACAGTTGATATTCCAGCCGGTCTTTCCAAATCAGATTTCTTCAAAGCCATTGTAAGAGAAAGGGCATTGGAACTGGGAGGGGAAGGCATCAGGAAATATGATCTCATCAGGTGGAATTTATTGGGGACTGCTATAGCTGAAAGCCGTGCAAATATGATACGGATGTCAACCGTTACAGCAATGGTTAATCCTACATATATGGCCGCTTATCCTTCTTATTGCCTTACTAATAATCTGCCGATACGAATGTATGTAATTAACAATACAACGTCCGACAACAGTAATATGAGTGTTAACGGCGGTATGTATTTTAATTCACTGTATAAAACAGCACCGACATCAACGCCTTCGGGTACTACCAGCACCAACTGGCTGACCTCTGCCATCAATGCTGCTGGTACCAATTCACCTGTAGGTCGTTATGCTACCGGTTTTGTTACCGGCAAAGGAGAATTGTTGCCGATACCGCAACCTGCAAGGGATGCTAATATTAATTTAACCCAAAACCCCGGTTACTGATTTTTCTCATGGTTTATTTTTAATTTTTAAGGCTGTATCCATAGCTTGCCGAAGGATGCAGCCTTATTTTTTTGTTATCGTCTGAAATAGTGAAATGAAAAAAATAATTACAGCATTAAATGGATTGTGGTTTTTTTCGTTGTTGGGTTGTGCTCAGCACAATAAGTTGCCGTCTGTCACTTTGCCTGATGAAGTGGCCATTGCATTTCCCGGCGCCGAAGGGTTTGGAAAATATACAACTGGGGGGCGCGGCGGTAAAATATTTATTGTTTCCAACCTGAATGATAAAGGACCCGGTAGTCTCCGCGAAGCCGTTGAAACAAAGGGTAAACGTATCATTGTCTTTGCTGTATCCGGAACGATCCACCTTGAAAAAAAACTTTCTATTAAAGGGGATGTGACCATTGCCGGCCAGTCGGCGCCCGGTGATGGCATTTGTCTCGCCGATCAACCTGTTTCATTAGACGGTGACAATATCATTGTCCGCTATCTCCGCTTTCGTATGGGTGATAAATATCAGAGCCAGGCAGGTATGGTAGATGGCAGCGGCGGCGATGATGCTTTTGGCGGGTTTAAAAGAAAAAATATCATCATTGACCATTGCAGTATGAGCTGGAGTACCGATGAAGTCTTTTCTGTTTATGGAGGGGACAGTACTACGCTGCAGTGGAATATCATTTCCGAACCGCTCAACTATTCGTATCATTTTGAAACGGGTGATAAGGACTGGGAACACCATGGTTTCGGTGGCATCTGGGGCGGTCTGCATTTAACGGCGCATCACAACCTGTTTGCACACTGCAACAATCGCTGCCCGAGATTCAATGGTATTCGTCATACGCCAACTGAGTTTGTTGACTACAGAAATAATGTTGTTTACAATTGGGGGTCTAATAATATTTATGCAGGGGAAGGGGGCAATTATAATATTGTCAACAATTATTTTAAATACGGACCGAATACGAATGTGAATGTGCGGTACAGAATCGCCAATCCAGGGAAAAATGAAACCATTCCATTTGGCAAATGGTATGTGGAAGGAAACTCTG
>CAYHPA010000232.1:0-4100 GCA_964358155.1 uncultured Chitinophaga sp.
GCACCACCGAGGGTTTCATTGTCTATGTCTTCACCGATAGCAGCTTTTACAAGGTAAGGCCCGGCCAGGTAAATAGAACCGTTGCCTTCCACCATCAATGTTTCATCACTCATGATGGGCAGGTAGGCACCACCTGCCACACAGGGGCCCATCACAGCAGCTATTTGAGTGATGCCCATGCCGCTCATCACGGCATTATTGCGGAAGATGCGTCCAAAATGCTCTTTGTCGGGAAATATTTCATCCTGCATCGGCAGGAAAACACCGGCGCTGTCCACCAAATAAATAACCGGCAAATGATTCTCCATCGCTATCTCCTGCAACCGAAGATTCTTTTTACCAGTGATGGGAAACCATGCACCCGCCTTCACCGTCTGGTCGTTGGCGAGTATCACACAGTGGCGGCCGCTTACATAACCCACACCCGCTACTGTGCCGCCTGCGGGGCAGCCGCCCTGTTCGGTATACATATCATAACCGGCAAAAGCGCCGATCTCAATAAAAGAAGATCCTTTATCAATTAAATAATCAATCCGCTCACGGGGAGTAAGTTTGTTTTTCTCTCTTTGTTTGTCAATAGCTTTTTTACCTCCGCCTTCATATATCTTTTCCAATCGCTGGCGCATTTCGCCGAGGCTTTGTTTCAGTACGTCTTCGTTCTTGTTGAATTCTATATTCATGTGCAGTTCGTTAGAGGGCAAAGATAGGGCTTGCCTGCTGTAGGAGAGAATGCTGCCTTTCGGCAAAAGGTTTTTTTATTGCAGACAGCTTATCACAATTTGTGATAAGCTGTCAATAACTCAAATTTTATTCCTGATGCAATTACAGATTATCCAAAATCTTATTTACGAAATACGGGGGCAGAATGTAATGCTTGATTTTGATATTGCAGAACTATATAGCGTGGAAACAAGGGCATTAAATAAGGCTGTTAAAAGAAATAGAGATCGTTTCCACAAAGATTTTATGTTTCAGCTTAACCAAAAAGAATTTGACCACTTGAAATCACAATTTGTGATGGCAAGTTGGGGAGGCAGGCGAACCCTGCCTTATGCTTTTACAGAACATGGGGTTACCATGCTGGCAAGCATCTTAAAAAGTAAAAAGGCAATACAAATGAATATTGCCATTGTAAGGGCCTTTATAGAGTTAAAACAATTTGCATTAAACTACCGGGAGCTTGCCAGCCAGATCAAAGATTTAAAAACCATTACGGGCAGCCACACCCAGCAATTAAATAAGATTTACGAAGCATTAGAAAATATGTTGGATGAAAAACAGAAAGAAAAGAAATGGGAGGAAAGGGAAAGGATAGGATAGGATAGGATAGGATTTAAGAAGTAGACAATGGAAGTCTATAATTCAATGATTTTTTTACCGCCGCCTTCATATATTTTTTCGAGCCTGCGGCGCATTTCGCCGAGGCTTTGTTTTAATACATCTTCGTTCTTATTAAATTCGAGGTTCATGTGGGGTTTCGTTAGGGGACAAAGATAGGGAAGGGGAAACGACTGTCACCCTGAGCTTGTCGAAGGGTGATGTTATGGAATATAATTATTAGCCAAACTGCATTGCTGCTATCATCGTCTGTGCAGTTTACCCTGAGGTAACGAAGGGTCGCACTCTTCAGGGTTCTGTTCGCTACTGAGCATCTCAAACTATTGTAAATTTTAATGTTTAGGGTTTTAATGTTATTTTTAAATAAAAAACATGGGCATCGATTTTGCCTTCGAAAGTTTTCGATTGCTGCAAGGGAGCTAGCAGGTTTTTAGTTTGGGTTTCCATAAAAATTTGTATTTTTAATCAGTTCTTTACAGACAGGTGTAGTTTCAGAGACATTAGCTAATCTAAAGATTTTTAGATTGTCGGTGGAAGTCGTTTTGAAATTTGCATTGACTTGAAATTCATTAGTTTATCGGAGTTTCAATTAAATGGTAGGAAGGCCCCGTTCGAATCCGCTCGGACCTCCCAAAAAGAAACAGCAGTGTTTCTTTTTTTATTGCTCAATGTAAACCCGGCGGCCATTCAGCCGGGTAAGTGAATCAAGAATGCGGCTCGTATCGGCTGCTGATGCAGGGAGTATCATAAACAATGTGTAAGTAAGGGAGTCTTTTGTTTCCATCTGCACATTCCACTGAAAAGTTTTTAAACGGCCGAATCTTTCAAATGCCCTTTGTGCATTGGCTATTTCCAGTACAAAACGGAAACTGCCTGAAGGAACAGTTTGAGAAGGATTTTTCTGAACAGACTGATTGGCAGTATCCACATGCTTTACCAGAGAATCATTTGGTAATGTGGTTTCTTCTCTCTTTATTTCTTCTTTGTTTTCTGGTTTACCTGATTTATTTTTTGCTGTGGTTATCTTATAAACAGTATAGCCACCCCATACTGCCAACCCGATTCCGGCGAGGATAAGCAGCATAACGGCCGGTTTTCTCCAGTTTGTTTTTCCTTTGCGGGGGTTCAGCATATTTCTATAATCAGAAAAAGATTCTTCGGTAGAAGAAGTGGCCGATATTTCCTTTGCCGTATAATCCTTCAGTTTTTCTGATAAAACATCTCCGGAAGAAAAAGCATACTCACCTGATTTTATTTTTACCAGGCTGCCAATACCTTCCAGTAAAAAGGGTTTGCCAATGTTTAAGAATTGCTGAATAATGCTTAAATGAGAATCCAGGTCGGCAGCAGCAAGGGCTTTTATCTTCCCCGTTTGCCCGGCAATGAATTGTATAAGGTCGGGTGCCTCTTTCAATCCGGGGTTATTATCAAAATGGATATCCTCGGGCCGGATGGGTTTCCCCTGCTTGTTATTGTCTGGTTCGTCCACATCGGTGGAGTGGAGCACAAAACTCCCGATACCCGGCAGATCAAGCCGCTTATGCGTATAAAGATATTGTGCCAGCAGGGGAGCTAATTTCAAAGCCTTGGATAATTAGGAGCTGTAAGATAGATATTTTGAAGCGGCGGCGCAAGCGGAACTGCCCTTTGTACTTTACCTTTGTATGAACTATGCTGACAGAACAGGAAAAGGCTTTTATTGCTTATTGGGAGGTCAACCGCCTGCGGAAAAAAAAAGTGCTGAAACAATTATCCGTGGGCCTTCCATTGGCCGTGGTGCTGGTGATTGCAATCTTCCTGAATTTTTTTTCAGGCTGGTACAAAAGGGCCGATATGGCAAGAAGTGAAGAAGAACCTACATTGATCCTTGTGCTCATAGCAGCGGCTTTGCTCATTGTGGTTTTTGTGGTTATTTTTTCAGCCCGGCATCGCTGGGATATGAATGAGCAGCATTATAAAGAACTGTTGAGCAGGAAAGACCGGCAATAAATTTTGTATGCTTGCAGCAAAATGACCAGCTACAGGGTCTTATGCTGATTAAAACATAGTAAGATGAAAAATGTTTTTTTAATTGTTTCTTTTTCCTTTTTACTTTTTATGAATGGCAGTTGCCTGAAGGACAGTGCCTGCAATAACAAAACCGTTGATAGCGAAAGGTCTGCTATTCTCGCTTACGCTTCTGCGAATGGCATTACTGCCACCGAGCATAGCAGCGGGGTGTTTTACCAGGTCATTACTCCCGGCAGCGGGGCCACACCGAGTACCGCATCCACTGTTACCGTAAGGTATATTGGTAAAAGGCTTGACGGGCAAATTTTTGACGATCATACCAGTAGCGATGCAGTATTCCGGCTGGGTGATGTAATACTCGGCTGGCAGCAGGGATTGCCCCTGATACAGGAAGGCGGCAGTATAAAACTCATCATTCCTTCCTCACTAGGATACGGTTGCACCGGCTTTGGCTCCGTACCCTCGAACACCATACTTTATTTTGAGATCAACCTGATAGATGTTAATTAACCCGAAACGATCTGCTTTGCTTTGCCCCGGCAACATTGCCGGGGTTTTGTTTTATTATGTTTCGTTCAACGAAGCTTTCGCATAGTTGAATGGCGAAGTAGTATTTTTGTTTCAAACCATTCTTTTGACACACGAAGCCATATCGGTATTTGATATTTTTAAAATAGGCGTGGGGCCATCGAGCTCACACACACTGGGGCCATGGCGGGCGGCACAACGTTTTGTAGAAACATTGCAGCAAA
>CAYHPA010000233.1:0-4099 GCA_964358155.1 uncultured Chitinophaga sp.
CATTGGTTTCACAGCTGGTTGATAGTTTTGTTGTTCTTTTCATCGCTTTTTATATCGGCCCCCGCATTTCATCCAGCCAGGGAACCCCTTGGACGCTGAACCTTGTAATGACTATTTGCATCGGCAACTATATTTATAAATTTATAATGGCACTTGTACTGACGCCTGTCATCTATTTCGTTCATCACCGGATTGAAAAATACCTGGGGCATGAACAAGCTGCGGAAATGAAGAAGGCAGCGATGGGAGATAATTAGAATTTTTCCTTCACCATTTGTGCAACGACCTTATCAATAGGCAATGTGACTGATTTTTCAGAGAAATCAGTCCAGTCAACGAGGCGGAAGGTTTCTGTTTCTTTTGTTTGTTCATACACTTTCATCTGCGCTTCATCAAAGTCAAAAGGTTTATTCCGAAGCGGCACATGGATATCTTCCAGCGCTTTCACAGAATAATAAATAGAGATGATCTGGTGCTCCGGATTGAAAGCGGATAG
Source organism: uncultured Chitinophaga sp. (assembly GCA_964358155.1). Taxonomy (GTDB): domain Bacteria; phylum Bacteroidota; class Bacteroidia; order Chitinophagales; family Chitinophagaceae; genus JJ008. The sequence goes on from CAYHPA010000233.1 coordinate 497, forward strand.
CTGGAAGAAGTCCGTAGTGTAGATATGTTCACCTACTTTCACTTTAAGGTCCATTTCTTCTTTAAATTCCCGTTTCAGGCAATCCCTGGTGCCTTCGCCAAATTCAAGTCCGCCACCTGGAAATTTGGTGATATAGCTGCCACGGATCAGTTCATCGCTGACAAGCACCTGTTTGTTAGCATTGATGAGAACGCCGTAAACTCTCAGGTTGAACATGGCATCAGAAGATTTTCTTGCGGAAAAAATACCAGCCGATGATGAGGGCAATGCCGAGTGACAGAAAAGCAACGATATAGAAAGCGTAAGAAGATTTTTCAAATCCACTGGGCACATTCATGCCGAATAAACTGGCTATCAGAACAGGAAAGGTGAGGACGATGGTGATGACAGCCAGCCTCTTCAACACCTGGTTTTGGTTGTTGGCAATGATGCTGGCAAATGCATCCAGCGTACTGCTCAGGATATTGGTGTAGATATTCGCCATTTCAAGCGCCTGGGAGATGTCAACGATCATATCATCCAGCAATTCTTTTTCATCTTCATTCAGCGTCAGAAAATTGCTGCGGGCAATCTTCATCAGCAGCATTTCATTAGACTTGAGGGCTGTTACGAAATACACTAAACTTTTCTGGATCTTCATCAACTCCAGTAGTTCTTCATTGCGGCTGCTGGCATATAGTTTTTGTTCCATCAGGTTGCGCCGCTGGTTAATCTCCTTCAGGTACTCCATATATGCCTGGGTGATCTTTTCAAAAATTTTCAGCACCATCATGTTTTTCTGCCTTGTGTCCCGATTCTGAAAAGTGTTCAGAAATTTTTTGATGGCCGGGTTGTCAAATGAATTGACGGTGACGATCTGGTTGTGGGTAAGGATGATGCAAATGGGAATAGTGATATAATAAGCATCACTTTCATTAAACGAATTGTTTTCTGTTGGTGTTTTGATGACTATAAGTTTTACATTGTCGTCTTCTTCAAAACGGCTTCTTTCGTCTATATCGAGTGAGTCGGTAAGGAAGTCAATAGGTATTTCGAGAGCGGAAGACAATTCAGAAAATTCTTCCTGCTTCAGCGGTGGTGATACATTGACCCAAGTGCCAATTTCAGCCTTGTCAATCTCTATCGTTTGATGACTAATATTTTTAAAGTACTGGATCACGGCGTTCCGCCTTCATTTTATTTTGGCGGGCAAGCAAAGGTAGGGGAAGGGAGGGAGAGTCGTTAGTCAATAGTCGTGAGTCATGAGTTACCCGTCATCTTTTGAATAGATTCAAGATGATGATAAGTATGATGAATGGTGAAGTAGCCAAGTTCCCGCAAAGTTATTTTACCAAGTAATGGGTGAGGAGCCAGGTATTGTTCCAGCAGCGGTTCTTTCCAGTTTGATTGTATGACGTGGGCCAGTTTGTCCATTGATTTTATAAATTGCCCAAGCATTTTTTCTTTGCCATAACTGGCTGCTATTGGTTTGGGCACAAAACGACCGCTTGCTTTTCCTCCCTGTTCTAATTTCATTTTGTATTTGCCCACCAGTTCATCATAACTGCGTGATGGACGGTTGGGTTTACCTGCATACCAGCGGACAACAAACTTTGGGAGCACATAAACAAGCCGGGTTCTGTCCGCTGAAATAATAAGATGCTTTACCTGCTGTGCCGGCGACCACTTCCCTTCCGGCTGATGAAAGAATTGTTCATCCGTTAGCGAGGAGCAAAACGTACTAAATTTTTCTTCAGCTGAATGAAGTTGCTGTGTGATCTCCGGTATAGTGAAATAGCCAGTCATAATTATATTTCTACTGATCCTTCAAAAACTTTTTCTGCCGGTCCGCAGAGCCAGATATTTTCATAGCGGTTATCATCTATGCGGTCAAACTCAATGGATATTTGTCCGCCCAATGTTTTTACTTCCACTTCGTTAAATCCGTTCTCATTGTGGTAACAAACAAGGGCGGCAGCCGTTACTCCTGTGCCGCAGGAAAGTGTTTCATCTTCCACACCCCGCTCAAATGTGCGGACGATGATCTTGTCCGGTTCATCCGTTTGCTCCACAAAATTCACATTGATGCCTTCGTCTTCAAATTCCTTGCTGTGCCGGATTTCATATCCTTTCTTGTACACATCCATGTCCATTACATGGTTCACCAGCTTGATATAATGCGGCGAACCAGTGTCCAGTATATAATCGTTATGAAATTTTCGGATGGTTCTTACATCTTTCATCCGCAGGGATACAATGCCGTCCGTATCAATTTCCGCTTCATGCATGCCATCCACCGCCAGGAATTTATACATTTCCCTGTGTATGCCAAGATGGTAAACAAATTTTATCATGCAGCGTCCACCGTTGCCGCACATGCTGCCTTCCTTGCCATCGGCATTGTAATATTTCATTTCAAAGTCGTAGCCGCTTCTTTCCTGCAACAGCATCACCCCGTCGGCGCCAATGCCGAACCGCCTGTCGCACAGTTGGTGGATTTGTTTTTGTGTAAGCGAACTGTATTCATTCTTTCTATTGTCCGCAAGAATGAAATCGTTGCCGGTTCCCTGGTATTTAAAAAAGTTCAGTTTCATTAGATATTATCCGCAAATGTTTCAATAAATTTTAATATCAGGTTTTCAATGGTTGTTTTTGCATCTTTTGAAAATTCCTGCTTTACCCGGTTGGCCACAATGGCATTGATGGCAAGGCAATGATGCCCCAGTAATTTTCCCAGGCCATAAATAGCCGATGTCTCCATTTCAAAATTAGTGATGCGGTGCTGACCGAACCGAAAATCGGTGAGACGGTTCACCAGTTCGGGATTACGGACACCTAATCTTAATATCCTTCCCTGCGGTCCATAAAAACCCGGACAGGTAACGGTGATGCCCTGGTGAAAATCCTTTACAAAATGTTTTATAAGCGAACCGGCACCGCTGCTGATATACGGGTTGCCTATCTGTCCATGTATTTGTGTGTGGGTGACAAAAGAATGAAGCAGTTGCAACTCTTCATCATTTTGCTCATGCCGGTAAAAATTCAGCAGGTTATCAACACCCAATCCATGTGTGGAGGCCACGAAGCTGTCCACGGGAATATCCGTCTGCAATGAACCCGATGTGCCGATGCGGATGATATTGATAGAACCTAACTTTTTCTTTATTTCCCTTGTTTCAAAATCAATGTTTATCAGCGCATCCAGTTCGTTCATTACTATATCAATATTATCTGGCCCGATGCCGGATGACAGAACGGTCAGTCTTTTTTTACCGACATAACCGGTATGGGAAATGAATTCCCGGTGTTGTCTTTTTACTTCAACGGAATCAAAATACTTGCTTACTTCCCGTACACGGTCGGGATCCCCAACGGTGATAACGGTGCCTGCAATTTCATCAGGACGGAGATCGAGGTGATAGACAGCCCCACGGGAATTAATGATCAACTCTGATTCAGCTATACGACTCATAGTATTTGTTTAACGGTGTTGGACTAAACCCAATTGACAAAAATATCTTATTTTCGCTGCCAATCAAAAGGTCTTATCAAGTCAAATGAAATAAAAAGGTCCTGTGGCCGAGTGGCTAGGCTCAGCTCTGCAAAAGCTGCTACAGCGGTTCG
>CAYHPA010000234.1:0-4073 GCA_964358155.1 uncultured Chitinophaga sp.
CAGGAAGAACTCCTCGAATTGCAAATGCAACTTGTAGAAAGGGATGACATCCAGGCGGCGGATATGCCGTTGGCCCATCAGGCTCAGACACCTTTGTTTCCTGAGGTTGAGGATCCCGCAATGCGGGACGAAACTGAAGAACAAAAACGTAGGGCGGCAGAGCGATTGCACAAGTTGAGAAACTTGTCTTTCAACGTTAACGCTGCTGACCCCAATAATGAGTTTGAAACCGTGCCGGCCTATATCCGCCGCAACATGGAATTGCATACTGGCAATTCCCAGGTCGAAAACTTTTACAGTAATTACGAAGTAAAGACCGACGACAAAAATCAATCAACCATCAGCACCATTAATACTTTTTTAGACGGGAAGAAACCCGACTAACTATATGATACTGTCGCTCTTGTCATGCTGAGCTCGACGAAGCATTGACAAGGGCGATTCAACGACGTTCGTTCCAATGAATACTTAGCATTAAGCTAGTGTTTTTTAGTTGTTCCCTCCGGTTTCTACCGGAGGGTTTTATCTTATTTTCCCTCTCCTAAAAATAAAACCCTATCTTCGCACTCTACTCCACTCATGTCACGGCAGGTTGTAAGCCGGTGGTACTAGCAATTTTCTTTCGCTGATTCAGAACCTACAACATCTTAGCCAGCTCCATACACAGATTATCTGTGATTTAAACATAAAAACCTATCATGGCTTTTAAAAAATTATCTATTATTGAACCTATCCTGAAGGCAGTTGCCGAAGAAGGATACACTATTCCAACACCCATTCAGCAACAGGCCATACCGCTGGTGCTGCAACGTAAAGACCTGCTGGGCTGCGCCCAAACAGGCACCGGCAAAACAGCCGCTTTCGCCATTCCTATCCTGCAGATACTGCATGAACAAAAACCATTGGCGCCCGGTATCAAAACATTAATATTAACGCCAACAAGGGAATTGGCCATACAAATTGGTGAGAGCTTTGTTGCCTACGGAAAACATACCGGCATCCGCCACACCGTTATTTTTGGTGGCGTATCACAATTGAACCAAACCAATGCCCTGCGCAGGGGAGTGGATGTATTGATTGCCACTCCCGGCCGTTTATTGGACCTGATGACGCAGGGATATATCCGCTTAGACAAGCTGCAAATATTTGTACTGGATGAAGCAGACCGTATGCTCGACATGGGTTTTATACATGATGTAAAAAAGATCATCGCTAAAGTGCCAGCAAAAAGACAGACACTTTTCTTTTCGGCCACCATGCCGCCTGAAATTCAAAAACTGGCGAATGTATTATTAACGCATCCTGCCAAAGTGGAAGTAACGCCGCCAGCATCTACTGTTGATAAGATAGAGCAGAGCCTTTATTTTGTAAACAAGCAGGAGAAACCGGAATTGCTCATCCATTTATTACAGGATAAAGCCATTGTATCGGCCTTGGTCTTTGCCCGTACCAAACATGGTGCTGATAAAATTGCAAGAATACTGCAACGATATAATATAAGAGCAGCCGCCATACATGGCAATAAATCGCAGAATGCGAGGCAGGATGCGCTGGCTGATTTTAAAAATGGCAATCTCCGTGTGTTAGTGGCTACTGATATTGCAGCCCGTGGAATTGATATAGATGACCTTACCCATGTCATCAATTTTGATCTGCCGAATGTTCCGGAAACCTATGTGCACCGTATCGGTCGTACCGGCAGGGCAGGAAATACCGGCATCGCTATTTCTTTTTGCAGCGCAGAAGAAAGAGATGAGCTAAAGGATATTCAGAAGCTGATTCGGAAAAATATTCCGGTCATCCAGGAACATTCTTTTGTGATGAATGCAAATACAGCAGCACCTGCGCCTGTTCAGCAGCAACGGCAGCAGTCCTCTTTTAAGCCACGACGTAATTTTCAATCGCAGAGTGCCGGTAGCGGCAATCATGTGAGAAGGGGATATGGGCAGCAGCGAAGCGGGAGCAGGTAAAAAGAAATTAGCAAATTGCAGTATTTTAGCTCATGGCAGTAAGACTGTATTTGACTTTTTTAATTTTAACGGTCATTATCTCCAGTAGAGGTAGTTCACAAACAATTAATGACTCTATCAGCAAGGAGTCAATAGAAAAAACAATTACCTACCTGGCTTCAGATAAATTAGGGGGCCGTGTCAATTACACGAAAGAGCAATTAGAAGCGGCTGAATTTATCAGTAACCAGTTTACTTCTTATGGTTTAGAGCCCTTCCCGGGCTTTCAGACTTTTTATCAGCCATTCAGAACTTCTTTGTCGGACGGAGTTGGGTTTGCCAATGTAAAATGGAACGGGAATAAGCTACATGACAGTCTGGTTTACTTTTTCTCTCACTCATTAAACCTTTCATCCCTTAGCGTAGATGATTTTTTTATCCTTCAGGTTTTTCCCCCGGTTGCTGACTCAATTTTATACCGAAACTGGAGCAGGGCTGAAAATATACTGATACAAGTTATACTTCCTGACAGCATCTCTTTTTCAGAGGCAGTTAAGAATATTAAAGTCCCGGAAGGAACACCAGCATCCAATATCCTGTTGACAAGGCGGAGTGATGAACCTGTTACCTTATCAATTACACCCAATCAAAAACTAATAAATACAGTTTTGTATAATGTTATTGGGATGATACCAGGACGTAGCCATCCGGATGAGGCCGTTATTTTTTCTGCACATTATGACCATGTCAATATGGATTTATATGGCGGGGGAGTTGGAGTTTTTAACGGGGCCAATGATGATGCTTCTGGTACAACTGCAGTTATAGAGCTGGCGAAATATTTTTCCATGCGCCGGAATAATGAACGGACGATAATATTTTGTCTGTTTGCCGGAGAGGAGTTGGGACTATTGGGTTCACAGGCCTTTATCAATTATATAAAGCCTGAAACTATTAAAGCTGTTATCAATATTGAAATGATCGGCATGCATAATGCAACCGGAAAAAACGCATTTATGCTAACCGGTTCTAACTATTCTGACCTGTTTAAGATACTTAATAAAAACCTGGAAGGAGATGAGGTGGAAGTGCAGGAACAGGGAAGCGATCCCGACAACCTGTTTGGCCGTTCAGACAACTATACCTTTGCCCAGGAAGGGATACCTGCCCACACTGTTATGTGCAGTGATGATAAGGAGCCCTGCTACCATAAACCCTGTGATGATGTGAGACGGATTGATATGGATAATATGACAAGAATTATCAGAGCTATTGCAAAGAGCGCTGAAACACTGATTAGTGGAAAGGATACCCCCAGTCGTATTAAATGATTGTAGCTTATTCTAAAGGCGAAATTATTTTCAAAACTGATACGAAGTAATTCAGCTTTTGGATTATACTACTTGATATTTTTATTCTTCACCGAATTGTAATAATTAATCCGCTTCTATTTTAGTTTTGCACATTTTAAATGCTAAGTATGCTGAAAATCAGTGCAATACTTTTTTGCATGATTTTGAAAAAATCAATTGCTTTTCCCGTTGGCATGTTATTTGAAAACTGAAAATTCGTAAACCAGTTTTATTCATCCAAACTTTTATTATGAAAACGAATCGCCTGAAAAATAACCCTGCGGTTATTGCAATATCATTTTTTATTGCAGCCCTTTCCTTAGTATCATGCCAGAAGGATGCTTCCGACGATACAACTATGGCAAGCACAACCATTAAAATAACGGATGCACCTATTGATGATGCTTCGGTATCCGGCGCATTTGTAACGATCAGCGATATTAAGCTGGACGGGCAGAGCGTACAGGGATTTACTAAAACGACAGTAGATCTTAATGCGTATCAGAACGGTTCTACAAGAACCCTTGGCAATTTCAGCCTGCAGGGCCGGACATACAGCACTATTACTTTTGTTCTTGACTTTGATACAGATGCCAGCGGTAATACACCCGGTTGCTATGTGCTGGCGGGTGCCGTAAAACATAAGTTGCAGAGTACAGTAAACAGCATCACTATTACCAAGAGCCTTAGTTTGCAGGGCGGAGTTTCTAATTCTATCGTGGCAGACTTCGATCTTCGTAAGATTATCATACATCAGTCTGGCGGGCCATCC
>CAYHPA010000235.1:0-4060 GCA_964358155.1 uncultured Chitinophaga sp.
CCGCCGACCCTCTGCTTGTAAGGCAGATGCTCTGAACCAGCTGAGCTAAACTCCCTTTTTCGGGACGGCAAAGATAGGGCTGCAGCGCTTTTCAGACAAAATAATTTTGCGCTATTTTCAGCCTAAATTCATTGTATGGCAACTACTTATTGCGAATTTGTATTGAATGCCGGGAAGGACACCGTTCACCGGCACTATCATGATAATGAATACGGCTTTCCCATTGATGACGATAACCTGCTTTTTGCCAGGTTGGTACTTGAAATAAACCAGGCCGGCCTTAGTTGGGAAACGATCCTGAAGAAAAAGGATAATTTCTTTAAAGCCTTTGATGATTTCAATATTGATAAAGTAGCCCGTTACACGGAAAAGAAAAAAGAAAAGCTGATGCAGGATGCAGGGATCATCCGCAACCGGCTGAAGATTGAAGCGGCGGTGCATAATGCAAAATGTATAAAAGCGATTCAAAAAGAAATAGGTTCATTTAAGAATTGGCTGGATAAGCATCATCCCAAAACAAAAGAGGAATGGGTGAAGCTCTTCAAGATAACATTTCGTTTTACAGGAGGCGAGATCGTCAACGAATTTTTAATGAGTGCCGGTTACCTGCCGGGGGCACATGTTGTCAGTTGCCCTATTTATAAAAGAGTGATGAAGCAGAAACCCAAATGGGTTATTTCAACACAGAGGCACTGAGAAAATGAGTTGCACAGAGTTGATCTCAGTGTGCCCTGTAACCCCACTATGTGTTGAAAACTAATTGGGTTGAACTGCCGGTAAGCGATAATGTTGGCCATCCAGCACAAAGAGCTCATCAATCTCGAAGTTCCAGAACTTGAATAACGGGGATTTCTTCAGCAGTTTTTCCACTTCTTCCTTGTCTTCGGCATTGAGTGTTATCCAGGCCCGTTGTGTTTCCATGCTTACCGCATAGTGGTCAATCGTTCCTTTATTGATAAGATAATTGATATAAGTGCGGTGCGGCGGCACTAAGTCCATGAACTCGTCGCTCATTTCAAATTGTATGGTTACCTGGTAAGGTTTCATATTAATAAAAGACAAATGAAAAATAAGGAAGTTGCACGGGCAGGAAAAGAAAGTTGAAAATTCCTAATTTTACACTCCGCCTTGGCTTCGGCGGACAAACCGGAACGTTAGCTCAGTTGGTTTAGAGCATTACTTTGACAGAGTAGGGGTCACTGGTTCGAATCCAGTACGTTCCACTATATTTAAGATGAAAGTTTTTTTTCTATTTCTAATACTTCTTTTTTAATAACTTTTTCAATTAAAGAAGAATAATCTTCGATAGTTAAGGGATCTCGATATTGTTTCGTAATTTTTTCATTTAATCCTGCAAACTCAATACGATATTCATATTCTTTGCAAATAATGGAAACTTCAGACGTATGTCCCCATTCTCTTTTTCCAGCTTTTTTGAGACCTTTATGAGTGAAAGATATATTAAGACTTGAAGAATGAAATAGTACATTTGTGAAATCAGATGAGAACTGTTCGATACTATTTAAAGAATTGTATTTCCTGCTTAGATTGCTTCCTCGGATAAGTATGTGCCTTTCGAAAAAAAACTGATCAAGTTTGGCAAGCTGATTATCAAAAAACTTTAAAAAAGGGATATAATATTTGGTAGTAAAATCTTTTATTGTACTTAATTCTTTTTTTATTTCAATCTCATTTTCGCTTGACAAGTTCTTCTTTAATACATCAATTTTCTTTTCTAAATCACCTTCCTCTTCAATCTTTTCTCCTTTCATTGCCTTTAGAAATATTTCTTCCCATTTAAATGATACATCTGCTATATATTTTTCAAAAGCACTGATGTCCCCCACATCAGCCTTGTTTAAAGCAGCCAGATATTCATCTTTCTTTTTACTCTCTATTACAATCGGTGCATACCCATTTTGCATTAAAATAAAGTTCATTATCAGGCGGGTTGTTCTTCCATTGCTATCATCAAATGGGTGAATCCGAACCAGTTTGTAGTGCATGAGAGCTGCTAAACGGACAGGATGGGTAGCTTCCTTATTCTGGTTATACCATTCAATCAGGTCGCCCATCAAAGCAGGAGTTTCTTCGGGCGAAGCATAATAGAACATGCTGCCATCGGGCAGCAAAACCGAGTTCGGCTGTTTTTTGTATTCACCTGGGGTAATGAGCCTCTTGGTTGGTTGTCCATTCGGTGTAATAGCGTCATTATAAAAAGGCCGGACAAGGATGAGCTCATTTATTTCCCTGATAAGCTTTTCAGTAAGAGGGGTTTCTTTGTCTGCTGAAATCTCAGTAATCATTTTAAGTGCCACATCATGGGATTTCATTTCCTCAATTTCCCTCCCCTTATTATCGCCTGTCGTTCTGTCAAATAAGAGCAAAAGCTTAGTCTGCCCATAAGTTAGTGTATTCCCCTCTATATGATTTGAGTTGTAATTGAACTCCAATCTGAATTTCTCCCAGAAAGCCCTTTCAAATTCAGGTTTTACAGGCTGAAGGTTTTCAGCTTCTTTTTTAAATGAGTCAATTTGCCGGAGTATTTCCGTTATGTCCATGGCTTAAAATTAGAGAATAGAAGCGGAATTATTAAATCTTCCATTCTACAATCTCATTCACCCATTCCTGCCGGTAAGGAGTGCTGATGCGGATATAATTATCGGAGTAACCTTCCATCATCCCGTTCTTCTCATTATTTTCAAATAAAACCTTCCTTGTTTGTCCCACATGCTGCCCGATAAAGTATTGCATTTTCATATAAGAAAGATTGCGGAGGGTCTTGTTCCTTTCATGCCGGATGTTCATTGGTACAACTGGTTTTAAAGAAATGGCATGGGTATTATCTCTTTCAGAATAAGTGAACACATGCAGGTAAGAAATATCCAGTAAATGAAGAAAATCAAATGTCTCTTTGAATTCTTCATCCGTTTCTCCCGGAAAACCAACGATCACATCAACACCGATAGCACAATGCGGCATCAATGCTTTAGTAAGCGTCACTCTTTCAGCATATAATTCCCTTTTGTAGCGGCGGCGCATGGCGCCAAGTATCTTATTGCTGCCGCTTTGCAGCGGAATATGAAAATGCGGCATGAACTTTTTGCTTTCGGCAACGAATTCAATTATTTCATTTGTCAGCAGATTAGGCTCAATGGAAGAGATGCGGTAACGATGAATGCCTTCTACTTTTTCAAGCTCTTGAACAAGCGAAAAGAAATTTTCTTTATCCCCGGTACGAAAATCACCGAGATTGACTCCTGTTAGTACTATTTCTTTTACACCGGCTGCCGCAAGTTGTTCAGCATTGGCAACTACGTTAGCAATACTGTCACTCCTGCTTTTTCCCCTGGCCATTGGTATAGTGCAGAAAGAACAATTGTAATCGCATCCGTCCTGCACTTTTAAAAAAGTACGGGTGCGGTCATTTACGGACCAGGATGAATGGAAATCAGATATTTCTTCAATATCGCAACTGCAGATCTTTGCTGAATCGCCTTTGGATAGTTCTTTGATGTGTTGAGCAATATTGAATTTTTCGGCAGCGCCGAGTACCAGGTCCACTCCGGGTATTTCTGAAATCTCTTTTGGTTTTAATTGTGCATAGCAACCGGTGATCACCACTAAACTCTCCGGCGCTTTTCGTTGTATGCGCCGAACCAGCTGCCGGCATTCTTTATCCGCATTATCTGTAACGGAACAGGTATTGATGACATACACATCGGCCATGTCGTCAAACTCTTTTTTCTCAAATCCTTCGGTCTCCAGCATACGGGAAAGCGAAGATGTTTCTGAGAAATTGAGCTTGCAACCGAGTGTGTGAAACGCCACTGTTCTTGATTCCGCCATAGAGCGGGCAAAGGTAAGTTGATATGTTGAGAGGGTGAAATGTTGATAGGCCTGTCTGTGAATGAGGAAAGACATTAACCTGTCAACTTTTTCTATACTTTTAGCCAAATGTTTGACAGTGAGCAACAAATTATATAAATGGGCGCCGTATATACTGATTCTTGTGCTGGGCGCAGCCTTTCTTATTATTAAAAACTGTAAGAATAATAAG
>CAYHPA010000236.1:0-4040 GCA_964358155.1 uncultured Chitinophaga sp.
TTTCATACTGCCCGTGACTGATATCTGCACTCAGCATCTTATCAATAAAATGAAAGAATTGTTTCCGGCAAACATCTTTACCGGTAGGTACATCCATTTTATGCACCTTGCCGTTCAGTATTCTTTCTATCTGCCGCAGCCGGTACACTTCTTTTGGTGTAACGATAGAAACAGAAATGCCGCTTTTGCCCGCCCGTCCGGTACGTCCGCTTCTGTGCGTATACACTTCCACATCATCGGGTAATTCGTAATTGATAACATGGGTGATGCCCGTTACATCAATACCTCTTGCTGCCACATCCGTAGCAATCAGTAGTTGAATGCTCTTATCCCGGAAAAGGCTCATCACTTTATCCCGCTGCTGCTGTGTCAGGTCGCCGTGTATGGCATCAATATCATATCCTTCCCTTGTCAGTTTTTCTGCGATATCCTGTGTGTCTGCCTTCGTACGGGCAAACACAATTCCATAAATGCCGGGATTGAAATCAATAATCCGCTTCAATACTTCATACCGGTTATGGTGTTGTGTAGCATAATACTGGTGATCGATATTAGCGGCCCCTGCGTTGGTCTTTCCGATGGTGATCTCAAAAGGCTTGTCCATATACCTTTTGCTCACCTGTCGTATTTCGGCGGGCATAGTAGCGCTGAAAAGCCAGGTACTTTGACGGTTGGGTGTGTTCTTTAGAATGAATTCAATATCATCTTTGAATCCCATGTTGAGCATCTCGTCTGCTTCATCCAGTACCACATAGTGAATCTTATCCAGGTTGATGGCTTTTCTCTCAATCAGGTCTATCAACCGGCCGGGGGTAGCCACTACGATATGAGTTCCTTTTTTCAGGTCCCTTATTTGCATGGTTATGGAAGTTCCCCCATAAACCGCCGTAACGGCAATATGTTCCTTTTTATTCTTGAAGGTATTCAGGTCGTTGGTTATCTGAAGGCATAGTTCCCTGGTAGGGCAAACGATCAGCGCCTGGGGAAAACGGTCCTGTTTATTGATAAGCTGTAAAAGGGGTAAGCCAAAAGCCGCTGTTTTGCCGGTGCCGGTTTGGGCCAGTCCGATAAAGTCCTTGGTGCCCTGCAACAAAACGGGGATGGCTTTTTCCTGTATGGGAGTTGGCTGGGTAAAACCTAATGCTTTGATGGAATGAAGCAGACCTTCTTCGATACCCAACGCTTCAAATGTGTTCACTGATGATTATTTTGGTAAGCCGGCAAAGGTAATCTTTACAGTGTGGAATGAGGAATAAAAGAAAAGCCCCCCTGTGAACAGGAAGGCCTCTAACGATTGCTTGCCATGTGAAATTCTTACTTGGTCGCAGTAGTGTCCATTTTTGCAGCAGCTGTATCAGGTGTAGCAGTAGCAGCTGTGTCAGGAGTAGTAACTGCAGCGGTATCAGGAGCTTTAGCAGCTGTATCTTCACCACCAGTTTTTTTGTCAGATTTGTTGTTGCAAGCTACCATTGTAGCTGCGATGAATGCAATTGCAAGTACTTTTTTCATTTTTGAAATTTTGGATTGTTTGTTGAAATATTTCGCTGTTTATTCCCAAAAAAGAAAAAGGTAACCCCGTTTTTTAAATTTTTTTTTCGGGCAGGGGTTACTATTTTTAAAATCCCGTATTAAATAATGGATTTGTGAAACAAGAGAATAACGAAAGCCTGATACTGAAAGGATTAGCTAATGGCGATAAAAAGGCCGTTGAGACCATTTACCGGGAAAACTATAATACGATCCAAAGCCTGGTAATCAACAACAGCGGCTCAGCAGATGATGCTAAGGATATTTTTCAGGAATCCATGATAGTTCTTTATGAAAAGGCCAGGTCGGGAACTTTTGAGCTGAACTGCCAGATAAAAACGTTTATCTATTCGGTGTCCCGAAGGTTATGGCTCAAAAGATTGCAACTGCAAAACCGGTTCTCATCGCCAGGTGATAGTATGGAGACAACGGTGCCTGTTGAAGATGACCTGGAAGCGCATGAGCAGCGAAATGCCGAATTTGATATGATGGACCAGGCCATCAGCCATCTTGGAGAGCCCTGCAAGAGTTTGATTGAGGCTTATTACCTGCAAAAAAAGAACATGCAGGAAATAGCCGGTATGTTTGGATATACCAATGCCAACAATGCCAAGAACCAGAAGTACAAATGCCTGATGCGATTGAAAAAGATATTTTTTGAGCAATATAAAAATGGTAAGTGATGGATGATATTAAAATTCTTGACACAGTGGAGCGATACATCCGTGGTGAAATGACCCCGGATGAGAGATTACATTTTGAGAACCTCCGCAAAACCAGCGCTGAAATTGATCAGCTGGTGGTGGAACATACTTTGTTTCTTCAGCAACTGAATCATTTTGGCGAACGAAAGAACTTCAGGTCTTCCCTGAATGATACGCATACCGACCTGACCGAACAGGGTAAGATTGACTCCATGAAGCTGAAGGGTAAAGCCAAAGTAGTCTATCTGTGGAAACGATATAAAAGAGTGGCTGCTATTGCAGCGGGTATCGCAGGCATCACTACGCTTACTATAAGTCTGCTCGTATGGTCATTGGCCCCGAAACAAAATAGCAATGTGCAGGAAATGAACCGGGATATAATAGAGATCAAGAAAGAACAATCCGCTCAGAAAGAAGCTGTAAAGAATATCAAGAATCAACTGGAAACCGATAAAAAGAAAAGTGGCAAACCCATCCAGTTTAAGTCAGGTGGCACTGGCTTCTTGGTTGACGGCAAGGGCTATCTTGTCACCAATGCCCATATTATCCGCAACTCAAAAAATATCGTTGTTATCAATAGTAAAGGGGAAGAGTTCAATGCTGTTGTCTTAAAAAGGGACAATGCAAAGGATATAGCGATACTCAAAATTGAAGACAAAGATTTTAAATCTCTTGTTTCACTTCCCTATGGAATCAGTAAAATCGTAAGCGATGTGGCAGAACCAATTTATACGTTAGGCTATCCCCGCAATGATATTGTGTACAGCGAAGGATACCTGAGTGCCCGCACCGGTTTTAATGGAGACACCCTCAGTTGCCAGTTAGGTATTGCTGCCAACCGCGGAAACAGTGGCGGGCCCGTTTTTAATCATAATGGAGAAGTGATAGGCATGTTGAGTACCAAAGAAACAGAATCGGAAGGTGTGGCATTTGCCATCCAGTCCAAATACATCTTTGATGCGATTGATGAACTGAAAAAAGATACAGCTTACCTGTCAGTGAAATTACCCGCAAGGTCCTCTGTAAAAGGAATGGCCAGACAGGCACAGGTAAATAAGATGCTGGACTTTGTGTTCATGGTAAAAGGCGATTGATAAAAAACATCTTGTATAATAAAAAAGCTATCCATAAAACGGATAGTTTTTTTATTGAGGGACATTCATCTCCACAAATTATCCGGATACTCTCCTGCTTTAATAAGTTCGTTCAGGCTTTGCTGCACGAATGGCGCATCCTCTTTATAGGTAACGCCAAACCACAAAGATGTTGTTGGTATCACTTCCACTTTTCCGCCTTCTTTTATAAAGCGATCGGCCACGATAGGGATGAAGAATTCAGATTTTAGTTCCTGACCATACTGCTCCAAAAATTCGCCGAACAGTTTTTGCGTATAAGCGAAAAAAGATTTGTCAAAACACCAGAAATTCATGGAAACCCTGGTGGCGGATGAAAGCTCTCCTGGCTCCAGCCCGTCCTCGCAAACAATCTTACCGTCTTTTTTTGCAATATTGATTCTTTCCGTAATGGTAGCAAGATTACCATCCCTGTCAAGACCACACACACCGCGGTTTACTGTTCCATGTTCGGATAATGTCCGTACCAGGTCATAGCCAACAATAGCATAGTTATTTTTGTTGCACCCAATATTTAAAAATGCCGCAGCATTCTGAAAGGCATTTTTTCCATAGAAATCATCTGCATTGATAACGGCAAAGGGCTCCTGCACCACATCCTTTGCACAAAGCACTGCATGAGCAGTGCCCCAAGGCTTGGTCCGGCCGGCAGGTATTGCAAATCCTTCTGCGAAAA
>CAYHPA010000237.1:0-4033 GCA_964358155.1 uncultured Chitinophaga sp.
TGTGATCATGACCCCCGGCAACCCGGTTTACTTTGACCATACACAAAGTGAGAATGAGGACAGTGTCACCATCGGCGGCTACAACCCTATTGAAAAAGTATATGCATATGAACCTGTACCAAAAGAATTAAATGACGGGCAGGCCAAACATGTATTGGGCGCACAGGCCAATATGTGGACGGAATACATGAAAAACACAAAGAAAGTGGAGTACATGCTCTTTCCCCGTATCAGTGCGTTGAGTGAGGTATTGTGGAGCCAAAAAGAAGATAAGAACTGGAATGATTTCCAAAAAAGATTGATGGTACAGTTTAAGAGATATGATTTTTGGAAAGTGAATTATAGTAAGGCGTATTTTGATTTGAAAACAAAAATTCAGCCAACTGCAGATTTTAATGCATTAGAATTTTTCTTATACGGAAAAGAAAAGAATTATTTTATTGGAGAATTTTTACACAAATATTCATCTGGGTTTAGCAAAAAATTTATGACCCCTATTTTCATAGACTCAATTAAAGTTTTAATTAGTGAAACTGGGCGATATTACTGGACACTTTTATCTGACTCAACTGTTGAAAAAGCTAAGTTTCTTTTTCCAATAAAATCCCAATATTTTCACTTCAACAAAGCCACCGGCAAAAAAATCACTCTCACCAATCCTGCATCTGATAGATACCCCGGCGATGGCGCTTTTACATTAGTGAACGGCGTTATCAATGAAAAGGGGTTTGCAAGAACAAAAGAGTTTGTGGGTTTCAATGGAGCCAATTGCGAAGCCATTATTGATTTGGGTGAGTTGCAGATCGTAAGCCTTGTTGTGGTAAATGCACTCAACCGGCCATCCAGTTGGATATGGCGGCCACTAACAGTAGAAGTATTTGGCTCCGGCGATGGACAGACATGGCACTCACTAAAAATGACGGATGATTTTGTCCGAATGGACTCCTTTGGAGAAGAAAGCAAAGACGGAGCAGGCAAAGGGAAAATGATGATGGCATTTAAAGCCAATTATTATCGCTATATAAAAGTCGTGGCAACCAATTGGGGTGAGATACCTGCCGGCAATCCCGGCGCTGGTAACAAGGCATGGTTGTTTGTGGATGAGATAGAGGTGGATGGGCCGACAGCGACAGAAGTGAAAGGAAATAATTGAGACTTCGAGTCTTGTCATGCCGAGGAACGAGGCATCTCAAAATCTAATGTTTGTTTGCCTATCTGTTGTCTTTGAGACTCCTCCTTCGTCGGAGTGACAAGATTCCGTGCCCGCAGAAACCCGCAGCCTCCTTCCCCACATTTTTTTATCTTTACCGCTCAAACCAACTTAATGGCCCCACGAACAGCCCCGGTTGACCTGTCTGATAGTTTTGAAAAGATTCCTGTAAAAATTTTCCCTTCCTTAAATGATGGCTCCGCATTTGTCGCTAAACAGATCGCCGCATTGATCAAAGCAAAAGACCAGAAGAAAGAAAAAACAGTTCTCGGCCTCGCCACCGGTTCCACACCCAAATCATTATATGCTGAACTGGTAAGGATGCACCGGGAAGAAAAGCTGAGTTTTAAAAACGTAATAACCTTCAACCTGGATGAATATTACCCGATTGATAATGATGCGCTGCAGAGCTACAACCGTTTCATGCGTACCAATCTTTTTGATCATATTGACATCAACCCAAAGAATATTCATATCCCCAACGGAGAGATTACAAAAGAAAACATCAAAGAACATTGCCGGCAATATGAAAAGATGATAAAAGATGCCGGCGGAATAGACTTGCAGATATTAGGCATAGGTAACAATGGCCATATCGGTTTCAACGAACCGGGCTCGGGTATCTATTCCAAAACAAGATTGATAACACTGGATAATTCCACACGTATTGCCAACTCTTACGAGTTTGCCAATATAGCACAGGTGCCACGCCTTGCCATCACCATGGGCATCAGCAATATCCTGCAGGCAAAAAAAATAATCCTGATGGCATGGGGTAGCGCCAAAGCCCCGGTTATTAAAAAAGCTGTGGAAGATGATGATACCGAACAGGTGCCTGCATCACTCCTGCAGAATCATGATGATGTAACATTTGTGATAGATGATACTGCCGCTGCTGAACTAACCCGCAACAAATCTCCCTGGCTTACCGGCGATTGCGAATGGACACCGAAGATGATAAAGAAAGCGGTGGTGAATATGGCTTTGAAATTAAAAAAGCCGGTACTGAGTTTAACCAATACCGATTACAACGAATATGGATTAAGCGACCTGCTGGTGGAAAAAGGAGATGCCTATGAAATAAACCTGCAGGTGTATTATATGTTGCGGGACTCCATCACCGGCTGGCCCGGTGGCAAACCGGAAGCAAATCTTCCTACCCACCCCGAACGTTCATCTCCTTACCCGAAAAAAGTGCTCATCTTCTCCCCTCACCCGGATGATGATATCATTTCCATGGGAGGCACTTTCCAGCGCCTGCACGACCAGGGACATGATGTGCATGTTGGCTATCAAACATCTGGTAACATAGCAGTGACCGATGAATTTGTTACAAGGTTCCTTGATTTCGCTGTAGGTTTTGAACAGATTGCAGGTATTGATACCAGCAAATCAGGAAAGATATTGGTCAATGCAAGAAGATTTTTGGCGAGAAAAAAATCAAACCAGGTGGACACCCCAACAATCCGTTCCATCAAAGGACTGATAAGACAGGGCGAGGCCAAAGCCACCTGCCGTTATGTAGGCATTAAAGACGAGAACATACATTTTCTTAACCTTCCGTTTTATGAAACAGGAGCCATTGAGAAAAAAGCAATGAGTGAGAAAGATATCAGGATAACGATGGAGTTGCTTCGCAAGATAAAACCACAGCAGGTGTATTGCGCCGGCGATTTTGCTGACCCGCATGGCACACATATCGTTTGCTTTAATGTGGTGGTGGAAGCGTTGAGAAGAATTAAACAGGAAGCAAAGGGATCCGCCAATTATGAATGGATAAATGACTGCTGGCTCTGGCTCTACAAAGGCGCCTGGCAGGAATGGAATATGGAAGAGATAGAGATGGCCATTCCGATGAGCCCCGACCAGGTATTGAAAAAACGCTTCGGCATTTTTATACATCAGTCGCAAAAAGACATGGTGCCCTTCCAGGGCGATGATTCCAGGGAGTTCTGGCAGCGGGCCGAAGAAAGAAATGCGGCAACAGCTAACCTGTATGCTGACCTTGGCCTCACACATTATGCTGCGATGGAAGCATTTGTCAGGTTCCATTATTAACAGGTTTATACATTGGCTGAGTTGATTTTTAATAGCCTCGTAGAGGCGAAATATTGGTAGAAAGAATGGATATATTATGTTTTCGGAGCCCCATCGGGGCGAAATATTTTAACATGTCGCCCCGATGGGGCTTAAACGCATAGCAACAATATTTTTCTACCAATATATTGCCCCTCTGGGGCAAAAACCTAATTTCAATAAATTAACTACTCCAACGGGTAGTTTTATTTTATCATTTCTCCTTAATTTTATATTCTTAAAACAAAAAACTATGGCATTGTTTAAATCAAGCAATCCTGTATTTCAGGAAAAAAGATTTCAGGGAACTGTGTTGGAAGGTATCGCCACCGGCGAAGAAATGACCATGAAAGGCACCATGAACAAATTTGGTGTACTGACCCTGTTGATGATGGGCTCCACCCTTCTGGCATGGTCACAATTTTACAAAGGCAGTGACCCGAAACCATTGATGATGATTGGTGTGTTCGGAGGTTTGGCACTGGCAGTGGTGATGATGTTTAAAATGAAATGGGCGCCATTCCTTGCGCCGGTGTATGCCATATTTGAAGGCCTGTTTGTTGGCTCCATCTCTGCCATGTATAATTTCGCCTATCCCGGACTGCCGGTGCAGGCCGTAGCGCTTACATTGCTGGTATGCCTCATCATGTTCCTCATTTACAGGTACCGGATCATTAAGGTAACGAGTAAGTTAAGAACAGTCGTGGTAGTAGCCACATCAGCAGTTGCCCTGTTTTACCTGATACA
>CAYHPA010000238.1:0-4031 GCA_964358155.1 uncultured Chitinophaga sp.
TGGGACTGCTGGTGTTCCTTATTATTTGCATCCTGTATAAACAACCGATTTACTGGTCTGCCTTATGGTGTTTTCCTGCAGGTATACTGGTAATCCTTATTGCAGCATTTGGCTCCGGTGCTTTTCTATCAGCGCTCAATGTAAAATACCGGGATTTTCGTTACACCATTCCTTTCCTGCTGCAGGTGTTGTTCTTTGCATCGCAGATTATCTACCCGCTGCAGTCCATTCAGCAATCGTGGCTTAAATATGTATTAGCCATCAATCCTGTAAACACAGCTATTGAATTATTCAGAACAGGTTTTGCCGGCAGCATTGCTGACACAACTGTTATTGCCATCGGGTTAACCAGCACTTTCCTTGTTCTGCTATCAGGAATTTATTTTTTCAAAAAAACAGAAGCATATTTTGCTGACATAGCATAATGAAACCTGCCATTGAAATACGAAACCTGGGCAAACAGTACAAATTGGCAGTTGTCGAACCATACATTTCATTGCGGGATGTAATTACGGCCGGCATAAAAAATACTTTTTCTGCCCACAAAAAGAAGAATGAAAAATTCTGGGCGCTGCAGGATATCAATCTTGATATTATGCCGGGAGAAAGAGTTGGGATTATTGGCCGCAATGGTGCCGGAAAAAGCACATTGCTAAAAATCATCAGCCGCATTACTCCACCTACTACCGGTTCAGCCAATATCCGGGGCCGGGTAGGCAGCCTTCTGGAAGTAGGTACAGGTTTCCACCCGGAGCTTTCGGGAAGGGAAAATATTTATCTCAACGGGTCAATACTGGGATTGAAAAAAACAGAAATTAATAAACAGCTTGAAGCCATCATTGATTTCAGTGGCGTAGAAAAATTTATTGATACTCCCCTGAAGCATTACAGCAGTGGCATGCAATTGCGCCTTGCTTTCTCTGTGGCCGCACACCTGGAACCTGAAATTTTACTTATTGATGAAGTGCTTGCCGTGGGTGATGCTGAGTTTCAAAAAAAATGTATCCGCAAGATGGAGGAAGTGAGTGCCGGTCATGGAAGAACCATTCTGTTTGTCAGTCATAATATGAACTACATCACCGGTCTTTGTAACAAAGCTGTGCTGCTGAATGAAGGCAAAATAATAAAAACAGGGAGCGCAACTGAAGTAGTTGGTTATTATGCTGAAAAAATTGTAAAGAAGGCTGGTAATCGATCCGCTGGCCAGCTTACAGGAAATGAAACAGTGAAGCTAAAAACAGTCCGGCTGCGTGGGCAAAATGGATCCTATAAAGATAGTTTCACAGCAGATGAAAAA
This sequence comes from uncultured Chitinophaga sp., assembly GCA_964358155.1. Classification (GTDB taxonomy): domain Bacteria; phylum Bacteroidota; class Bacteroidia; order Chitinophagales; family Chitinophagaceae; genus JJ008. The sequence goes on from CAYHPA010000238.1 coordinate 1,298, forward strand.
ATTGGCATAGAAATGCAGTATGAGGTATTGCAGGCCGGGCATGTTTTATGGGCGGGCTACAATGTTTTCAACCAGGATGGGATAAATGTGTTTGATACGCACAGCGTAAGCTCCCCATATTATGATCAGCCGCATGAAAAAGGGAACTATTCCGCCATTGCATGGATACCGGAAAACATGATGAATACCGGCAGCTATTTTATCAGTTGTGCTATCTTCAATCACCAGCAGCATGTCATTCATTTTCATGAAAAGGATATTTCTTTTTTTACCGTGCAGGATGCTCTCACTGAAAATACAGCAAGGGGGAAAAGCCCCGGCGATCTTCCGGGCGTTGTCAGGCCTTTGCTGAAATGGGAAATAAATAAAGTTGAATAACTTATTACATGAAAAAAAAAGGAACAGGAGAAAGATTAGAACTACATGTTTTCAATGAAACAACCATTGAACATTTACATCGTTATGCAATAGCCCTTGATCTTGTCCAAAATAAAAAAGTACTCGATATTGCCTGTGGTGAAGGTTACGGCTCTAACCTGCTTGCCGGCAAGGCGGCACATGTAACAGGTATGGACATAGATGATGCAGTCGTACAGCAGGCAGCTATCCGTTATAAAAAGCCGAACCTGGCTTTCCTTACCGGGGATGCACAGAATATCTGCCTGCCTGAAAAAAGCTACGATGTGGTGACATGTTTTGAAACTATTGAACATGTGGCGGAGCAGGAAAAAATGATAGGCGCAATAAAAAATGTACTAAAGCCGGGCGGATTACTAATTATTTCCACTCCCAATAAAAAAACATACAGCGATAATACTGGGAACAATAACCCTCATCATGTTAAAGAGCTATATGAACACGAATTTTTAGGACTTTTGAACCAATATTTCCGAAATATAGAATTGCTGAAACAGCAGACGACCCTTTCCTCCCTGATAACTGCCCCCCGGCAGGGCAACCTGACTATGTATGCAGGAGATTATGATGCTATTAATCCAGCCACTGATACAGAAGCGCTTTATTTTGTAGCTCTTGCATCCGACTCAATACTTCCTGTAATAAACAGCAGTCTTTTTAATGGACAATATGTTTATGAAAATGTGCTGAGAGAAAGGGAACGATTTGTTGCAGGCACTGTTACCTACAAGGTCGGACATTTCATCCTTTATCCTTTTAAACTGATCAGGAAGTTGTTCAACGGGAAAAAATAGGACTATTATGAGACATTAATCTCATCCAATATTTTTTTAATTGCCCGACCTGTAAAATAACCTTCCGATACCTGCTTCGAAATTCGCCGGCAATTTTCAGCCATTGTATTGTATTGTGTTTCCGATATGGATTGAATCTCATATCCTATATCATGAAGGGAAGAAATACAAAAGCCGATATTATTTTGCCTGATAAAAGCTGCCGTTGCTGCATCGGTATGTGTAATTACGGGCATCCCGTGAAGAAGATAATTAGACAGTTTCAATGGGCTTACCCACCGCAGGTATTGTCCGCCAAAATTGGAAATATCTTCAACACTTTCTCCCTCCCATATCAAACCATAAGAACCTTCCAGCAATTGTTGTTCGTTTCCGTTTTTCTTTTTAGGCACATCTCCATACACTGACCATTGGACATCTTTTACCCGATGCAATTCCTTAATAAAAGGACATTTCTCTGTATTTCCGGCAAATACTACCTGGTTTGAATTCTTTCTTTCTGATTTTGGAACATTAAATAGAAGGTCAAACAATCCAATGTTCACGGAAGTCTTTTTACCTGCCCTCCCTTCCACCCATTCTTTCATCCTTTCATTCTGAAAAATAAAATACTTCAGCTTCTTCCAGTATTTGATCTCCTTGTTTAAAGAAGTTGTGAACCGCAGGCTGTTAATGTCCGATACCACACAAACTGGCTTGCATTTTTTGCGAAGCAGCAGTTTAAGAAGCAGCCGGTTTGTTCGTGAATACAATGGGTGTATAAAAAAAACAACAGAACCTTCAGCAACTGAACTGACGAACCTGTTCAAAAAAAACAGCCTTGAAAGATAATTTACCCGTGGATATAAAATGGGAGTGAAATCGTTCCGCTCAAAAATGCTTTCAATCTGTGCCTGAAAACTATCCCTGGCTTCTTCGGAACCGAACTCTTTTATGTAGTAGATGTTCTTATTCACCTGGACAAATTACAAACTATCTAAAAGTCACTAATAAGTAATAGCCGGTAAGACGGAAAGGCGGGAAGTATTGATTTCTAATAACTATTTACTTACCGTCTTATCGCCTTTCCCGGTAAAAAATACATTTGAGATGGCTGATATTAATCAATAATTCATTTTTAATCATCCAGCTTCAGTACAGCCAGAAACGCCTCCTGCGGAACCTCCACATTACCTATCTGCCTCATCCGTTTCTTACCTTCTTTCTGTTTCTCCAGCAGTTTACGTTTACGGCTGATATCACCGCCATAGCATTTGGCTGTTACATCCTTCCGCATGGCAGATATAGTCTCCCTTGCTACTACTTTGGCACCGATAGCCGCTTGTATAGCGATCTGGAATTGCTGACGGGGAACCAGCTCTTTTAATTTTTCACAAAGTTTTCTTCCAAACTCCTGCCCCCGGCCACGGTGTATCAGTGCGCTAAGGGCATCTACCTTATCCCCGTTCAGCAGGATGTCCATCTTCACAATGTCTGCTTCCCGGAAACCTATGGGATGATAGTCGAATGAAGCATAGCTTCTT
>CAYHPA010000239.1:0-3969 GCA_964358155.1 uncultured Chitinophaga sp.
AATTCTTCAACTGGCGGAGGTGGTTTTTCAACTTCCTCATCTTTTTTCACAATTGGAGGAGTAAACTGTTTCATTTCCACCTTAGGAGGCTCCTGCTTAGGGGGCGGAGGAGGAGGAGGTTCTATTTTCTTTTCCTCCTGTTTGATATCTGCAAGATTTACTTCCGTAATTTTTTTCTTGGTCTTGCCGGTGCCTTTTGCATTGCTGGCCAGTATAGAACCCAGTAAAGCCAGCAGGGCCACGGCTGCAGTAATGAGCAGGGCCCGGAGGATCCGTTTGTTGTAGGTCTTGCGGAGGTCATAGGCCCCGTAGTCCTTATTCTTTCCTTCAAAGAGGATATCCAGAAGGTCGGCTGACAGTATTTTGTTGGCTTCCATTAGTTAAGCTTTTGTATTAGATGCTTTTTAATGTTGTTTCCATAGTGCCCGACGGGTCTATTTAATATTCGGGTTGGTTTTTTCTGTGGCCTGGATCAGTTCATATTCCTGCGGGAAGATTTTGACCATAGCGTATGTTTTTACTACGTTAATCTTCATTTCATCCAGTATGTCCACGGTGTTTTTATAGGTGGCATCCTGAGTAGGTTTGATGATAACTACCAGGTCACGGTCAAGGCAGGCATTTTCCCAATCAGGATCATCTGCTTTTTTAGCATTTTCCTGCCGCTTTTTACATTCACTGTCCGGCTGGTTGTAATCATGTTTGTGTGCCTCCATCACTCTTCTTTTCTTATCTATGATCTCATCCCTTATTTCTTTCCAGGTTGCTTGCTTGAAATTGCTGGCACTTTCATCCAGTTTTCCTTCATAATAATATACCTGGTTGCTTTTGCCCAGCATAATGGTAAGGGCGCCTGATTCTTTGGCCTCATTTTGCTTGTTCGGATCATCCACATCCTTGGGCATACGGAGGTCCATGGCCTTGGGAGTGCTCATCGTAGCAGTGAAAATAAAAAAAGTGATCAGCAGGAAGCCAAGGTCCACCATCGGTGTCATGTCCACCCGGGTAGAAAGTTTCTTGGCCTTCTTTACACCTGGTCCTTTTTTATGACCGCTATCGCCACCACCGGTATCTATACTTGCCATAATTGCGGGTTTAAATAGTTAAAATTATTTTTCTGTTTTGATGCCTTTCCGTTCAGCTACATCAAGCGCTGAACCGGTTGGTGCATTTTCAAGATCGGTGACGAGATTATATTTAAACTCGTCATTTTTCTTCAATGCAGATATCACTGCCTCAAATGTCGGGTACTTGGAACTTCCATCACCTTTGATCAGGTATTTGAGTGGCCGTTGCCTGTCACGATATACCTCTTTGGCTGCGGATATCCACCATATCAATTCATTATTAGCTGAATCCAATACAGGGATACCATCTTGCTTTATACCAGCCTGATCAGCTGGCTCAAGATCCAGTAATGCGGGCAACTGGGAAAAAGGAACACCAACAGAATAGGTCTTTTTGTAATTATCAGCATGTGTTGAAGTTAAATTCAATGTTCTGCTGGTATTTATTTTTTGTAGCACATCTACGGCTATTTCTTTTTCTTGTGCAATCACAGCAAAAGAAACCCGGTCTATTGAATCGATGGTTATCAACACCGCATCATCATCCGGGAGTTCCTGTGATGAAACCGAGCCGGGTGTTTTTATCTCCACGGGTTCAGGTGGTTTGAATTTGGTAGCCATGATGAAAAAGGACAGGATCAGGAAGGCTATGTCCACAAAGGGGGTCATATCCGTATCTGTGCTCTTTCTCGGTAGTTTAACACTTGGCATTTTTAAAAAAATTTAGAATTGAGATGAATAAATTCCTGGATTCCATACACAAAAACTGTACGTTGGCTGTTTATTTATACAGCGATGCAAAGCTCTGTGTCAATGTGAACCCGGATTCATCAATGCCATAGGTTATTGAGTCAATCTTTGTTGTAAATACGTTATACATGATCAGCGAAACGGCCGATGTACCGATACCGAGGGCTGTATTATAGAGGGCCTCAGAGATACCAATCGCCAGCGCTGATGTGTTCGTGCCGCCACCTTCATCATGACCAAGGGCGCTGAACGACCTGATCATACCCATTACCGTACCCAACAGGGCCACCAGGGTTCCTACGGAAGTAATGGTGGAAAGGAATACCAGGTTCTTCTGAAGCATCGGCAATTCAAGGGCTGTCGCTTCTTCTACTTCTTTTTGAATAGAAATTACTTTCTGATCAGTATTCAATCCCCCTTCATTCATCATTTCCTTATAGCGGCGGAGACCGGCTTTCATTACATTACCTACTGAACCACGTTGTTTGTCGCACTCAGACAATGCAGCATCAATATTACGGTTGGCCAGATGGTATTGTACTTTGCGGATAAAATCTGAAATAGACCCGCTACCCAGCGCTTTACGGATGGTCAGGTACCTTTCAATGGAAAAAGTAACTACCATCAGGAACATACCGACCAGGATAGGAACGATAATCCCTCCCATATAGATACCAGCCAATGCTCCGGTAGGTTTGTCATGTTTGGGCCAAAACCATCCACTGCCCTTTACTTCAAATCCACTTGGATTTCCGAAAATGTAACGCCAGATCAAATAACCGGCGATGGTACAAACAACAGGTGCAAGCCACGAAATGGCATTGCCGCTTTTCTTGGGCTGAACAGATGTAGCCTTAACTGATGCAGTTGATTTAATCTCTGCCATGATCTTTGTTTTTTGGTTTTAAATGTTTAATACTAATCCTTATTCCGGAATTACAATGCTAATGAAAAAGTTGATAAAAAATACCCCTTCCTTCAAATTTCCCGGAAGGGGGCTTCAAGTTAAGGATTTTTTCAAATGCAGCAACTTCCGCTAAAATAATTTGACCGCGATTCAGCCTGAGTAACAAACGGTTGCTGCCTTTTGGTAATAGTTTATTCATACCGCAATGCCTCGATAGGGTTTAGCCTTCCTGCTTTCAAAGCAGGATACAATCCAGCCAGTAAACCCACCGCGGTGCAGATAATGATGCCGTAAATGACCCAATTCCACGGAACAACGAAGCCTGTTTTTAAAACAATGGAAAAAAGATTGCCAACCATCACGCCCAACGCTATGCCAAACAGGGCGCCCAACACACTGATGATAATAGCCTCCAGCAGAAATTGACGGCTTACCATCTTGCTTTTCCCCCCAATCGCTTTTATCAGGCCCACCTCCCGGGTCCGTTCAGACACAGACACCAGCATGATGTTCATCAGGCCGATGGCAGCGCCTATTAAGGTAATAAGCCCGATTACCGTGGCGGACACCGTAAGAAACCGCAGGCTGTTCATTGCTTTTTCGGCAATGCTGTCGCTGCGGTCCAGTACAAAATTGTTTTCTTCTGTAGTACCCAGTTTGCGTATTCCCCTGAAAGTTCCTTCTGCTTCACCCATTGCATATTTTACTTTCATCAGGTCGCTTGTCATGATCGCCACCACAAAGGAAAAGCCGGAGGGAAAATTCCTATCGGCATTGTTGTAGCTGGTAATAATGATATTATCCCGGCTGAAACCAAAGGTGGAACCCCGGCTTTCCATTACCCCGAGCACCCGGTAAGGAATATTATTGACCCGTATTACTTTATTGACGGATCGCTCAGCTCCCTGCTTAAATAGTTTTTTAGCTACATCATATCCGAGTATGCAGACATTGCGGCCTGTTTGCACATCCATCCGGTTCAGGTTGCGGCCTGCCTGTAAAGAGCAGCCGTTCAGCAATAAGTAATTCTCATCAGCACCAAACAGCATAATGTTCGGATTGGTCTTTTTTGCTTCGTAGGAAGCAATATTATTCCTGTTACCAAAAATGGAAATGCTCTTAGTGGCAGGAAACTCATATCTATCCACAAAAAGCTCTGCTTCATCCTTTGTAATCATTTTCCCCAGGCTTGATTTCTTTTCTTTCCGCTGTCCTTTTTTAGAAAGCCTGATCTGCTCCCGGTTG
>CAYHPA010000240.1:0-3945 GCA_964358155.1 uncultured Chitinophaga sp.
AATAAACACTTCAATCTTGGCGCCGGTCTTTTCCTTACGGCAATACATACTGGCCGGGAATACTTTGGTGTTATTCACCACAAAACAATCCTTATCATCAAAGTACTCCATGATGTCACGGAAATGTTTGTTTTCAATTTCCCCTGTGTGGCGGTGTACCACCATCATGCGGGCATCTTCACGGCGTTTGGTTGGGGTTTGGGCGATAAGGTTGAGCGGAAGGTCAAATCGGAATTGTGATAGCTTCATGAGTATGCTGGGTTTATTAAAGAAGAAGCCTCATGACGCAAACCGGCGGGGATGCCTGACAGGTGATTGTCCTAATCCGGCCTTACGGCGCCGGGTTGGGTCAAAGCGACTGCTTTTAAAGCGGGCAAAAGTACGCTATTCAGCTCCAAAATCCCGTTTAGTTTATCAAATTCTTTTAAAAGTGGAAAGTGAGGTCTAAATGGCTGGCATTCAAAATAATTTTATGCTTTCGATAGTGCCCGGACATCTTACATTTGTTTACAATAAAAATCATCATACCATCCCGTAGCTATCGGGCACACCAACCTATATGAAGCATATTGCAGTAATCCTTATCTCCTTTTTTTGCTTTCATCCTGTGCAAGCACAGCCTAAGATAAAAGACAAAAAATATCCCAGCCTTTTGTGGGAAATATCCGGCAATGGATTAAAAAAACCGTCGCACCTGATTGGTACAATGCATGTCAGCAGCAAGCTGGCTTTTCATTTGCCCGACTCGTTTTATATCGCCATCCGCAATGCACAGGTGGTGGCGCTGGAAACCAATCCGGAAACCTGGCAGGATGATATGGATAAATATGATTTTACCGGTGATGCTGGTTATGGCCTTTACTCCGGAGCCTATGCTAATTATTTGGCGATTCCGAACGATTACCTGAGCATCAATACACTTAAGGTCAATAAATATGAGCACAAGATTGAGCAGGCCCTGTTCAGCAATTCTTCCAGCATCAACAGCCTGCTGTACCGCACTTATGGTAATGATGCCAGTGATTTTGAAGAAGACACCTATCTCGATATGTATATTTTCCAATGCGGTAAAAAATATGGCAAGAAAGTTACAGGTGTGGAAGATTATGGCGAAAGCATGAGACTGATGATGGAAGCATATAAAGATGCGGCAAAAGACAAGAATAAGAAAGAGAAGAGCTATGAAGATGCGGATGAGTATGGCGCTGATAAATTGCAGGATGCTTACCGCACCGGTAACCTGGACCTGCTTGATTCCATTAACAAATACAACAGTGTTTCCGATGCATTTGATGAGAAATTTTTATACAAGAGGAATGAGATACAGGCTAACTCAATCGATTCAATTCTTAAATCAGGATCCGCATTATTTGTAGGCGTGGGCGCAGCGCATTTACCCGGCGAAAGAGGTGTAATTGAAATGCTCCGCAAAAAAGGATACAAACTTCGCCCTGTTAAAATGGGAGAGAGGGCCAGCCGGGATAAGGAAATTGTTGATAAAATAAGGGTGCCGGTTACATTCAGGACAGAAACAGCGGATGATGCTTTCTTTAAAGTGGATATACCCGGAAAGTTTTATGGACAAAACCTGACGAACCAGTTCAGCTTAACTTTTGCCCTGGATCAAAAGCAATTTGCCGACATGGCAAACGGCAGCTACTACATGGTGACCCGCATTATGACCAATGCCTGGATGTGGAACCACAGCACGGAGGTTGTAAGCAAAAAAATTGACAGCTTGCTGTACGAAAATGTTCCTGGCAAGATCATTTCTAAAACCAGTATTTCTAAAAATGGGTACAAAGGCTTTGACATTACCAACCGCACCCGCCGTGGCGACCTGCAACGCTATAATATTTTCGTCACGCCTTTTGAAATCATCTTTTTTAAAATGAGCGGCAATGGTGACTATGTGAAGAACGGGGATGAGGCGGCAAAATTTTTCGGCAGCATACAGCTGAAAGAATATAAGAACGGAACGGAGCCAGCCTCCTGGAAAAAGTATTCTCCTCCCTACGGAGGTTTTGCAGTGGATCTGCCGCATGAACCATTTACTAATAATAACGGAAGCCAGGTGTATGATGCGGAGGATAAAGCAAACGGAACGCAATACCGCATTATCAGGACGGACATTCACAATTACCGGTTTGCGGAAGAAGATACATTTGACCTGAGCCTGCTCAATGAAAGTTTTATGGCATCGGAGTTCATTGATTCACAAATAAACCGAAGGCAAACCAATCATAAAGGCTATCCGGCACTGGATGCAAAATTCAGGGATAAGGGCGGCTCCATTTTTTGTACCCGCTTCATCATACAGGGGCCGCATTATTACACCCTGGTGGCACACGGCAGGCAGGAAACAACAGCCATGAATAATTTCCTGAATTCTTTTGAAATAAAACCTTTTGTGTACGGCGAAGCAAAACTGCAGAAAGATACTTCTCTTTACTTCAGCGTTACTACACCTGTATTTCCGGAAGACAAGAAGATAAAATTAGATATACCCCGTTACAGCTATTTCGGCGCGGATGACCAGGAAGAAGAGGAGACAGAGGATGACCTGCTGGAAGGTGGCGCTTACCGAAATAAAACCATACGCAACGATACAACCGGCGAAAAGATATATGTCTCCTTTTTCCGGTCGCCCAGGTACTATTATACAAAGGACAGTGCCGAGCTGGATAAGGACAATGAATCAGCTTTTGCAGACAGTAGCTGGATATACCGGATGAAAAGGAAATCCGAACTGCCTAATAAAATGAAAGTGTGGGAGTCTGTCGTAACAGATACCGGCAGCAGCCGTACACTCTGGATCAAAATTTACTATAAAGACGGCATTGGGTTTTCACTGGCTACACAGTCGGATACGCTTTCGGCACCAAGCCCTTTTATAAAAAAATTCTTCGAAAGCTTTACACCGGCCGATACGCTGAAGGGCATCAATCCCTTTCAAAAAAAATCATCGCTTTTCTTTGATGATTTTATGAGTAAGGACAGTGTGCTGCACAAAAGGGCGGTGTCAAGTATCGGGTCTATTGATCTGGATTCTACCGACCTTTCCAAACTGAAAAGGGCTATCAATTCGCTGAACTGGGATGAAAAGAAATACCTTGATACCAAGGGATCATTCATCAGCAAGCTAAGCGATATCAGGACTACTGCATCTGCAGATTATCTGAAAGAGCTCTATTATGCATTGGATGATACTGTGCAGGTGCAATACACCGTGCTGGAAAGCCTGCTTCAGCACCAAACAGCATATGCTTACAATATTTTCAGGAATATTATCAACACAGAGCCCCCCGTACTGGAAAACGGCTATAGCAGTGGAAATGATTGGGATGTGTATTCTCCCATGTCTGCCTTGCGGAGCAGGATAAAAAGTTTCAACTACAGTAACGGAAATTTCCTGGATGAATTATCAGATACATTGCAACTTACCAAAGCCATCCTGCCTGAACTCTTGCCATTGCTGAACCTGGATGATTACAAAAGCAGCATCATGCGGGTGTTGGGAGAAATGGTGGACAGCAGCCTGGTAAAGCCCGCCGACTACCAGTTATATTTCAGCAAATTTTTACTGGAAGCGAAACAGGAATTGAAAAAACAGGCTATTGCCGAAAAGAAAAAGGCTATTGAAAAAGCTGAAGAAAGTAAGGAGGATAAAAAGCCATTTTCTTATTATGACCTGGATGATGAAAAAGGTTCGGGTAATGATGACCTGGGCCTTTACGCTACGTTGCTGCTGCCATATTGGGAAACGAACGCCGCTGTGCAGCCATTGATACAGCAAATGCTGAAATCGGCTGACAAACGGTTAAAATATAATACCATGCTGTTGCTGATACAGCACGGAAAACCTTATCCCGACAGTATGCCCGGCTTCTTTGCTGCAATGGAAGATTACCGGTATGAATTGTATTCCGATCTTAAACGATTGAA
>CAYHPA010000241.1:0-3917 GCA_964358155.1 uncultured Chitinophaga sp.
GGCTGGCAACTGATCATTGTGGCAGCGGCTATTACATTGCCACTTGGTCTTACCAACGGAGCAGAATATGCCGAGTTGATATGGCCCATTGATATTGCCATTGCACTGGTATGGGTGATATTCGGTATTAATATGTTTGGCACCATCCTGAAAAGGAGGGAGAAACATTTATATGTGGCTATCTGGTTTTACATTGCCACCTGGGTTACTGTTGCACTCCTTCATATTGTACGTTCCATTGAAATTCCGTATTCAGCTACCGGAAGCTATAGCTGGTTTGCCGGAGTGCAGGATGCATTGGTACAATGGTGGTATGGTCATAATGCCGTAGCATTTTTTCTGACCACACCTGTATTAGGTTTGATGTATTATTTCCTTCCCAAAGCAGCCAACAGGCCCATTTACTCATACAAGCTTTCCATCATTCACTTCTGGGCTTTAATATTTATTTATATCTGGGCAGGTCCGCACCACTTATTATATACTGCTTTACCAGATTGGGCCCAATCACTCGGGGTGGCTTTTTCCATCATGCTCATCGCACCCAGCTGGGGCGGCATGCTGAATGGCCTATACACCCTGCGTGGTGCATGGGATAAAGTGAGAGAAGATCCCGTGCTGAAATTTATGGTGGTGGCTATCACCTGCTATGGTATGGCCACCTTTGAAGGTCCGCTGCTGAGTTTGAAAAGTGTGAATGCCATTTCGCACTTCAGCGACTGGACGATCGGCCATGTGCATATCGGCGGTTTGGGATGGAATGGGTTTCTTGCCTTTGCCATTTTATATTATATGATCCCCAAAATGTGGGGAACCAGTCTTTACTCTAAAAAAATGGCCACTAACCATTTCTGGCTCGGCACTATTGGCATTGTCATTTATGCGGTGCCCATGTACTGGGCGGGTTTTGAACAAAGCCTGATGTGGAAACAGTTCACACCCGAAGGCCAGCTGAAGTTTGATTTCATGCAAACCGTTACCAACATCAAATTCATGTATGTAGCCCGCAGCATTGGCGGTGCATTATACCTCACGGGTGCATTGATAATGGTCTATAATCTTTATAAAACCATTGTCAAAGGAAAATTTATTCCCAACGAAGCAGCAGAAGCGGCGCCATTAATAAAAGAAGCTTCAAAGAAAAAAGAATACTGGCACAGGATACTTGAAAGAAAACCACTCACCATGCTGGTGTTCAGCTTAGTCCTTGTTGCCATTGGCGGCCTGGTGCAAATGATTCCAACCTTCCTCGTAAAATCAAATGTGCCGACCATTGCCAGTGTAAAACCTTACACACCGCTTGAGTTACAGGGCCGGGATATTTATGTGAGAGAAGGCTGTTATACCTGCCACTCACAAATGATACGTCCGTTCAGGGATGAAGTAGCACGGTATGGCGAATACTCCAAAGCCGGTGAGTTTGTGTATGACCATCCGTTCCAATGGGGCAGCAAGCGAACAGGGCCTGACCTGGCAAGGGAAGGCGCTGACAAAAACAAAAGGCCTGATTCATGGCACTATACCCATATGTATGATCCCAGACTGACTTCGCCCGGATCTATCATGCCAAGATATATATGGCTGCTGGATAACAAACTGAATATTTCTACCACGCCTGCTAAAATAAGGGCGATGAGAAAATTAGGAGTGCCTTATCCAAAAGGTTATGACAAGATAGCAAATGCAGATCTGATGAAACAGGCGGATTCCATTGCTGCCAGCCTGAAGAAAGATAAAATTGAAACAACGTCAGACAAGGAGATCATTGCTTTAATTGCTTACCTGCAGCGGCTGGGCCGTGATATACAGGCTGAACCCAAAACTGTTGCAGAAAACAAATAAAACCCTGTTATGAAATTCATCAACTATCTGGAAAAAGTAAGCGGAGTTGACATCTATGGACTGGTGTCGCTGACCATTTTCTTCCTGTTCTTTCTCACCATGCTTACCTGGGTTTTTAAAACCAGGAAGAAAAGCTTCCGTGACATAAGCAGGATACCGCTTGATAACGAGAATTAAAAAACTAACTGTTATGCTTCAACCTATGCAAAAAAAGCTGAAATACATTCTGAGTCTATCTGCTCTAATGCTTGTTGCCGCCATTCAACCTGTGTGGGCGGCAGGGCCACCGGCTCCCTCCATATTCAGCAATCCGCTGGCTATTATATTAATAGTGCTAATGATATTGTTATTGATTATCATCGGTGTGCTGGCGAACATCCTTGTTGGCGCTGCAGATGTGAAACTGAAAAAAAGAAAAGCAATGGAGAAAGCTCCGGCGGCAAATGCCGCGATGCTGATATTGTTTATGCTCATTGCACCTTCTTTGATGGCACAGGATGCAACTACTCAAACAACAACAACCACAAGCAGTACAATCGGTGGCATGACCGCCTCCGCATTTTATGTGATGGCGACTATTTTATTCCTGGAACTAACTGTTATCCTGGTATTGCTGTTTAATATCAAGTCCCTGCTGAAGCAGGAAAAAGAAAAATTGGTAACGGAATCTCAAAAAGCCGAAGCAGCCGCAGAGAAGGCAAACAAACTGAGCTGGTGGGACAGGTTTAACAAACTGCGCCCGGTAAGCCAGGAAGCTGAACTGGATCTGGGACATGAATATGATGGTATACGGGAACTGAACAACCGGCTGCCGCCCTGGTGGCTCTACGGGTTTTATGCCACTATTTTGTTTGCAGTTATCTATTTGTGGCGTTTCCATGTGTCTCACACTGGCCCTTCCAGCAAACAGGAATATGAAAGGTCAGTGGCACGGGCTGAAATCAGGATTAAGAACTACCTGAAAGCAAAAGGCGAATCTGTTGATGAAAACACCGTTACATTACTGACCGCCAAAGAAGATATTGAAGCCGGAAAAGCTATTTTTCTTGACCCGAGCAAATGCCCTGCCTGCCATAATGCAGATGGCGGTGGAAATACTGTTGGCCCCAACCTTACTGATGATTACTGGCTTTATGGAGGCAGTATCAAGAATATTTTCAAGACGATAAAATACGGAACCAATAAAGGTATGAGAAGCTGGAAGGATGACCTGTCTGCCAGGCAGATGGCACAAGTGGCAAGCTATATCAAATCGCTGAAAGGAACCAAGCCTGCTAACCCTAAAGAGCCTCAGGGTGAATTATATGTTGAAGAAGCAACTCCTGTAAAGCCAGTTGCTGACTCGTCAAAAAACACTAACAGTAAACCTGGATAAAGCATAATAACGAATAAATGAATGTAGCAACAGAAACAAAACCACAAGAACAGCCGGACGAATCCTTCCGCGACAGGATTGCTACTGTAGATGCAAAAGGAAAACGGAAGTGGGTTTTTGCCCAAAAACCAAAGGGGCGGTTCTATAATATCCGCACCTGGGTCAGCTGGGGGTTTTTTGCACTTTTTTTTGCTTTGCCTTTTATTAAAATGAATGGCAGGCCATTGTTCCTCTTCAATATTCCTGAAGCCAAATTCATCATTTTTGGAAAAATCTTCTGGCCACAGGATTTTTTCATTTTTGGTCTGACGATGGTGACCTTTATCGTCATCATTGTTCTTTTTACTGCTGCTTTTGGCCGCTTGTTTTGCGGATGGGTTTGTCCGCAAACGATTTTTATGGAAATGCTGTTTCGTAAAGTGGAATACCTGATAGAAGGCGACGCATCTAAACAAAAGCTGCTGAAAAAATCGGCCTGGACAACAGAAAAGATCACCAAAAAAACCATCAAGCATATTTCCTTTTTCCTGCTTTCATTTATCATTGCCAATTTTTTTCTCGCCTACATCATCGGCATAGACGAGCTTAAAAAAATAATCAGCGAGCCGGTAAGTGAGCATATCGTCGGATTTTTATCCATTATTCTCTTTTCAGCTATTTTTTATGGCGTATATGCTTATTTCAGAGAGCAGGTATGCAC
>CAYHPA010000242.1:0-3906 GCA_964358155.1 uncultured Chitinophaga sp.
TCATGGTAGCTGTCACGGGTGGCAACGAATACAACCGGCAGGTTTTCATCAACGAGTGCAATCGGTCCGTGTTTCATTTCTGCGGCCGGATAGCCTTCGGCATGGATATAAGAGATCTCTTTCAGCTTCAATGCACCTTCTAATGCCACCGGGAAATTATATCCACGGCCGAGATAGAGAAAGTCATGGGCATCCTTATATTTTTCGGCCAATGCTTTAATATTGGTGCTGTGCTTTAATGTCCAGGCTACTTTCTCCGGTATCTGTTGCAATTCGTTCAGTAAATTTCTGTACCGTTCTTCAGAGATAGTGCCTTTGATATAACCGATTTTTAAAGCAATCATTGTGAGTACCGCAAGTTGTGCAGTAAATGCTTTGGTGGATGCCACGCCAATTTCAGGTCCTGCATGTGTGTAAGCGCCGCCATGGCTGGTTCTTGCAATGGATGAGCCCACTACATTCACCACACCGAGTATAATGGCCCCTTTTTGTTTGGCATTTTCAATAGCAACTAATGTATCTGCTGTTTCACCACTTTGAGAAATGGCAATGATGACATCGCCTTTATTGATAACGGGATTGCGGTAGCGGAATTCAGAAGCATATTCCACTTCCACATTAATGCGGCAGAGCTCTTCAAAAATATATTCGGCTACCAGGCCCGCATGCCAGCTGGTACCGCAGGCCACCATCACAATACGGTTGGCCGTCATTATTTCTTCCGCATATTGCTGAATGCCGCTCATGGTAATGGTGCCTTCATTGGCATCCAGTCTTCCCCGCAGGCAATCGTAAATGGTTTGTGGCTGTTCGTAAATTTCTTTCAGCATGAAATGTTCATAGCCGCCTTTTTCAATAGCCGCTAGTTCAATATCTAATTTCTGCACATAAGGAGTAATCTTTTCGTTGCCCAGGTTTTTCAAAATGAGTTCATCGGGTCTTACAATGGCCAGTTCGTAGTCGTTCACATACACCACTTCTTTGGTGTATTCCAGCATGGGCGAAGCATCGGAGCCGAGAAAATGTTCGCCTTTGCCCACACCGATTACCAACGGGCTTCCCTTGCGGGCTGCAATGATGGTGTCGGGGTTGTCTTCATCAAGCAATAATATCACATAAGCGCCGGTCACTCTTTTCAATGCTACTCTTACGGCTTCTTCCAGGTCGCACTGGTTATTCTTTTTTATCTCTTCAATAAAATTCAGCAATACTTCTGTATCTGTTTCGCTGGTGAAGCTGTAGCCCTTGTTGCTGAGTTCTTTTTTAAGCTGATTATAGTTCTCAATGATGCCATTATGAATCATGGCTAGTTTGCCGCTGGAAGAGCGGTGGGGATGTGCATTCACATCACTCGGTTCGCCATGGGTGGCCCAGCGGGTATGGCCGATGCCAACATGGGCATGAAGGTTTTTGCCTACGATATTGTCTTCCAGTTCAGCAACTTTTCCTTTTTTCTTATAGACTTTCAGGCCGCCGTTTTGCAATGCAACACCGGTGCTGTCGTAGCCACGATATTCAAGACGTTTAAGACCTTTGATGATGATGGGATAAGCTTCCCTGGGGCCGGTGTAACCTACAATTCCACACATAGATTAATGATAATTGTTATTGATTTTTCAATGGGATTAACTGGCTGTCAAAGTTATTGATTTCAGCATACAATAAATAAAAACTGCAGAAAACCGCAAAAGGAGAATATTCCCGGCAACGTTGTGCAGAGTAATGGAAGTTTCTTTTATAACAACACACCTTTCAGCAACAGGAATGCGGTTCCAAAATAAATAAGCAGGCCGGTCACATCCACCAATGTGGCGATGAATGGGGTGGAAGATGTGGCAGGATCAGCTCCCAATCTTTTTAAAAGTAAAGGAAGCATGGAGCCCATAATGGTGCCCCACAATACTACTCCGATGATAGCTGTGCCGATGGCAAAACCAATCCGGACATAATGTTCGCCGAATAATCCAAAAAACTGGTAACCGCCAAATACAATAAAAAATCCCACAATTCCCAATGTAACACCCATAAAAAGCCCTGACTGAATCTCTCTTCGGGCAATACGCCACCAATCTTTTACTGTTATTTCGCCAAGCGCCATGGCCTGTATGATGAGTGTAGCTGCCTGTGAACCGCTGTTGCCGCCACTGGAAATAATAAGTGGGATGAAGGTGGAAAGCACTAACACATGCTCCAGTGTTTTTTGAAATCCCGACATGGCAGCAATGGTCAATGTTTCGCCCACAAAAAGAATCAGCAGCCAGATAATCCTTTTTTTATACAGCTTAAAAATGGGTACATCCAGGTAAGGTTCTTCCAGCGCTGCGGTACCACCCATTTTCTGCATGTCCTCACTGAATTCTTCGGAAGCCACCCACAGTATATCATCAATGGTGATGATGCCCAGCAGTTTATTGCTCTTGCTGATAACGGGCAGTGCCACCCGGTTATTCATTTTAAAAATTTCAGCCGCTGCTTCCTGGTCATCTTCCGGATGCAGGGCCACAAAACGTTCATCCATCAGATCGGAAACTTTTTTGTCCGGTGGATTTAATATGAACTCACGGATGCGGATATCATCCAGCAGTTCCCCTTTGTCGTTGATCACATAGATTACATTGATGGTTTCGCTGTCTTTGCCGTATTTGCGGATGGTGGCAAATACCTCTTCAATGGTATTATGAGGGTACACATATACATAATCCGGCGTCATCAACCGGCCGATACTGTTTTCCGGGTAACCGAGCAGCGATAAGGTGATCTTTCTTTCATCCGGGTCAAGCAGTTTGATAAGCTCCCTTACCACATTGCTGGGCAGTTCTTCTAAAAAATCGGTGCGGTCATCCGGCGGCAATTCATTCAGCAGGGCAGCGGTAGTATTGGGCGGCAATTCATGAGTGATCCTTTTTTGCACCGAAATGTCCAGTATTTTAAATACACTGGCTGCCCGGTGGATGGACATATTGGCAATGATGCGGTCTTCGTATTCCGGAAATTCATCCACCAGTTCCGCCACATCGCTGATGTTCTGATCATCCAGGAATTCACGGATGCGCAGTTTGTCTTCCGTTTGAATGATGCTTTCAAACTGTTCAAGAAGGGTGGGTTGTTCCAGTTCCAGTGACATGAGCCAAAAATACGAAGCCGGGAAATAAGAAATCAGGAATTACAAATCAGGAATGAGAAATTAAGTTTCAGGGTTTTCGCAGTTTCTCATTTCTGATTCCTTATTTCTAATTTCACATTATTATGATTCATCCATCCATCTTTATTAAACCCACCAAAAGAATGGGGCGGGGTGTATTTACATCACAGGAAATAAAGGCTGGTACAGTGATAGAAGTTTCGCCGGTAATAGTGATGACAAGGGAAGAAAGAAAACTGCTTGACCAGACGCTGCTGCATGATTATATTTTTGAATGGGGTGAAGAAAAGGATCAATGCTGCATGGCGCTGGGCTATGCAGCGGTCTATAATCATTGCTATAGCAGCAACTGCGAATATGAGATGGACTATAATGAGGCAAACATCAGCATTAAAGCGGTCAGGGATATAGCAACCGGAGAGGAGTTGTTCATCAATTATAATGGGGACTGGAATGATACAAAACCCGTTTGGTTCCGGACAGAATAAAAAAAGCCCCCGATTGTTTCGGAGGCTTCTATCAATTTATTTCTTTATCGTTAATTACTGGAATTCAATTTGCGCCCTTATCTCACCACCGGGGTAAGCAGCTGTATGGATATTTATGTAATAATTCCCGTTCAGCAGGTCCAGTTCTTTTATCACAGAACCATCCACATGCGTAGTGCCTGAGAATTTTCCTGTGGCAGGATATAGTGTTGCATTGGGTGTTGCAATGCCTCCTGAATTTGTGATGATATTCTGAACCACTCCGGCCGCATAGCC
>CAYHPA010000243.1:0-3890 GCA_964358155.1 uncultured Chitinophaga sp.
ACTCTTCAAATGATTTACTGGTTGATTTAACGAAAAAATTGTGACGGGGTACATGCACCCTGATCTCGGCGATCTTGTCTTTAATAGCATGAACCACATTGTCGAGTTTCAGAAACACATTTACCTGGATGATGCGGTCATTGAACAGGTTAAGCTTTTGAAGTTTTTGATTAATGTAATCAAGCAACTTCCTGTTTGCGTCAAAATGAACTGTCTGAATGTTTACGTTCATAGTCATCATGTTTTTAACAGTGAAACAATAAATAAAGAACTTTCTGGGGCCTGTTTTTCGTAGGGGCTTGGTTCTTTTGTCTGGATTCAAGTTACTGCAAAAAGCATCTTTTCCAAAAAAAATTATCCGCTTTTTTATTGTGTTAAGGGAAAATTTTCAGGCCTTTGGGTGAGCTTTTTTATGAATATCTTTTAACTTTTCAATGGTATTGTGGGTATAAACCTGCGTGGAGGCAAGGCTGCTATGACCCAGCAGTTCTTTTACAGCATTCAGGTCGGCGCCATTGTTCATCAGATGGGTGGCAAATGTGTGCCGGAGCACATGGGGGCTTTTTTTATCCAGGCTGCTGGCTTCACCAAGCATCTTGTTTACCAGCAGATAGGCATATTTGGGATATAGTTTTTTTCCTTTTTCAGTAACGAGCAGGAAATTTTCTGACGTTACAATATCCTTCTTTTTTAACTCCTGGTATTCGCTGATCATTTCCAGTATCTTTTTGCCAACGGGGATAATCCTTTCCTTGTTTCCTTTACCCAGCACCTTAATATGGGAGCGGCTGAAGTCCACTTGTTTTTCCTTCAGGTTGATCAGTTCGCTTAACCTCATTCCGGTGGCATAAAAAATAGTTATCAGCATCCGGGCATTTAATGTATTCCAATCTTCGGTGGACTGGTTAAGTGTCTCTACCATCTTTTTGGTATCATCCTCTTTTACAAAAACGGGGAGGCGTTTCGATATTTTAGGACTAATCACCTTAGCCATCGGAGTAGCTTCAATGCGGCCAGTCCGCAGATAGTATTTAAAGAAAGATTTAAGACAGGAGATTTTCCTGTTGATGGACTTTGAAGTCAGTTTTGTTTCCTTGAGGCAGGCCATCCAGCTGCGGATGATATTATGATCCATTTCCTTCAGGGATATTTCTCCAAACTGCTGGTTCAGATATTCATAAAACCCCGTAAGATCTGTTTGATAGGAAGTAAGTGTGTGTGCCGAATACCTTTTCTCGTATTTGAGGTATTCAAGGAAAGATTGGATATCGGGATGTATCGGTATTGTCATATTACATAATAAAGCTACGCAATACATCGAAAAAAATAGCTACCCCGGTAAATCCGGGATAGCTACTCTTACAATTTTTTACCTGCCAACCGGCTTAAACGTCAATCTTGCCGCTGGCTATCTTCTGCTTGTAAATCGCTTTCAGCACCTGGCCCCTGCGTCTTACAGAGGGTTTGGTGAAACTCTGGCGTTCACGCAACTGAAGCAATACTTTTGATTTCTCAAATTTCTTCTTGTACTTCTTCAGCGCCTTGTCAATGTTTTCGCAATCTTTTGAGTCGATGATCAGCATAATTTTTTATACCTCCCTGGTATTTTTTTAGGATGGCAAAGATAAGCGGTAAACCTGAAAGGAAGAAACTGTTGAAAAAATGTTTTTCCCTGATCTTTCTGCCTGAGGTTCAATTCTGTGGCCGTAAGACTAACTTTGAAGGAATCAACTAACCCATTCAATACCCGATGAGTCCCGAACATCCAAACCATGCCGGGGGGCAGGCAGGCAGGCAATATTTTCCTGCACTGGACGGCCTGCGGGGGCTGGCCATCCTGCTGGTGGTAATCTATCACAATTTTGGTTTCATTGAAAAATATTTCTTCTTCGGGTGGCTTGGCGTGGACCTCTTCTTTGTGCTCTCGGGTTTTCTTATAACTGACATTCTTCTGAAAGAGCTCGGAAGTAAAAACTATCTGAAAAATTTTTATCTGCGACGGGTACTGCGGATTTTTCCGCTTTATTACGCCTGCCTGATCTTATTCCTTATCATTTTGCCCAGGCTAAATACTCCGCTCGACCTTAAGTACTATACCGACAACCAGGTATGGCTATGGACCTATCTCCAAAACTGGTTGTACATTTTTAATAACCCCGCTGATACACATTCATTAAATCACCTATGGTCACTGGCGGTGGAAGAGCAATTTTACCTGCTATGGCCCTTGGTCATACTATTGTTGCGAAAACCCAAATACCTTCTCATTTTTATTTCATTATTGCTGGCAGGAGTTCTCGGTCTTCGCCTTTGGGTATGGATGAACCACCTGAGCGGCTTTGCTTATTACAATCTGTACACCTTTACCCGGATAGACGGAATCTGCATTGGGAGTATGGTGGCATTGCTGCTACGGATCAACCCTAATTTTTTAAGGAAATACACCACAGCTATTGTCCTGTTCTTTGCAGCAATGAATTTTGCTTTTTTCTTTATCAACCGCTACTATGATTTTTCTTTCCCTTACCTCGCATTGGCTGGTTACACAACATTTGCCATGATATTTGGCCTGCTGGTGAACCAGGCGGTAACAAGAGAAACAAAACTGATAAATTTTTTACTGAACATCCGGCTGCTTAAATTTTTTGGCAGGATATCGTATGGCTTTTATATGTTTCACTGGCCTGTCTATTTATTATTAAATCCACACTTATCGTCATGGGCAAAAGGATTTTCCAGCGGATGGATGCCCCAATTCATTGCTTCATTATTAGGTACCCTGGCAGCTATCGCCATCAGCTGGCTCAGCTTCAATTATTTTGAGAAATATTTCCTGAAATTGAAAGACAAGTTTGCCCGGTAGCCGTCAATTCCTTTATCATTTTTTTGATTGTATCTTTAAACCCTGCCGATGGCTGAAAAAATAATCATACTAACTCCTTTCTTTGATGAAGAAGAATCATTGAACCAGCTTCTTTCAGGTTTGAATAGCTTGTTGCCTCAATTTCCAGATTCTTCTTTTTCATTATTGGTTATTGATGACGGCTCAACAGGCAAATTCACTATCAAGGCGGCATCTCAGTTTTCTGTGCAAGTGCTCCGTCTTCAGCGAAATATCGGACATCAAAAAGCCATTGCAGTAGGCCTGGCCTATATAAAAGAGAATATGGAATGTGATAAAGTGCTGGTGATGGATGCCGATGGAGAAGACAGGCCCGAAGATGCAATAGCTTTATTGAAAGAATCGCAAAACAATCCCGGCAATATCATTTTTGCAAAACGAAAATCAAGACAGGAAGGGAACAGCTTCCGGCTGTTTTACAGCATTTACAAATTTGCATTCAGGATACTGACGGGGAAAAGAATTGCTTTTGGCAATTTCCTGATAATGCCAAAACCGCTGCTTGATAAAGTAGTTTACTATAGCGAAATATGGAATCATATAGCTGGTGGTATTTTAAAAACAGGGTTGCCCTATTCATCTGTCATCACCCACCGGGGGAAAAGATATGCAGGAAGATCAAAAATGAGTTTTCATTCCTTACTCATGCATGGGCTCGGTGCCATCGCTGTATTCATTGATACCATCGCCGGAAGGCTGCTTATATTTTCACTGGTGCTCATTGGTATTTCTTTACTGGCCATCCTTGCTTTGGTCGGAGTAAAAACTTTTACCGACCTCGCCATTCCCGGATGGACATCTACTGTTATGTCTGCTATGCTCATTATTTTACTGCAAAGTTTCCTTCTTTCTCTTTTCACTATATTTCTTTACCTGTCTTCACAATCGCAGCGAAAATTCATTCCGGCATATCATTATAAAGATTATGCCGGTCCGGTTGAAACTATTCAATAGATGAATTCAGAATATAAATATTCCGGGGAAGAGC
>CAYHPA010000244.1:0-574 GCA_964358155.1 uncultured Chitinophaga sp.
CGGTAGATGCTGATATATCTTGCAGCGCTGCTGCCGATAGGCACTAAACGTTCTTTATCGCCTTTACCCAAAACACGGATAAAGCCAATATCCAGGTAGAGTTGTGAAATCTTCAGGTTTACTACCTCGCTTACCCGCAGCCCACAACTGTACATGGTTTCAAGGATAGCTTTATTCCGGCCTCCTTCGGGCTTACTCAGGTCAATCTGGCCAATGATGCTTTCTATCTCATCAAAACTGAGCACATCCGGCAGTGTTCGTTTTAGTTTTGGCGCTTCCAGCAGGGCGGTAGGATCTTTTTTGGAAATTTCTTCCAGCAGGCAGTATTTGTAAAACGCTTTGATGCCTGAAATGATCCTTGCCTGGGAAGTAGCAGTCATACCCAATTCAGCAATACTCTTTACAAACTGCTGCAGGTCTTTTAATGTGATATTGCCCGGTGATTGGAGCGATTTTTTTTCCTGCAGATGCTGGGTCAATAGTTCGATATCCCGCAGGTAGGCCTGAACGGTATTATCAGCAAGTGATTTTTCTAATTGCAGGTATGCTTTGAATCCTTTTTTATAAGATTCCC
>CAYHPA010000244.1:584-3844 GCA_964358155.1 uncultured Chitinophaga sp.
TTGGTTAAATAGTTAATTGGTTAAACCGGATACTTACAATTAACCAACAGCTGATTACTTCAGGGTAATCTTCTTTTCCAGTTCAGTCCATTTGCCGTCAATCTTTACTTTGGCCCAAATCCGGTCTGGTGTTATGTTCACCGAGTCAATATGCTCATGGATGACATCATAATCAGCGCCGATATCCTTGCCAAAGGTCATCTGGGCAGTTTTACTGGTAAGTACATCTTCTACGAAAATATTTCCGGGGTCAGCATAGGCCACCATGTTGGGTGCAACAGCAAATTTGGGATCAATGTTATTAATGGCCCTGTTCTTCCTGCCAATTGTGGCTGTTTTGTTGAAAGGAAGTTTTACCAGGTAGCCATGGCCGGTGGCGCAATCATTAAACATCAGCCAGGCATAAGCCGTATCATTGAAAAGGCAGCGGATATAATCTTTGTTCAGCTGCACTTCCCTGCCTGTAAGAAAAGAAACCGCTTCTTTTTTATTTACACCCATTCCTTTATAGCTCCATATAACCGTGTCGGCCATGCATTCGCCCGGGCTGATATACACATAGGGTTTCAACTCATGATCGCCTGAGAGTTTTACCGTGTCTTTGAAGCAGGTGGTATCGCAAAATGTTTTGGCACCCGAACCACCGGATTTACATCCTCCGGTACTTACTGCGATTACAATAGCCAGTGCAGGAATGAAGAGTGATCTCATAGTATTGATTTATCGGACAAAAATAACCATTGCGGCATTGCATCTGAAAATTCTTTTAAATAGTATAATGAAAACAATGAATGATTATCTTCGTCGCATGCAGCAGGTACAGCCCGTTAATCTCCGTTCATTCAAACAAAGAGTCCGTCACAACAAAGGCCGTTTCCGCCGATTTCTCAGCAAGCTGGAAAAAAAACAGCCCAAAGGGTTTCAAAACATACAGGCTCACCTTGAAAAAGAAGTATGGAAAGAAGTGGACTGTCTGACCTGTGCCAATTGCTGCAAAACAATGACCCCAACCTTTACTACAAAGGATATTAAAAGAATATCTGCGCATCTTGGTTTGTCAGCAGACGCATTCAAAACGAAGTGGCTTCGCAGGGAGAAAAGCGGCGACCGTGACTGGCTGAATAAAACAGAACCCTGCCAGTTTCTGGATATGAAGACCAATATGTGCAGCATTTATGAAGTGCGACCGGCTGATTGTGCAGGCTACCCTCATCTAAGAAAAAACATGAAAGACTACGGGCATGTCTATAAACAGAATATTGAGTGTTGTCCTGCTACCTATAAAATGGTGGAAAAAATGATGCTGCATCTCAATCATCCGGTTCCAAAGCATCCTTTATAGAAAAACATCTTCCAGCAGAAAGTATTCTGTTCCCCCGTTTTTGTTGAGCGTAATGGCAAGTACATCATATTGTATCCATTTATAGCCGGGATTTAAAAAGAGAAATTGATCGGCAGCCTGCTGCAGTCTTTTGAATTTTCTTTTAGTCACACTGTCTTCCGGGTTGCCGTATTTGTCATTTTGCCTGGCTTTTACCTCTACAAAATGCAGCTTATCGTCTTTCTTCGCCACAATGTCAATCTCGTAATAAGAATACCGCCAGTTGAGGTGTAGTATTTCATAACCTCTTTCCTTCAGCCAGCTAACCGCCATCTGCTCGCCTTCTTTTCCTATCTCATTATGCAGGGCCATGTAGTATCTTTACTTCAAGATAAGCAATTCAATCATGCCCGGCATTTACCGATTAAAAGGAACTGTAAAGCACTACGACTGGGGCGGCAGCACTTTCATCCCCTCGCTGCTGCAATCAGAGAATGACAATAAACTTCCTTTTGCCGAGTATTGGATGGGAGTGCATGCACAGGATAACAGCACTATTGAACTACCCGATCAGCACCGTGTGCTGCTGAAAGAATTTTTAAAGGAGCACCCGGAATTTTTGGGGAAAGAAGTGCAGCAGCATTTTGGACATCTTCCTTATTTATTCAAAGTGCTGGATGTGCACAAGATGCTGTCCATCCAGGTGCATCCATCCAAAGCAATAGCGGAAAAGGAATTTTCCAGGGAAAATGCCGAGGGCATACCGATTGATTCCATCCGCCGGAATTATAAAGACGATAACCACAAACCCGAGCTGATGGTGGCCCTGGACGATTTTTGGTTGCTGCACGGGTTTAAGCCACCGGAAGAACTTGTTTATACTTTATTGAATGTGGTGGAACTGAGGGAACTCCTGCCTGTTTTCAACCAATCCGGATATGAAGGTTTGTATAAGCATGTGATGGAAATGCCACAGGAGGAAGTAAACCGAATATTGCAGCCACTTATTGATAACCTGGCAACTATTTACAAGGATCAGCCACCCGACAAATATGATGAAGATTACTGGGTGGCGAAGGCTGCTTACAGTTTTCCGCATCATGGAAAGATTGACCGGGGCATTTTCTCCATCTATCTTTTCAATCTGGTGCATTTAAAAAAAGGAGAGGGCATCTTCCAGGATGCAGGTGTGCCGCATGCCTACCTGGAAGGACAGAATGTGGAGATCATGGCCAGTTCGGATAATGTATTGCGGGGTGGCCTCACCAACAAGCATGTTGAGGTAAAAGAACTGCTGAAGCATGTACAATGCGAACCCACTCATGTACGCATCATTTCGGGAGAGCAAATAAGTGATACCGAAAAAATATATACCACTTCTGCGCCGGATTTTCAGCTCAGTGTGTTTGAATTGAAAAGGGGAGAGGCTGTTTCTTTTATACCCGTCACCGCCGAAGTGCTGTTGCTTACGGAGGGTAATGCTGAATTGAATAATGGCTCAGGCCCGCTGAAACTGCAGATAGGCAATCCTTCGGCTATTGTATTGCCGGGAAAAGAAGTAAAACTCAGCAGCGTTCCCGGGGCTACTGTTTTCCGGGCTTCAGTGCCATTGCGTCGGGACGCTTGAGCGGCCTGAAGCATAGAAAGAGAAGACACATAGAATTTGCCCCAATTCAGTTATTTTTGTCGCTCAATTCAGTTTATATGAAGATCAGCAGACGGTTAATTGTTTTTACACTCATACTTGTAGCCCTCCAGACAGCCTGCAAGCTTTTTTTTGCTCCCCGGCTGGAGTGGTCATGATTTTCACCTTGTATAGACATATAACGTTTCGCCGGCTTTATCATCAATGAAAGAAATATGTCCTGTCTGTTGCCGTTGATTTCCTTATTCATCAGTGATGCCATCATCCAGGTTTTGTATATCAATAAGCAGTTTG
>CAYHPA010000245.1:0-3824 GCA_964358155.1 uncultured Chitinophaga sp.
GTAAAAAGCAGCAAGAAAGGAAAGACCAGCACTAACTATGTAAAAAAGACAGCCAAAAAAGACGATAAGAAGGACAAGAAAGGAAAGGATGATAAAAAAGGGAAGAAAGAAGTAGCTGTAAACTTTAAAGAAACGGAAACAGAACCTGCCCCGGTAGCAGATACTTCTAAAAGATTTACCGGCCTCATCAAATACCGCATCACATCAGATGACCCCTCGGATAAGGATTCTGTCTTCATCGTATTCGGAGAAAACCAGATTCGTGTTACCATGTTCATCGCCGGTTATATAGAAGGACAGGTATTTGAAAAGATTATGATTGCCAATTTAAAGGACAGCACTTTCCTGGAACTGGACAACCGGAGAATGACCTATACCACAGAAAAACTGACAGCAAGAAATGAAGGGACAGAATTCGTTTTATCCAACACTAAAAAAAATGGACAGGTGATGAACCTCGCCTGCCAGGAATATAAAGGCGAGATGACCACCAGTGAAGGCGATGTGTATGAGGCAGCCTGCCTGCTCAGCAACCAGCACTACTACCTCTCCGCAGCAGATTATACATTGATGAATGTTCACCCGCTGGTAATGCGCTATAAGATTGTGCTGGGTTACCGCACCAGGTCATCGGAGAATGAAAACACTTACATCATCGCCTATAAAATTGAGCCCGGTAATACGGCCGCATGGTTTGACCTCAGCCAATACCAGGCAAAATGACCTTTTTTTTACGTTTCCAAAGTATATGCCTATTAATATGAATGGCGTAATTTCGTGGCTTATATGAAGAAGATTGAACTGGAAATAGTGGCCCTGTCGCACAGCATTACCCAAACACATTCTTATGCTGTGGTGCTGGGCGAAGTGAACGGATTAAGACGTTTACCCATTGTAATAGGTGGCTTTGAGGCGCAGGCCATTGCTGTAGCGTTGGAAAAAATGCAGCCCAGCCGCCCCCTCACCCACGACCTGATGAAAAATTTCATGAATGCCTTTGCCATCGACCTGCTGGAAATAATCATTACCGACCTGCAGGAAGGCATTTTTTATTCCAAACTGGTTTGCTCCACAGAAAGTGATACCATAGAAATCGATTCCCGCACATCTGATGCCATTGCGCTGGCTGTCCGATTCGGTTGTCCTATTTATACATTTGAGAATATACTGGAAAGTGCAGGCATATTGATGGAAGACTCCGGCACCGGCAGCAAGAAGAAAAAAGCAAAACAGGAAGTGCTGGTGGAGGATGACCTGCCCACCGGCAGTGAAGACCTGAAAACAATGACCCTGGATGACCTGAACATTTTATTGAACCAGGTACTGGAAAAAGAGGACTATATCCGTGCTATTGCCATCCGTGATGAGATAAACAGCCGGCATAAAAAAAAGAAATGAACTGCGTAACCGTTCTCTTTCTTACTGATAATCCAACATACCCATGATAGTTTTTCCCAACTGCAAAATCAATCTCGGCCTGAATGTTCTCCGGAAAAGGAAAGACCGCTTCCATGAACTGGAAACTGTTTTTTATCCCCTTCCCCTGCAGGATATTCTGGAAATAACCTGGCTTAAACGGATGACCGGCGAACCAGGTGTACCCCTGTCCAGGAGCGGTTTGGAGATAGACAGCGACAACGATAATAATCTTTGTGTAAAAGCCTACTGGCTATTGAAGAAAAAATTTCCGCAGATGCCCTCTATACAAATGCACCTGCATAAAGTAATCCCTTCGGGCGGTGGATTGGGCGGGGGCAGCGCCGATGCTGCTTTCGCACTGATGATGCTGAATGAAATGTGCAACCTGAAGCTGTCAAAGGAACAATTGTTGAAATTTGCTGCACAGCTTGGCAGCGACTGCCCTTTCTTTATCGTAAACAAACCTTGTTTTTCAAAAGGGCGGGGCGAGTTGCTGGAAGAAATTCAACTGGATCTTTCTGCATACAAATTCATCATCGTCAATCCCGGCGTTCATGTCAATACCGGCGCCATGTTCAGGGAAATAAAACCAGCCCTGCCGGCAAAATCATTAAAAGAGATCATCAAAGAGCCAGTAACACATTGGAAAGATGAAATGAAAAATGATTTTGAAAAAGTCGTCTTTACTCTTCATCCGGAAATCGGCCGGATAAAAGAAGAACTTTACAATGCCGGGGCCGTCTATGCTTCCATGAGTGGCAGCGGCAGCACGGTCTATGGTCTTTTTGCGAAAGACAAAACCGTTGAACTAAGTTTCCCTTCACATTATTTTGTAAAAGAATTAAACGGCTAACCGCAGCAGGTCTTCCAGGTTCAATGGTTCAGTAACCATCTGCAGATTACCAGCCGCATCTTTTGGCCATTGCTCTGCAGGTTTATCCCAGTATAGCTCAACCCCGTTTTTATCAGGGTCATCCAGATAGATTGCCTCCGACACGCCATGATCAGATGCACCGGTCAGTGGATATTTTGCATCAAGCAGGCGTTTCAATATAATAGCAAGGTCCTTGCGGGTTGGGTATAAGATAGCCGTATGAAATAAGCCGGCCGCCCTTACTGGCGCTGACGATGCGCCTTTACTGTACCAGGTGTTCAAACCAATATGATGATGATACCCACCTGCAGAAATGAATACAGCGCTGTCGCCATAATGCTGCTGCACTTCAAAACCGAGCAGGTCACGGTAAAATTGCAATGACCTCTCTAAATCGCTTACTTTCAGATGCACATGCCCGATCCGTGTGCCTGCAGGAATGATGTATGAGTTTGATGCCATAGATGAATTATTTAGCTTCTCTCCTTGTGTCTTGCACCTTGTACCTTTTTCATTATCTTGCATCAAATTTCGTACTATCTCACAGAAATTGCACATATCATTTTTTCTGAAACAGAACCTCGACCTGCTCAATCATCGAGGATAAGAACCCCTGCCCCTAAAGGGGAAATAGTATCGTTTTTTATTTCACTTTTTCATTCTCCATTTTACATTTTTATGCAATCAATTATATCTATGTCAGCAAAGACACAATACTACCTCGAGCTGGAAACCCAATATGGCGCCCATAATTATCACCCCATCCCTGTTGTACTCAACCGTGGAGAAGGCGTTTTTGTTTGGGATGTTGACGGAAAAAGATATTACGACTTTCTGAGCGGTTATTCTGCCGTCAACCAGGGGCATTGCCATCCAAAGATTGTACAGGCTTTTATCGAGCAATCACAAAAGCTCACACTCACCAGCCGGGCATTCCACAGCGATCTGCTGGGCGAGTATGCAAAGTATATCACGGAGTATTTTGGCTACGATAAAGTATTGCCCATGAATACCGGTGTGGAAGCCGTGGAAACCGGCATCAAACTCTGCCGCAAATGGGCTTACGAAGTAAAAGCTATTGAAGAAGGAAAAGCCAAGATAATTGTTTGCGAAGGAAATTTCCATGGCCGCACTTCCACCGTCATTTCTTTCAGCAGCGACCCCGCATCAAAAAAGAATTTTGGCCCTTTTATGCCGGGTTTTGAAATGATACCTTACAATGATCTAAATGCACTGAGCTTCGCACTTACTGATAAAAATGTTGCCGGGTTTTTGGTGGAACCCATACAGGGTGAAGCCGGTGTAGTCGTTCCGGATGATGGTTATCTGAAAAAAGCAAAAGAACTATGCGAAGAAGCCAATGTTCTTTTCATTGCCGATGAGATACAGACCGGCCTGGCCCGCACCGGAAAAATGCTGGCCGCATGGCACGAGGGCATCCGCCCGGATGGCGTGATCCTCGGCAAGGCGCTCGGCGGCGGCTTGCTGCCGGTGTCGGCCTTCCTCGCCGACCGCTGCGTGATGGATGTAT
>CAYHPA010000246.1:0-3776 GCA_964358155.1 uncultured Chitinophaga sp.
TTAACCACCTTCAAACCAAGTTCGCTTCCTTTCTGCAGCATGAAGGCATGCGCTGCTTCATAGGTGTTAGGAATAATGCCGTCCAGCATGGCATCTTTCAGGGCATCTTTGATGACACCTACTGGCTTGGAAGGTGCTAATCCGAATGTTTCCATGATGATCTCGCCGGTGATGGGCGGTTGCCAGCTGCGGATATGATCTTTTTCCTCCACTTCTTTGCAACGTTGCCTTACTAACTGGAAATTTTCCTGATAGCGTTTTACTTTTTGCTTATTCTTTGAAGTTATGTCAGCGTGGCAAAGCATCATCAATGCATCAATATCTTCTCCTGCATCAAATAATAACCGGCGTATAGCAGAGTCAGTAATATTTTCTTTCGTCAAACTGATCGGGCGCAGGTGCAGTTCCACCAGTTTTCTTACCAGCCGCATCTTTTCGTTTTGCGGAAGTTTCAGCTTCGCAAAAATTTTCGGCACCATCCTCCCTCCCAGCACTTCATGACCATGAAAGGTCCAGCCATGTCCTTCTTCAAAACGTTTGGTAACGGGTTTGGCAATATCATGCAGTATGGCAGCCCAGCGCAGCCAGAGATCATCTGTTTTTGCAGCAAGATTGTCCAGCACCTGCAGGGTGTGATAGAAATTATCCTTATGTCCCATCCCGTCTTTGTATTCTGCACCGGCCAGCTCCACCATCGGCGGAAAAATAATCTGTAACAGGCCGCTTTTATACAACAGGTCAAACCCGATGGATGGTTTGGGCGAAGTAATGATCTTATTCAGTTCATCCGTTATTCTTTCCTGCGAAATGATTTTTATTCTTTCTGCAGTTTCAATTATCCCCAGCCATGTTTTTTCTTCAATAGTAAACCCGAGTTCTGTTGCAAAACGGATAGCCCGCATCATCCGCAGCGGATCGTCGCTGAATGTCTCAGAAGCCTTCAGCGGCGTGCGGATAATTTTATTCTCTAAATCCTTTATCCCATCAAACGGATCAATGATCTTACCATTGTCATCTTTATTCAAACTGATGGCCATTGCATTGATGGTGAAGTCGCGGCGGTCCTGGTCATCTTTAATGGTGCCGGGTTCCACTTCGGGCTTGCGGGAATCGGATCGGTAACTTTCTTTGCGGGCGCCGACAAATTCAAGATCAAAGGCCTCCCCTAAATCCCCTCCGGAGGAGGGGACTTTCGATGGTTCATTAGAGTTTGAAAAGTTTACACTTATATGTGCTGTACCGAAATTTTTGAACACATCCACATGCGGAACGGAATCAAATTGTTTGGCCACTTCTTTGGCCAGCTTTATTCCATCTCCCACACAAACCACATCAATATCCTTTGTCGGCCTTCCAAGTATCTTATCTCTTACAAAACCTCCTATCACATAGCTTTCCATTCCCAGCGATGAAGCTGCGGTGGATATTTTTTTTAATAATCCCAGTTCCTGTCTTGTACATTTTATCTGCATGACGGGCAAAGTTAAGCGTCGTGAGCCGTTAGTCAATAGTCAGGGGCGAATCACTTCTGCTTTTCCATTATTCCATTTGATAAGCGAAGATGGTTCGGCAATTGTTGCATCAGTTTGCCGGTGGTTGACGATATAGTCAACACCTTGTTTTATGTGATTTTTTATTTCTGAAAATATCCTGGCAACAGATTCGCCAGAAATATTGGCTGAGGTGGAAACAACGGGCTTGCGGAACCTTTTGATAAGATGTCTGCAAAAAATATCGTTGCAGATGCGGATGGCGATACTTCCGTTTGCCGCAACAAGGTTATCGGCAAACCCAATGGCGCCGTCATAAATAACAGTCGTCGGTTTATTTGTCTGTTGTAAATAGCCAAACACCTGCAGATCGGGAGCAGCCACATGACGCAGTATATCCGACTCATCTGCTACCAGTACGATCATCGCTTTTTCATCCGGTCTTTTCTTCAGCTTATAAATTTTCTCAACTGCTGCTGCATTGCTGGCATCGCAACCGATGCCCCATACCGTGTCGGTGGGATAAAGGATGAGACCGCCGTTCCTCAATACTTCAAGGCATTGTTCAATATCCTTTTCAAAATCTACCATACAGTTTTATAAACATTCATTACTGATTCAGCATGTTTTTGCGGAGTAAAATTTTGTGCATGCTGCCAGCCTTTTTCCTTCATGGTCTCTGCAAACTGTTTGTCCGAAAAAATTTTCATCATACCTGCTGCTATCTCTTCTGCACTGGCAGGGTTGACATAATAAGATCCCTCACCGCCTGCCTCGGGCAAACAGGATGTATTGGAAGTTATAACAGGCAGTTTGCTCCACAATGCTTCCAGCACTGGTATACCAAAACCTTCAAAGAAGGAAGGATAGATCATGGCAATGGCAGATTGGTAAATGGCGGGAAAATCACTGGCCGGTTGAAAAGATTGAGAAGATTTCGCTGCCAGTTTTTCCGAAAGAAAAATGACCTTCTCAGCCAACCCGTTTTGCAGGATATAATCTTTCACCTGCTGTTTGTATTTGCCCCCATCACCAATTATAACAAGAGGGATGTCCATATCATTGCGGAGCAGGAAAAGGGCTTTGCAGATGTTCAGCAGGTTTTTTCTTTCTATTACAGAGCCCACATATAAAAAAAACTCATCCGGCAATCCGTACTGTTCTTTTATCTTCTTCCTGGTTTCTTCGCTTTCTGTCCGGCCAAATGCCGTGTTGCAGCTTTGATAACAAACAGCGATCCTTTCTTCGGGTATTTTATAAAATTCAATGATATCCCTTTTCGTTTGTTCGCTGATAGCGATTATTTTATCTACATGGATGCAGGCATAGCGAAATTTTTTACTGTAAATTTTTACATCAACCGGGTTGTATTGCTCCGGGTGCCGTTCATGTATCAGGTCGTGAATGGTGACAATTGATTTGATCCCCGTCTTCTGAATTCCCAACGGTATTTCATGGCTAAGCCCGTGATAAAGGTTTATACCATATTTTTCGAGATCTCTTTTCACCCAGCTGCTCCGCCAGGCGGAAGTGATGAGTTTATGAAAGAATGATGTGGGCTGCACCTCATGCATGTTTTGCGTATAAGGCCTGAAAAGCTGTGAATGCCGCGGATTGAATAAATAATACTGATGCTCCGGGTAATATTCAACCAGTGCAGTGATAAGGTTGCGGCTGTAATGCCCCAGCCCCGTCTGGTTGTGGAAAGCCCGTTTAGCGTCAAAGCCAATGTTCATACCAGCAAAAGTAACTGTGAATGGTGAATAGTGAATACATCCCGGCAAATTGTTACTCCTTATTGAACATTGACCATTCACTATTCATTATTTTCGCAGCATGAAAGAACAAATACTTGAAGCCTGGGCCAACAGGGAATTACTAAAAGACAAAAAATACAGCGAAGCCGTGAAAGCGGTGATTGAAGAAGTGGATAAAGGAAGATTAAGAACTGCATCCCCCTCCGCAGGCGGCTGGCAGGTGAATGAATGGGTAAAGCAGGCTATCCTGATGTACTTCGGCATACAGCAAATGCAGACATGGGACCTGGCTCCTTTCGAGTTCTATGATAAAATGTTGCTGAAAAAGAATTACAAGGAGCTTGGCGTAAGGGCTGTGCCCCATGCCGTAGCGAGATATGGCGCTTACCTTGCAAAGAATGTGGTGCTGATGCCAAGCTATGTCAATATCGGCGCATATGTGGATGAAGGAACGATGGTGGACACATGGGCAACGGTGGGCAGCTGCGCACAAATAGGAAAAGCTGTGCACCTGAGTGGCGGCGTAGGT
>CAYHPA010000247.1:0-3742 GCA_964358155.1 uncultured Chitinophaga sp.
AAAGCACAGTTCATTGATGAATTGATACAACAGGATTCAACAAAAGGAAAAGCAGATAAAGAAGTAAACCTCGCCATTGACCGTTTGATTTATTATGCCGGATGGTGTGATAAGTTTCAGCAAATATTCAGCTCTGTAAACCCAGTGGCTTCTTCTCATTTTAATTTCTCAGTTCCAGAACCGATGGGTGTGGTGGCTGTTATAGCACCGCAGAATGACTCATTACTGGGATTGGTTTCTGTGATTACCCCTGTTATTGCAGGGGGAAATACTTGTGTTGTTCTTGCTTCTGAAACCAAGCCACTTTGTTCTGTTACGTTTGCCGAAGTATTAAACTCATCAGACCTGCCGGGTGGCGTTGTAAATATTTTAACAGGCAAACCATCCGAACTTGCCAGTTGGTTTGTAGACCATATGGACGTAAATGCAACCATTTATTGTGAAAATAATTCTGATGTGCAGAAAATGATGCGGGAAAAATCGGCACAAAATCTGAAGCGTATCTTTTTCTACGATAAAATAAAATGGGAGGCCAATGACGGCCAATCGCCTTATTTTATCATGGATACGCAGGAGATCAAAACCACCTGGCACCCGATTGAGAATATTTCCGGGGCGGGAGTCGGTTATTAAGTCTAAGGTTTTACGTCTAAAGTTGTTCCTGCTCTTAGATGCTTTTTGACAGCCCAGAAATCTTCAGCCGTTAAATAACCTTAAACTTTAGACATAAGACCTTAAACTAAAAAAATTTTCAGGACATTTGACCTTATACCATATATGAAATTCATTTTAGCAATTACCGCTCTTATCATCAGCACCAATTCTTTCGCCCAGGTGGATACAACAGCCAAGAAGCCTGACAGCATCACTGTTATTGTACACAAAGACCCCCGGCTCGACCTGCTGGTAAAAAAACAGGCCGTCATCAATGAAGTGACCAGCCGGGATGGCCGCCGAACCGACAAAGGTTTCCGCCTGATAATTATCAGCACCAACAAACGGGAAGAGGCCCTTGCCGCCAAAACGAAAGTGTACACATTCTTTCCTGAACTGAAAGCTTACATGTGGTACCAGTCCCCTTATTTCAGGGTGAAGGCGGGAAACTTTACAGAAAAAAAAGATGCAGAGTCATATCAAAAGAAGCTAAATGCTTATTTCCCCAAGGGGGTGTTTGTAATGAAAGAAGACGATGTGGAACTGAAAAACGGGAAAGGCCTGAACGACAAATCAACTTCAAAACCGGGTTCTGGTAATTTATCCGATTAGATTTTTTGTTTGTTTATTTTTGCCCAATGCAGGAAACCATCAAAGCGCTGGCAAAAAAATATGCCCCTGAATTCATTGAGGTGCGCCATCATTTGCATGCACATCCGGAATTAAGCTACCAGGAATTTGAAACTTCAAAATTTGTGCAGGGGAAATTGAAAGAGCTGGGAATTCCTTTTGAAATAAAAGCCACTACAGGAGTAGCAGGTCTTATCAAAGGAAAGAACCCGGACAAAAGGGTCATTGCCCTGCGTGCCGACATGGATGCCCTGCCTATCAAAGAAGAAAACGATATTCCTTACAAATCAAAAAATGAAGGGGTGATGCATGCCTGCGGACATGACGTACATACAAGCTGCCTGCTTGGCGCAGCCAAAATCCTGAATGAATTAAAGAATGAATGGGAAGGAACAATAAAACTAATTTTTCAACCGGGTGAAGAAAAAAACCCCGGCGGAGCTTCGCTGATGATAAAAGATGGTGTGCTGGAGAATCCGAAACCACAGGCCATATTCGCCTTACATGTAAATACAATTCTTGAAGTGGGCAAACTCAGTTTCCGGGGCGGTAAGGTAATGGCCAGCGCTGATGAATTGTATTTTACTATCAAAGGAAAAGGCGGTCATGCCGCTTCACCGCATCTAACAATTGATCCGATATTGATCAGCTCACATCTGATCATTGCATTGCAACAACTGATCAGCCGGAATAATAATCCCTTCAACCCTTCGGTTCTTTCCATCACTTCATTCAATGGCGGCAATACCACCAATGTGATACCGAATGAAGTAAAACTGATGGGGACTTTCCGTGCAATGGATGAAACATGGCGTTTTAAAGCCCATGAACTCATCAAAAGAACATCAACTGAACTTGTTCGTTCCATGGGTGGAGAACTGGACCTGCATATTGATGTGGGTTATCCCTGCGTGATGAACAATGAGCAGGTAAATGCTGCAGCCATGAAAAAAGCAGCCGAGTATATGGGCGCCGAAAATGTAGGTGAGACGGAACTCCGCATGGGCGCCGAGGATTTTGGCTATTATGCCCAGCAGATCCCCGCTTGTTTCTACCGCCTCGGCACCATGAACAAAGCCAAAGGCATTACAGCCGGTGTGCATACCCCCACTTTTAATATTGATGAATCAGCCATTGAAATTGGAATAGGGATGATGGCATGGCTGGGGAGTTCAGTTTAGATATATTTCTTCTAAATCTCTCGTTTTCAAAGACTTTATACTCACTTTTATTCGGTCTTTTATTTTGTACATTGCATCCCCTACTATTGGTTACTGTGCAGTCCTGATAGCTATCGGGAGACGAACCTAAATAATCATCCATGTCAAGCGACTTACGCAAACAACAGGCACTCGAATATCACTCCAAAGGAAGGCCTGGTAAAATAGAAGTAGTTCCAACCAAAGAAGCCAAGACGCAAAGAGACCTCTCCCTTGCCTACAGCCCCGGTGTGGCAGAACCCTGCCTGGAAATAGCCGCCAATGTGGAGAACGTTTACAAATACACCGCCAAGGGAAATTTAGTGGCGGTTATCAGCAACGGAACTGCTGTATTAGGATTAGGAGACATCGGCCCCGAAGCAGGTAAACCGGTGATGGAAGGAAAAGGGGTTCTGTTCAAAATATTCGCCGACATTGATGTATTTGACATTGAGATCAACGAAAAAGACCCGGAAAAATTTGTACAGATCGTAAAAGCTCTGGAGCCTACATTCGGCGGCATCAATTTAGAAGACATAAAAGCTCCCGGTTGTTTTTACATTGAAAAAAAATTAAAGGAGCAACTGAAGATCCCCGTCATGCATGACGATCAGCATGGCACGGCTATCATCAGCGCAGCGGCTTTACTCAATGCGCTTGAAATCCAAAAGAAAAAAATTGAAAAGGCAAAGTTTGTGGTGAACGGAGCCGGTGCTGCCGCCATTGCCTGCAGCCGTTTATACGAGTCATTAGGCGCAAAGCATGAGAATTTTTTAATGTTCGACAGTAAAGGCCTCCTGCATTCAAGCAGAACGGATCTTGATGAATTAAAAATTCAATATGCCAGTACCAAAAAAGATATGACATTGGCTGAAGCTATGAAGGATGCTGATGTTTTTATCGGGCTAAGCCAGGGCAATTGTGTGACGCAGGAAATGGTAAAGGGCATGGCTAAAAATCCAATTGTATTTGCTATGGCCAATCCCGATCCGGAAATAAGCTGGGAGGATGCCACTGCTGCAAGAAAAGATGTCATTATGGCCACAGGTCGCAGTGATTATCCTAACCAGGTAAATAATGTACTCGGCTTCCCGTATATTTTTCGTGGGGCTTTGGATGTGAGGGCGACACAGATCAATGAAGCCATGAAACTGGCCGCTGTAAAAGCCCTGGCAGATCTGACCAAAACACCGGTGCCGGACATGGTGAATATGGCCTATGGAGAAAAAAATATCATTTTCGGCGACAACTATATTATT
>CAYHPA010000248.1:0-3723 GCA_964358155.1 uncultured Chitinophaga sp.
CACTTGCTTAGTTTGATTTTCCAGGGCCTCATTTTTTTTGACTTTTTTTCCCAGTTGTTGATTCTTGCGTTGCTCAATCATTTCCTGGGTTTCGAGTATAGTGCTCACTTGTTTCTCCCTGTACTCCCTGTATTTTTTCAGGTAAGATACCCGGCGGATAGCATCGTTAAAGCTGTTGGCAGAAAAAATAAAATTAAGGTAGTCGTAATTGCTCCTGTTCTTGTAAGCATAAACAACGGTCTTTGCATACTGGGCTTTTAAAGTGTCCAGTTGTTTTTGCAGGCGGTATATTTCCAGGTTGCTGAGGTAGATATCATCATCAATAGCCCTTAATTCCCTATTGATATTGCTGAGATATTTTTCCTGGACATTGATCTTCTTATTGAGTACACTAAGCTGCCCGAGTGTCTGTTTGGTTTGTCCTTTTACTTTATTGTAAACATTTTGAATCTCCTGCAATTCCTTTTGTATCTCCTTTCTTTCCTTTTCTAATTGTGCTTTATCAACTGTGCCCGGTTGCGCAGAAGCAACGCAGATGATTCCGGAAAAAAATAAAAGGCCAAAGGTTGTTTTTTTTCTCATAGATAAATTTGGAAGATTCAAAAAAACAGGGTGCCGGAGTGAAACAGGATAACGATAATATGCAAATTAAATTTTATTTCGCTATTCTCTTTTGTAATTTTTGGGGATAGAAAACGGGAAACTTAACGTTTCATTAAAATCATACTGTTTGAAGTTCAATTTTATATCCAGTCTTTTTTTCTCAGCTACGTTAATACCCCGCTTGGCGGAGAAGTTAGGGCCTTTTTTGTTTTCATAATCATCATAGGTAAGATAGCATGTCCTGTTTTTTAATTCATCCATATCATCCAGCTTCGAAATTTGAATGAGTTTTTCAGTCATGCTAACGGTAAAAAGGTTCTTAAAATACTCCCCGTTACTCAGCAGGGAGATAGAATTTTCAGCTCTGCTATAAGATACAATATTGGAATCCAGGAACACAGGATTGCCAATCAGTAAGTCCTGCAATGATTGCAGCCCCAGCGGCAATTCCGTTACCTCCTGCAGGTAGGTAACACTTCTGGCTGTATAGACCTTGTTTTGTTTATCCAGCAGCTTTACTGAGTCTTTGGTGATATATGCCCGCAGGCCTTCAATGCCCAATGGCCCTGTTATGGAAACCCAGATCACACTATCATGATACATTCTTACATGAGCATTTACATTATACTTTTTCCCTTCCGCATCTTCATAGTCCACATCAATCTTGGCAGAAAAAGTTATAAAACTAATACGATTGGCGATAATGTGGCTATAGTTTTCTCTCATGAAGGCGACAGAGTCATCATGAAGATTAACAGGCGGAGGGGTATCTGCCAGCACAGTGTCTTTTTTGGCGATGGCAGTCTGTATTTTTTTGGTGGACCGGCAGGAATACATCATCAGCATGGCTGCTGAAAGAATAGTAAAGAATATACCTGTCGCTTTTTTCATGGGTTAGGTTATTGTTTGCCGGTATGTCCAAACCCTCCGGTATTCCTGTCCGTCACTTCCAGTTCAATAGCAGGCGCCCATTCTGCTTTTTCCGTTTTTTGAATGATCATTTGTGCAATCCGGTCGCCGGAATGTATGACCTGTTCCTCCTGCGAAAGGTTGATTAAGATGATTTTAATTTCTCCGCGGTAATCACTGTCGATAGTACCGGGGCTGTTCAGACAGGTAATACCCTGTTTAATGGCAAGGCCGCTGCGGGGCCGGATCTGGGCCTCATAACCTTCGGGTAGTTCAACGAAAAGTCCGGTAGGCACTAAAAATCGCTGCAGGGACTGCAATGCCAGTGGCTCATTAAGATTTGCTCTTATATCCATACCCGATGACCCGGATGTTGCATACTCCGGTAAAGGATTGGCGGAGTGATTGATGATTTTTATTTTAATTGGCGGCATTGGCTGACAAAGATAATCTCCGGGAGGCAGGATTCAGTAATGCTTATACCCGCTGCAGCAGGACGGTGGCATAGGCCATCAAACCTTCTTCCCGCCCGGCAAAACCTAATTCTTCGGTAGTAGTAGCTTTCACAGAAACATCTTTTTCCGAAATGCCGATAGCGGTGGCTATTGCCTTTTTCATCTGGCCGATATACGGCCTGATCTTCGGCTCCTGAAGACATATAGTGCTGTCAATATTCACCACTGTGTATCCTTCTTTTCCGATTAACTCTGCCGTTTGATGCAACAGTATCTTACTGTCAATATTCTTATAGGCATTGTCAGTATTGGGGAAATGAACCCCAATATCTCCAAGGGAAAGAGCGCCAAGCATGGCATCGCAAATGGCATGAAGCAGTACATCAGCATCACTGTGGCCAAGGGATCCTTTATGATGAGGAATGTTTACCCCTCCTATCCAAAGTTCCCTCCCTTCCGTCAGCCGGTGAAAGTCAACTCCTGATCCTATCCGATATGCCATGCTGTTTTATTAGTAATGCAAATATCACTAAAACGGGTGTAAAAGAAAACGTCCCGCAAAAAGCGGGACGTTTATACTAATGATATAGAAATTATTTTTTGTCTTTTACTCTTGAACCATCACCGAGGTCAAACAACACAGAGAAACGAAGTGTGTTTGAAAGCGGGTTGCGGCTAACACCATTACCCGTAGGCACCAAATATGCAAAGTTGAAACCAAATACATTGTATTTGATACCTAACCCTGCTGTGAAATAACGGCGGTTACCTTTATTCTTATTCTCATAGAAATAACCTGCGCGGAGAGAGAATTGATTGTTGTAAGTATACTCAGCACCAAGTGAAACCTGAAACTCTTTCAGTTCTTCGCTGAAACCATCAGGAGCATCACCGAATGAACTAAACCAGCCACTGATTACACTTTTCTTTCTGTAATCAGCAAGACCGGCAGCATCTCCTTCTGCAGGAGGTGTTGGCACCAGAAGTTTATTTATTTCAACTCCGAATGATATTTGGTTTCTATCATTGTACTTCTTGGTATAGTTAGCACCAAAGCCAAGGTTAGCAGGAATGAAATCTTTAGCATCAGCATTATTGGTATAAGCGATTTTAGCACCCAGGTTTTGTAAAACAACTCCCCAGCTCCATGCTTTACCAGTATGATACCAGCCAAGGTCAGCTGCAACAGAACTACCTGTTTTGTAAGTAGTGCTTCCCTGTGTAAATCCATTAGCAAGATCAGAGTTGATATACTTCAAAGCGATACCAACACCATTTTTTGCATTCAGTTTGCGGGAATAGCCAACATCAATTCCAAATTCACGGGGACGACCTTTGGAAATGGTATTTCCAAGATTATCGGTGAATTCAATATTGCCAAGGCTGA
Source organism: uncultured Chitinophaga sp. (assembly GCA_964358155.1). Taxonomy (GTDB): domain Bacteria; phylum Bacteroidota; class Bacteroidia; order Chitinophagales; family Chitinophagaceae; genus JJ008. The sequence continues at coordinate 3,355 of CAYHPA010000248.1, forward strand.
AATAACGGAGTGATCCATAAACAGCCTGGTTATCTGCAAATTTGTAAAATCCTGCAAGATTGGCGAGGTAAACATCGTTTACCAAATCTTTCAGCCAGGGAGTATAGGTAGCTCCTACGCCGCCATTCAGGTTATTAAATACTACTTTACCGGCATTCCATAATCCTGAGTATTGGTCAGGAGAGGTGGCAATGCCAATATCTCCCATACCGCCTGAGCGGGCATCAGGCGAAATACGAAGGAAAGGGACAGCGGTTGTAACGACATTGATTGGGGTTACCTGGGCTTTTACAGCAGATGATAAGCCACAAAAAAGCAGGATTCCGGCAGTTAGTTTTAAAGCAGTTGGTCTCATTAGTAAGTTTTTAA
>CAYHPA010000249.1:0-3710 GCA_964358155.1 uncultured Chitinophaga sp.
GGATATGATGCACTGCATGATAACCATCATTCCAGCAAACTTTATTGTATTTGGTGTTGATACAATTAATGGAATTGTCTTCAAGGTCGTCGGGATTAACAAAAGCATGTTGTGTCCAGTTGCCCAGCATCATTACTATTCTCGCAAATACAAACGGGATAATAAAAATAAAAAGGGTGGCATGGAAGTTTACAAAACACATTCCCACGCAGAAAAAATAAAATGACAGCTCACCTGCCGCAAGCCGCATGTAAAATTTCTTTCTTTTGTTTCTGAAAAAGTACATAAAAGTGTCCCTGAAACCGAGGATAAGAAACCGGCCAACATAGGCCAGGAATCCCCGGAGGCTGTCCCGCTGGTAGGGCAATGTACTGCTGGCATCATCCGGCATATTGTTCGCTACATGGTGCATGCCCATGTGATGGACAAAATAAGTTTCAGGTGTGTGACCAAAAAAAGGACATATCGCCCAGATAACCCAGTGGTATATCCACATGTATTTTTTTTTGAACAGCTTTCGGTGAACAATGCAATGTAACATTAGCCCAAACCTTCCTTTAAAATATAACTGAGATATATAGAAATAAGGAACATAAAGCAGCCACCAATACCAGCCCTGCAGCAATGGTGTATATAATATTACTGCCGCCGGAACTACCAGTATATGAATAGACGTAAGCAGGTGAATAAACGGCAGGTCTCTTTTGTCGTTGAGGTACTTCAGCCAGAATTTATCATACCAGTTAAAACTTTGGGGTTCGGCATACACCGGGTCTGTAATTGCTGTCAGCGCCTTCATGGTGAAATTTAGATTGTTAACTAATCAGGGATTCTACTATGATTTTTCTATTTCTTTTTTTCATACATCATCTCTTTCACTTTCTCATTATCTTCTTTTTCATTTTTCAGGTCGAATAGGGTGCCGAATACATGATCCCACAGAGTGGAACTTACCCCATAGCCCATGTGTTCATTTTTATAATGATGCAGGTGATGATTGCGCCAGTGCGGTTTCATCCATTTGAACGGCGGGTTCCAGGCATGAATGGCATAGTGAATACTTCCGTACAACAGGTAGCCCAGCAAAAAACCGGGAAAAAACATAAAAACGTTTTGCCGGATAATAAGATACATTAAACCAAACACGGAACCCGAAATAAGGATGCTGGGCAATGGCGGCATAAAAAGGCGGGTGGTATCTCTCGGATAATGATGATGGCAGCCATGAAAGGTGTAAACAATTTTTTTTGCCCTGCTGTTTTTGGGTTCCCAGTGAAAAAGAAAGCGGTGTGCAAAGTACTCAAAAAGGCTCCAGAAAAACACCCCTCCCAAAAACAATGTAACAATCCGTTCAGCAGGGTAGTTCAATATTGCTGCGCTGTAATAAAGCAAGTAAACAATTACCGGCAGGTACATACCCCAGATAACGAGGGGATGAGCTTTGGTAAGGGCTTCAAGAAAATTGCTTTTAAAAAGACGGGCCTGGCCTTTGTTATAAATTTTTTCAAATTTCACGGTGGCAAAATAATAAATGCCATGTGCGGTCAACCTGATTTTAATCAGGTGCGGGTTTATTACATTTTCAAATCAGGTTTGCTATCCCTCACTTTGGTGGTAGCGCCGCCATTTAGCGTAAGGTCATGGGGCTTATTTGATTGCCATGCGCCACGGGTAAAATCAGGAACTTCCACTGTTCTTGATTTTTTGGCAACAGATCGCTGGCTTAAAGGCATCAGGCAGCTCCATGAAGCGGCATCATACACATCCTGGTCAAGGGGTAACCCGTTTCTTAAACAATCTATCAGCCGCCAATCCATAATAAAGTCCATACCGCCATGTCCGCCTACCTCTTTTGCAATGCTGCCAATATGCTTAACGATTGGAGGAGCATATTTTTCTTCCAGTTGTTTTAACTCCTCTGCTTTGATCCAGCTATGCCCAAAAGCTATCCGCTGTGGCCCGGGCCATTTTTGTGCGGCACCTTTCGTGCCGCTTAGCAAATGAATTCTCGAGTACGGTCGCAATGTAGAAACATCATGCTGCACCATGATCGTTTTTCCTTTATTGCTGCGGATCAGGGTAGTATTCATATTACCCCGATACGGCTGGTCAACATATCCTTTGAAGAAATCATCTTTGGCAGCCAGTTCTTTTGCTTTATTGTTTAATGTAAAATCATTGCTGCTCATGCTGACGAGGTGGTCAAACTTATCGCCCCGGTTAATATTCATGCATTGGGCGATTGGGCCAAGGCCATGGGTGGGATAAAGGTTCCCGTCGTGTCCGATATTTTCTTTCAGGCGCCACATATCGGCATAAGCATTTTTATTAAAGAGCCAGTCTTTGGTCAGGTCATGTATATAAGCGCCTTCGGCATGAACGATTTCTCCGAACATTCCCTGCCTTGCCATATTTAGTGTAAGTTGCTCAAAGAAATCATAACAGCAATTTTCCAGCATCATGCAATGTTTCTTTGTCTTTTCTGATGTTTCCACCAGTTCCCAGCATTCATCAATGGTTTTGGCAGCGGGCACTTCAGTAGCAGCATGTTTACCATTCTTCATAGCATATACAGCAATGGGTGTATGCAAGTGCCAGGGGGTAGGAGTGTAAACCAGGTCAATATCATTGCTTTCGCATACCGCTTTCCATCCCTCTTCGCCACTATATTCTTTTGCTTTGGGCCTGCTCATTTTTTCTAACGATTTCTGAGAACTGGCAACACGGTCAGGATATTTATCGCAGAGTGCAACGATCTCTAACCCGTCAATATAGCTTAATCGTTCTACAGCTTCGGAACCCCGCTGTCCCAAACCGATTACCCCAATACGGACAGTTTCAATTTTTGGGGCAGCATAGCCACACATATTGAAACGCTGCCCTTTCTTCTCCCATTCTCCGGAATGATCCATCTGTTTATCCGTTGTTCCTATTACTTTGGCAAAGGAAGGAATTCCTGCGGCCAGCACACCGCTTCCTATGGCCAGGCGACGAAGAAATTGTCTGCGATTGTTTTCCATACAGCATTTTGTTATTGCCGCAAGTTCTATAAATAAAACCGAGAAAACTTTACCGGGAATAAAATCAGGCAATCGTTTGAAGTAATCTATTCGTCCGAAAGACCAGGACGTCTTTCTTTTGTTCTTTGCACCGATTGCTCATTCCGCCAGTCTTCAATTTTTTTGTGATCGCCACTCATTAATATGTCGGGAACTTTCCAACCACGAAAATCTTCAGGCCTGGTATAAACAGGCGGCGCTAATAAATTGTCCTGGAAAGAATCGGTCAATGCTGAGGTCTCATCATTCAATACGCCGGGTAATAAACGGCCGATAGCATCTACTAATATGGCAGCAGGAAGCTCACCGCCACTGAGTACATAATCTCCGATGGAGATTTCTTTGGTGACAAAATGTTCTCTTATCCTTTCATCTATTCCTTTGTAATGCCCGCAGATCATCAATAGCCTTTTTTTTAGAGAAAGTGAATTTGCCATTTTTTGATTCAACATTTCTCCGTCAGGCGTTAGGAAAATGATCTCATCATATTTTTCTGTGGCCGATAATTCTTCAATGGCTTTTGCCAACGGCTCACACATCATTACCATGCCTGCGCCGCCGCCGTATTGATAATCATCCACCATGCCATATTCATTTACCGCCCATTTACGAAGCTGGTGTACCTGCACGGTCAGCAAACCTTTTTCCTGT
>CAYHPA010000250.1:0-3697 GCA_964358155.1 uncultured Chitinophaga sp.
CAATCATTTCAGTTTTCATTGGTCAATACCTGACTAAAGTGCTGGGTGAAGTAAAAGAAAGAGTGACGGCGAAAATGGATGAAACAGACGAAAGCATGCTTAAGATTGACATACACAAAAGCATTCCTGAATTGTTTTTGGATAATACGGATCGTAACAGGACCTCTCCTTTTGCATTTACCGGGAATAAATTTGAATTCCGTGCCGTAGGTTCATCTGCCAACTGTGCTAATGCCATGACGGTATTGAATGTGATTGTTGCTGATACACTAAAGCAGTTCAAGAAGGATGTAGATGCGTTGATTGAAAAAGGCGAGAAAAAGGAAATTGCCATTATGCAAACCATCCGTCAATATATTGTAGATAGTGAAAAAGTTTTGTTTGAAGGCGATGGCTACAGCGAAGCATGGGCAAAAGAAGCAGAAAAAAGAGGCCTGCCTAATGTAAAAACCACCCCGCTTGCGCTGGATGCCATGGTTACTAAAAAGGCGATGCAGCTTTTTGAAAGTAACCATATCTACACCCACAGCGAATTAGAAGCAAGACATGAGATAGAACTGGAAAAATACATAAAGAAGGTTCAAATTGAAAGCCGCATCATGGGCGAACTGGCCACCAGCCATATATTACCCGCATCTATCCGCTACCAGAATATGCTGGCCAATAATATCAAAGGATTAAAAGATGCCGGGTTAAATGAAACTGCCTACAATAATCAAAAACAGATTCTTCAAAAAATATCGGAGCATATCAACAAAACCAGCGACCTGGTGGAAAAAATGATTGAAGCCAGGAAGGTCTGCAACAATATGGAAAACACCCGCACCAAAGCCATCGCCTATCAAAGCCAGGTAAAAGATGTGTTCTTTGATGAGATCAGGTACCATGTTGATAAACTGGAGCTGTTGGTGGATGACAGGGAGTGGTACCTGCCTAAATACAGGGAAATGCTTTTCCTCAGGTAATCAATTATCGGTTTCTTTCGCAAACAGAAAACCCCTTCCGCAATCGCAGAAGGGGTTTTTATTTTCCTTAACTGAAACATCATTCCATTTGTTAAGTGCAAGCCCGCACTTGCTGTACTGTTCATTGCAATTGCTTATCTGCTGTTTATTACTATACTGTCATTGGTAGATTTGGTAAGTTAAAAAAATTATCATCAAACTATACCACCATGAAAAAAGCATTTACCCTTGTCAGTTTTTTGATTACAACAGTAATTTTTTCTGTTGCAAATGCCCAATGTGACCCACCCACGGGATTAACCGCCAGTTACAATAACAATGTAACAACCTTCAGCTGGAATGCCGTGCCCGGCGCAGTTGACTATACACTACAGATCAAATATCCGGGCTATAGCTGGGCCGAAATAGAATATGAAACCGCCATCACTACAAATTCATTATCGCTCACCGGTATCATTCAAAGCGGAACATTCGATTGGAGAGTAAATACCAATTGTGGCACAGCCGTAAGCGGATATACGCAATCACAGGTTACTATACCTTGTCCGCAACCTTCGGGTTTGAACATAACCAATGTTACCACCGGTGGCGCTACTATTAGCTGGACAGCAGCACCGGGCCTCAATACATTTATTTCAGATTTTGTTGTTGCCTACCGTTTAGCCGGTTCAGGAAGCGGATGGACAACAGCCGGCCATACTTTTAACAGCACAATGAACATTACCGGTCTGTCTGCCGGCACGGCCTATAGTGCAGGGTTTACCAGACCTGCCCCTATTTCAACAGCACCCCGGTCAGTTCGCAGTTTACAACACTGAGTGCCAATGGATGCAATTTCCCATCAACAAACCCAACGACAAACATCGGTAATACATTTGCCGTACTTAACTGGAATGCAGTAAGCGGAGTGACCTCTTACAACATTTACTACAAAAAGGTCAGCAGCAGTACATGGAACAGTCTCCAGAACATTAACAGTACCAGCTATACCTTACTCAACCTGTCAATGAACACTCTCTATGAATACAAAATCAGATCCAGATGCGGAAACAATTACAGCAATTTCTCCCCTCTCAGCACATTTACAACACTCAACTGTGCTTCCTATGGAAATAACAGCAGCGAATGGATCGATCTGTTCAGCCTTGGCAGCATTAACCGCTCATCAGGCGCAGATGCGGGCGGGTACATCAACACTGGTTTATCAACCAGCCTTGTTATAGGTTCTTCTGTTAACGCCGGACAAATAAGCGCCGGGTTCTCTGGCAACGTAAGATCGCAGAACTATTCTGTGTACATTGATTTTAACCGAAATGGAAATTTTGCTGATGCGGGTGAACGGGTTTTTGGAACAGGGTATATCAATAGTGCGGGGACGTTCAATTTTAATGTTGTAATTCCGGCAACTGCAACACCCGGTCCGGCCAATATGAGAGTTGTTATGCGAAGAGCAAGCAATGGTTCCGTTTCAGCTTGCCTTACCGGCTTCCTGGGAGAAACAGAAGACTATACCGTGAATCTGGTGAGTTCTTTAAGAGGTATGGAGTTCCCTGTCACAACATCAGAGTTATTACAGAATAAGATTCTTATCGGCCCCAATCCTTCCAATGGAATATTTACCGTGACTTTGCCGGAAGATGCTAATATGCTGTCATATGAAGTAATAAATACCAGCGGGATCATTGTTCAAAAGGGTATCGTACAAAAAACCAAGATGTTCAGTATTGATATCAGCTCCCTGTCAAAAGGCTTATATATTTTAAAACTGACGGGGCCAATGGGAATCCTGCGTGTAGAAAAGCTGATTAAGAACTAAAGGACCATTTCATCACAATAATCCGTATTCCGCCATTCATAACAGGCAACCGAAACAAAACCCATTCTTCAGCGGAATGGGTTTTTTGTTTTTATCGCCCTTTAACGGTGCCGCCGGTTAAGCATTGTAAATTATTACATCAATAAGTGATACTATTTACCTGACAACTGCATTGAACCCGGCAATAACTGAACCCTTCTATAAGTTTATGAAAAATTGATGTGTCTCTTTCTCTTTTTGTTCGCGGCAAACCTTAATTTTAATGACACTGAACAGCCCCTTATGAGCCGCCCCGGATGTTTTATCTTTTTTCATTGCTTTATATTCCTGCTTGTTTTTAGCCTGCGCTCATTTTCTCAAGACTGTAATTGCCCGGAATACCATTCCTATAGATCTGAACAGGAAAGCAAAGAGGCGGACAGTAAACCTTTTATTGAAAAACTGATGGTGTCTTCCAATACTATCTGCCAGGCCCGGGCATACGAGTGGATGGCCATTGATTATTTAAATGACCGGAACTTTGATACATCCGATATTTATTTTCATAAAGCGGAAAAACTATACAAACAATCCGGCTGCAATGACAGTGTATCCCTGAACCTGTATAAAAAATGGGCGGAACTGTATTATATTAAAAGTGATTTCGCCAAAACACAGGAATATTGTTTCAAACTGCTGGAATCTGCAAAAGCATCCGGCGATCCGCATGAGACCGGAACAGCTTATACGATGATTGCACAAGTGCTGAACCAAACCGGGCAGGCTGAAAAAGGAATTACTTATACCCGCCTGGCCGTTCCTTTCGTAAAAGAAACAGAAGACACTGCGGGAAAAGCTGACCTTCTGTACAAACTTTCCAAAAGATACCTATGGCATTACCAGGACACAAAATCGGAAGCAAGTCTTGATTCGTCAG
>CAYHPA010000251.1:0-3654 GCA_964358155.1 uncultured Chitinophaga sp.
TTACTTCTGACCGATAAACTCTTTCGGTTGCTTCGTCAATTCCTCCTTTGGCAATGCTTTAAATTACTCATAGGTGATCTTCAGCCCCTCTTTACGCTTCACTTTTGGCTCCCATCCCAGCAGTGTCTTTGCTTTGGTGATATCCGGGTGCCTTTGCTTAGGATCATCCACCGTCAATGGTTTGTAAACGATCTTTACTTTATTGCCGGTTAAAGCCAGTATCTCTTCTGCAAATTCTTTTAATGATATTTCATCGGGGTTGCCAATATTCACCGGCAAATGATAATCGCTTAACAACAGCCTGTAAATTCCTTCTACCAGGTCATCCACATAACAAAAACTTCTGGTTTGAGAACCGTCGCCAAAAACCGTGAGGTCTTCACCTCTCAATGCCTGGCCGATAAATGCGGGCAAAGCTCTTCCGTCGTTTAATCGCATCCGTGGACCATAGGTATTGAATATCCTCACAATCCTTGTATCCACCCCATGAAAAGTATGGTAAGCCATCGTGATGGACTCCATATATCGTTTCGCCTCATCATACACACCTCTTGGCCCCACCGGATTCACATTGCCCCAATATTCTTCGTTTTGCGGATGTACCAGCGGATCGCCATACACTTCACTGGTACTTGCCACCAGCATTCTTGCCCCTTTTGCCTTGGCAAGACCAAGACAATTATGAGTGCCCATCGCCCCTACTTTCAATGTCTGTATCGGAATTTTTAAATAATCAATCGGGCTGGCAGGTGAGGCAAAGTGAAGAATATAATCAAGCGGGCCGGCTATTTCAATATGCCTGGTTACATCATGCAGTACAAATTCAAACTGATCCAGTTTTTGCAGGTGTTCAATATTTTTCAGGTCGCCGGTGATCAGGTTATCCATAGCAATCACATGGCAACCTTCTTTGATAAATCGGTCGCAAAGATGTGATCCTAAAAACCCGGCAGCACCGGTTATCAGTACTTTTTTGGAATGCATGCGATATTAATTTACAATGGCCCTGCCCACACTTTCATAATGGAAACCTAATTCCCTGATAGCTGCAAGGTCAAAAAGATTTCTGCCGTCAAAAATAGCTTTGTTTTTCAGCCGGGTTACAATTTTTAAAAAATCAGGTGTGCGGAATTCATTCCACTCGGTAGCAATTATTAATGCATCCGCTTTGTCCAAAGCATCATATTGATTTGCTGCATAACTGATTTTATCCCCAATCAGGTTTCTTACATTTTGCATCCCTTCGGGGTCAAAAGCGCAAATAGTTGCCCCGGCTGCCACCAGGGCATCAATCATATATAAAGCAGGAGCTTCCCGAATATCATCTGTATTAGGCTTAAATGAAAGTCCCCACAATGCAAAATGTTTTCCTTGCAGATTGTTATTGAAATATTTTTTAATCCCGGGAACCAAATGAAGCTTTTGTTCTTCATTCACTTTCATCACCGCTTCCAATATCTCAAAATCATAGTTAATCTCTTTCGCCGACTTTACCAGCGCCTGCACATCTTTTGGAAAACAACTGCCTCCATAACCGATTCCTGGAAATAAAAATCTTTTACCAATTCTTTCATCGCTGCCGATACCTCGTCTTACCATATCCACATCTGCATCCAGTTTTTCGCAAAGCCTTGCTATTTCATTCATGAAGGATATCTTGGCTGCCAGGAAAGAGTTAGCGGCATACTTGGTCAGCTCAGCCGAACGTTCATCCATAAATATTACCGGGTTTCCCTGGCGGACAAACGGGGCATACAAATCGCTCATTACTTTCTTAGCCCTCTCTGAAACAGTGCCGATAACCACCCGGTCAGGCTTCATAAAATCTTCTACCGCCACCCCTTCACGGAGAAACTCGGGATTGGAAACCACATCAAAGGCCCCCTCCAAACCTCCCCCGTTAGGTGAGGCTTTGGCTGCACTCCGTAAGATTGTGTCTTTTACTTTTTCAGCAGTACCTACGGGAACTGTACTCTTATCAACAATTACTTTATAATTTTCAGGTTTAATTATTCTGCCCAAATCATCGGCCACACCCAATATATATTTCAGGTCAGCAGAGCCGTCCTCTCCGGGCGGAGTAGGTAAAGCAAGAAAAATTATCGCTGCATCTTTTATGCCTTCTGCAAGGCTGGTAGTAAAATGCAGCCGCTCCTCTTTTAAATTGCGAAGAAATAATTTCTCAAGTCCCGGTTCATAAATAGTGATCTCACCGTTTTTCAGTTTTTCCACTTTGCTTACATCAATATCCACGCAGGTTACATCATTGCCTGTTTCTGCAAAACAGGTTCCTGTTACCAAACCAACATAACCGGTTCCAACTACTGTAATTTTCATGTCGGGTTATTTATTTACGAATTCCAAAACTTTTGAAGCGATAAACTGCAATTGTTCCTCATCTAACTCTGTATGTATCGGCAGCGAAATAACTCTTTCGGTCAGCCAATCTGTAACCGGCATCACCTGCGATGAAACATTGAACTGCTCAAACATTTTTTGTTTATGCCCCGGCACCGGGTAATAGATCATGGAAGGTATTTGGTGCTCTGCCAGGAACAGTTTCAGTCCATCCCGATAGCTATCGGGACTGTCAACACTTTCCAATATTAATGTGTATTGATGAAATGCATGTGCCGAATAAGGCGCCCGGTATGGCGTTTTAATCTTCGGATGATTCGCAAAGGCCCGGTCATAAAAATCGGCCGCCTTTCTTCTTGCTGCAACATATTCATCAAGGTGTTTCAATTTGATGTCAAGGATAGCGGCCTGTATGGTATCCAAACGGCTGTTGCAACCCACCACATCATGATAATACTGTTTGCTTTGGCCATGATTAGCTATCATCTTCATCTTTGCAGCCAGTTCATCATCATTGGTAAATATGGCGCCCCCATCGCCAAAGGCGCCTAAGTTTTTTGAGGGATAGAAAGAAGTGGTGCCGATATGGCCGATGGTACCTGTTTTCTTTTTGCTTCCGTCACTAAAAGTATAATCGCATCCAATGGCCTGTGCATTGTCTTCTATCACAAATAAGTCATACTTCTTTGCCATAGCCATTATTTCTTCCATTGGCGCAGCATGGCCATACAGGTGAACAGGAACAATAGCCCTGGTTTTGGGTGTAATGGCTTTTTCAATAGCGGCCGGGTCAATACAAAAGGTTTTGGCATCCACTTCCACAAAAACGGGTGTCAGGTTCAGCAAGGCAATGACTTCGGTGGTGGCGATGTAGGTAAATGACGGGGTGATCACTTCATCACCGGGTTGCAGGCCAAGCGCCATCATGGCTATTTGCAATGCATCGGTGCCATTAGCACAGGGGATAGTATGTTTTATGCTTAGATAGGAAGAAAGATTGGCAGCAAATTCCTGCACCGGTTTGCCATTGATAAAGGCAGTGCTCTCTATGGCATCAAGAACAGCTTTATCCACTTCCGGTTTTATCTTATGATACTGGGTTCTGGTATCAACCATTTGTATGGGTCGCATGAAAGTATTTGTCTTAGTAAAAGTGTCGCAAAAATAGTAAAATACAGGTAGTTTAACTGATTGCTTTTACTTTTGCAGCTATTTAAACCCAGCCATTTGCAAGTTTTCCTGTATAATATATTCCTCTTTTTTTTCAAAGCAGGAACGCATATTGCTTCGCTTTTT
>CAYHPA010000252.1:0-3609 GCA_964358155.1 uncultured Chitinophaga sp.
GGCAGCACAAAAAGAAACTTATTTTGCCAATACGATATTTATTTTCATTGGGGATCATGGCGTGGCAGGTAATGCTGAAGCCATGTACCCGCCTGTGTGGACGGAGCAACGCCTGACCAATGAACATGTGCCCCTGCTTTTTTATGCTCCCCAATTATTGCAACCGGAAAGAAGGGGTGAAGTAGTTTCGCAGATTGATATCCTGCCCACCATTGCGGGCATGCTGCATCAATCTTATTTAAACACTACGCTGGGCCGTGACCTGCTGGACCCTGAGAAGAAACATAACTATGCTTTTGTGACCAATACCACCGGCGCTATCGGTATGGTGACGGATAGTTTTTATTTTGCCCGCAATATCAACTTCCCTGATGAGCAGTTAGTGCCCATGCACCCGGATATAAGGGTAAGCAAACAAGTTGAGGATTCTGTGAAGAAAAGGCTTTCTGCTTTCACCGATGCTTTCTTTGAAACGGCGAAGTATCTTATTATGAATAATAAGAAGAACCGGTAGCAGCTTATTTTTAACGGGCTTGTTTGCTATTTTTATTTATTGACTATCCCGATGAGGTAACCATGCATTTATTTTCACCACATAGGAACATAGATACATAGTTTTCACATAGGTTTCTATGTGTTTTTCTCCTATTGTGTACTATGTGCCTATGTGGTTCCAGTATAAGGTTGCTATATGCGGGTAGTCAATTATTATTCTTAAATTTACCCATGCAAAAAAGGGTGCATATTTTTAAATCACTGCAGGAGCAGGAGTTGTATCATCTAAAAATGATGCAGGAAAGCTCTGTGGCTGAAAGGTTCAGGCAGCTTTACCTGATGCAGCAAATGACCCGGCTATTGCATCCGGTAAAGGAAACCCCTCGTAAAATTCAAATCCGGAAATGGATATCCTGAACAGCGAATTTCTTTCATTTCTCCTTTATCTGCAATAGTCTTAATCGAATTTTCGCTTTTGTGTAATCACTATCAGCCTCGGCGTCTTCCTCACATCATAGCTGCTGAAATTATAATCCCCAAACACTTCCTTCACCTGCAATCCCTGGAAACTCATCATATCTGTAAAATCGCCTAAAGAGAATTTGGCTACTTTTTCTGTATGGACCATCGGTTGCGACAGGGAAGGATCCGTGACGATGATCTTTTTATGAAAATGTGTTTCATCATCCCAGCGGTGAATATCGTATGTGGTCTCACCAATCTTTTTCATCTCATTATGCACCAGATGTTCTTCTGCATAATGCACATTCAGGTAATCAACTACAAACACGCCGTTTGGCCGCAGGCTTTTTGCAATACTGCGTACCGCATCATCATGCTCACGTCTTGTTTTGAAATAACCAAAACTGGTAAAGAAGTTGAAAGCATAATCATAATAATTCACCCAAAAAGGCAGGCGCATATCATGCACATAAAAACTGAGATTGTCTTTTTCTGATTCCTTGGCAAAAGCGATGCTGCTGAAGGAGAGATCAATGCCGGTTACTTCAAAACCCATAGAGGCAAGTATCTTGCTATGCCTTCCTTTGCCGCAGGCCACATCCAGCATACGGCTGCCGGCTGCGGGGTTCAGATGGGCGATCAGTTTTTTGATGAATGTCTCTGCTTCCTTTTCATCCCTTTCAAAATATAGTTTGTGATAGAAAGGAGAATTGAACCAGCCTTTGTACCATGCCTGCTCAGCCATGGGGCAAATTTAAGCAAGTATGCAGCCACGAAAACACACAAAATCACACAAAAGGTCTCTGTAATTTGTAATGGCGATAACTATCAGGATCATTCAGCTTTTCAAATTGTATTTTTCGTGTTGGTTCGTGTGCTTTCGTGGCCAAAATTCATTGAACTTGAAAGGCCTATTTTTGCAAACTCAAACTTTCACATTGCCACTCATCAAAAGCATATCAGGAATAAGAGGAACTATCGGTGATATACCCGGCGAGAACCTGACCCCGGCTGATATTGAGAGATACACGGCTGCATTTGCCAGCTTGTTGATGGAAAAACAAGAAAAGAAGAAAGGAGTGATAGTAATAGGCCGTGATGGCCGTACCAGCGGCGAAATGGTACGTGGCATTGTAGCCAGCACACTTACCCGCATGGGTGTTGATGTGATTGACCTTGGTCTGTCCACCACACCAACTGTGGAAATAGCGGTGAAGATGGAAAAAGCTATGGGCGGCATCATCATCACTGCCAGCCACAACCCCGAAGAATGGAATGCACTGAAACTGCTGAACCGGAGAGGGGAATTCATTTCTGCAAAACGAGGGGAGAAGTTGTTGGCACTTGCAGCCAAAGAAGATTTTACCGTAACGGATGCTAAAAAGCCCGGAAAGCTGATAATGGATAACAGCTATTTGCAAAAACATATTGATGCTATCCTTAGCTATAAACTGGTGAATGCAGAAGCCATCGCAAAACAGGAATACAAAATAGTGGTGGATGTGGTGAATTCCACCGGCGCCATTTTTGTTCCCGCTCTATTAAAAGCATTGGGAGTAAATGATGTGATCGTTCTGAACGGAGAGGTGACCGGAAAATTTGCCCACAATCCCGAACCATTGCCCGAAAATCTCAGGCAGCTGAGCGAGGAAGTAGTAAAACAGAAAGCGCAGCTGGGCATTGCTGTTGACCCGGATGTGGACCGGCTTTGTTTTGTATGTGAGGATGGAAAAATGTTTGGCGAAGAATACACTTTGGTTGCCGTAGCGGATTATGTATTGAGCAAAAGGAAAGGCAATACCGTGAGCAATATGAGCAGCACCAAATCGCTGAAAGAGATCACACTGAAACATGGCGGCCACTATTTTCCATCGGCAGTGGGAGAGGTGAATGTGGTGAAGAAGATGAAAGAAGCCAAAGCCGTTATCGGCGGCGAGGGTAATGGCGGCATCATCGTTCCTGATTTTCATTATGGCCGTGATGCGCTGATCGGCATCGGTTTATTTTTAAGCCAGCTGGCAGAATCCGGTAAAACCATCAGCTCTTTGCGCAGGCAATACCCAGATTATGTTATTTCCAAGAACAAGATGGAACTAACTAAAGGCATTGATGTAAAAGCCATTTTTGAAAAAATACAGAAGAAGTACAAAAAGCAACCGATGAATACGGAGGACGGGTTAAAAATTGAATTTGACAACGACTGGGTGCACCTGCGCAGTTCCAATACCGAACCCATCATCCGCATTTATGCCGAAAGCGAATTTGAAACCACTGCCAATAATATGGCGCAGCAGCTGATGAGAGATGTGAAGGAGTTTGGGTGACGGGCAGGTATTGCTGCAGGTGAGATATTTTATAACGTCCAGCCCCACTTACAGCAATACCAATGTTAGCGGCAGTTTTATTTCTGAAAGTACGACCGTTTTATAACAACTAATGTAACTAGGCTTAAAAAGTACGCACACTTCCGATTAATTAGACTAAAGAAAAAGTCTGAGTCTACTATATCTACGCTTTGAATATTATTGTCCTGGGAGTTTTTCAAGTGAAAAAATCTATTACGAACCGTAATGATAAAACTTGAAAAGTCTGGAAACTTAATCGAAAGTTTGGAATTTTTTGTATTCCTTGGTTCTTCAAAAATACTTTTAT
>CAYHPA010000253.1:0-3573 GCA_964358155.1 uncultured Chitinophaga sp.
GCGATTGCCGACGATCATAAAATATTCCGGAAGGGAGTTATTCTTTCCCTGCGGCCTTATTCCAATATAAAATTTGTGCTGGAAGCAGATAACGGCGAAGAACTGCTCAATGGCCTGCCCGAAGCGCAGCCGGATGTGGTGCTGATGGACCTGCGCATGCCGGGCAAAGATGGTATTGAAACCACCAAGGCCGTAAGCAAACAATACCCGCAGATAAAAGTGCTGGTGCTGAGTATGTACGAGGATGAACGTTTTGTGTACCACCTGATGGAAAACGGCGCCAATGGCTACCTGCTGAAAAATGCAGAGCCTAATGAAATACGCCGGGCCATCATGGAGGTATATGAGAAAGGTTATTATCTCAACAATTTTGTGAACCGCATCCTGCTGAAGAAATCACACTCCCGTCAGAAAGTGGTGCCTTCACTGAACAATGAAATCACATTAAGTGATAAGGAAAAAGATGTGCTCCGTTTTATCTGTATGGAATTTACCGCTGCAGAAATTGCCCAAAAAATGGAGATCAGCCCCAGAACGGTAGAGGCTATTAAAGACAGATTGATGGAGCGGTTTGGAAGTAAGAATACAGCTGGATTGGTGTTTTTTGCAGTAAAAAATAACCTTATCGAGTAGCAGAAACTAAAATTGCATCTCCGGAATATCTCCTTCTACAACGAGCTTACCAGCAGTTTTTGATATTATTTCTTCCACAGATATTCCCGGGGCTCTTTCCAGTAACTTAAATCCTGCGTCCGTTACATCCAATACAGCGAGGTCAGAAACAATTTTTTTGACACACCCGACACCTGTCAATGGCAATGAACATTTGGGAAGCAGTTTGGACTCCCCTTTGGGGTTGGTATGCATCATGGCTACAATAATGTTTTTGGCGCTTGCTACCAGGTCCATAGCGCCGCCCATTCCCTTCACCATCTTGCCCGGTATTTTCCAGTTGGCAATATCTCCTTCTTCACTCACTTCCATAGCGCCGAGTACAGTCAGATCAACTTTGCCAGCCCTTATCATCCCAAAGCTCAGGGCCGAATCAAAAAAAGCAGAACCGGGCACCGTAGTAATGGTTTGTTTACCCGCATTGATGAGGTCGGGGTTTTCTTCTCCCTCAAAAGGAAAGGGGCCCATACCCAGCAAACCATTCTCGCTTTGCAAAACAACATTTATTCCCGAAGGAATATAATTGGCCACCAGTGTTGGTATGCCGATGCCAAGGTTTACATAATATCCATCTCTCAATTCTTCTGCAATACGCTTTGCTATCTGTTCTTTAGTCAATGCCATGACAATGCTTTTATAAAAATTTACTTCTGATAATTTCTGTCAAGCCCCCTTTAGGGAGTTTGGGGGCTTCTTACTGTTTTCTGTTCAATTCGCTTCTCATACCTGCTTCCCTGGAAAATCCTGTGCACATAAATACCCGGGGTATGGATATTGTTTGGATCCAATTGCCCGGCAGGCACAAGTTCTTCTACTTCCGCAATTGTGATTTTTCCGCCCATCGCCATCAATGGATTAAAATTCCTCGCTGTTTCTTTATAAATAAGATTACCATCAGTATCGCCTTTCCATGCTTTTACGATGGCAAAGTCAGCATCAAAAGCATATTCCAGCAAGTAATCTTTGCCATTAAAATTTCTTAGCTCCTTTCCTTCGGCTACTTCTGTGCCCACACCTGCGGGTGTGAAGATGGCTGGCATGCCATATCCGGCTGCCATACAGCGGGTGGCCAGTGTGCCCTGTGGTATCAGTTCTACTTCCAGTTCGCCACTCAGCAGCTGACGTTCAAATTCTGCATTTTCGCCTACATAAGAAGAAATCATTTTCTTCACCTGTCTTTGCTTCAGCATCAGCCCGATGCCGAAGTCATCCACACCTGCATTATTGGAAATGCAGGTAAGCCCTTTCACTCCTTTTTTAACCAATGCTGCAATACAATTTTCAGGAATCCCACAAAGGCCGAAACCACCCAGCATTAACACAGAACCATCCGGGATATCCTGCACGGCTTCATCAGCAGATATAACTACTTTGTTCATGTAATAAGATGAGGCGTAAAATTAGGGAACTTGACACTAAAAAGATTCAGCAACCTACTGCAATGGAAACCCTTTTTTCTTGCGTAACCTGATTACCGTGTCCGTTATTGGTAATGGTTTAGTTAAGGACTGAGCTGAATCCGGTTGTGCAAGAGGCTGTACAATTTGAGTGGGGGCCTCTTCTGCTGCTATAGGCTTGCTCATCGAATCCATTATCGCTTTGAAAAGATTAGGGTGGCTTGTGTAAAATGAATAGCTTTTCCGGAACTGCTCTGTATTGGTCTGGTGAAGGGCAAAAATCTGCTGGTAGTATTTGAAACTCTCTGCTGTTTTATCCACGCCGGAATCTTTGTTAAACACATAATCCGTCAGAAAATGATCGGCCCGCATCATGTCCCACATTACAGCCTGCATCTTTTTTTGGGACAATACATCAGCAGGTATCCTGTTTTTACCCTTACATGCCGCAAAAACAAATAATGCAAAGAGGATGAATAAGGGGAATCTCATTTCAGTTCTTTGTAAGCTGAGGCGTTTGTAATATCAAGACGGGTAAGCAGCTCCCTTGCCCTCGTTTTAACATCTGCATTTGCTTTACTGAAAACTTTTACCAGTTCATTGCTCTTTCCCTGAAAGAAAAACTGGATGAACATGGAATTGGGGTTATCCGTGTTGAGGATATTTAAGAAATTCAGGCTGTTCAATATTGCAGTGCGGCCAGCATCTTCATTCTCAAAAAAGATATCCATTCCCGAACGATAGTAGGAATAAATGGCATCATGCAGCAGGGCAAAACGGTTATTATTGAGATTTTCCGCCAGCCAGTACCTGTTGCGAAGGCTCTCAAACGATTTCCATCCGCCAATATCGCCACCCTCGGGTGCATTATTTACAATATTCCATGCTTTTTGAAAATACAAATCGCCGCCGCGGATGGCGAACGAATCATAATCCAGTCCCAGTATGATATTGACATAATACGCAAGCACGGCGGTCAGGTTGGCAACCAGCGGGTCATTTCCCTGCACCCTGTTTTCATTAAACTCTACCGGCTGAAATTCGACATAACGAAAAGTAATATTATCATCCAGAAAATTCATGATAGGAGAAGCATAGCTGGTATTATAAACCGGGCGGGCGGCCTGTACCGTCAGTTTGGCTTTGTAAATATTGTTGCCAAGCTCCTGGTCAATGTTCAGCAGGAAGTTACATTCAATTTTTTCAGATGGTTGAAACACATCATTGGTCCAGCGGCGGCTGTTCAGAAAATTGGTCAATGCCGTTTGTAGTGTTTGAAATACTTTTTTATCCACCTGGGTGCTGATCTTGCTGGTCATCACCGTCAGCCGGGCTTGTATTTCCTGCGACTTTACTGCCACTACAGTCATTAAGAAAAAAACAATTATCAGAATTCTTTTATGCATAATAAAGACGGATTATGGTGTCAACAATATCTTTTGCCACTGCTTCTTTTGTTTTAAGGGGGAAATTGAATTCCTGTCCTTCCTTTCCGAAGATAGTA
>CAYHPA010000254.1:0-3517 GCA_964358155.1 uncultured Chitinophaga sp.
AAGCTAATCTTGAAGCGCTGTCAACCGGAGAGCCGGCTTTTTTGAACTTAACATCCGTGATCCCATTTTGCGATGCCCATGTGACTGCCTCTTCTGTCAGTATCAATGTGCCGCCGGCCTGCACCCATGTTTTCAGTTTGTCTTTATTCAGGTCAGGATAGGTGCCGCCTACCATGATGATGGTATTGTATTTATTCAGATCAACCCGGTTAAAGACAGATGACTCAAGATGAGTGGAAGGTATGTTCATCCGCTGGTCCAGCAGGTGCCATACTTCTCCGGCATCGGTGGCATTTACACCCGGGCCAACTATCATAGCGATGGACGGTTTGGTGACAGGGATGAATTTACTGCTGCCAAGGTCAATTCCTGATTCTGCATTACCTCCCATCAATTCATCTATGTGCACCCCTTGCTTTGCAAGTCCCTGTACAATTTCTTTTATTTTTTCTCTAGTCAAACCCTGGCCGGCTACCGGTATTAGTAAAGTACCACGACTAAACGCTTTTCTTTGTCCATCCACTTTCATTTCAAAATTTCCGGTAGCTGCTTTCACCAAAACTCCTTCACTTAATAATTCATACAAAGCAGCAGGAGCTTTCAACTCTTTCCAGTCCACCAGGTAAGCATACACTGATTTATTACTGAGTACTGTCATTACAGGTGTGAAATAAATGGTTGGGTTAGTATCTCGGGCGGATAGTGATAACTGTGCAGCATTCAACTCCACTGCATTCATACCAAAAGCCAGCGGCATCGTCCAGCTGGTGATATCATAGAAAAGACTATCCTTATAGTCAGATATTTTGGAAAAAATAGTTTTGATCACTTTGTATTGAGGTTGACCCAATGGAACAATATAAGAATCGTCCTTATTATACAGTGTACCATTAATGTTGACCGAATTCTTGAACGAATAACAATCAATACCATGACGTCCCAGCAGTATAAAGAATTCAAGCAAGGTGTTTTTATCACCCGATTTGCCGAATACAAATGCTTTTACAGGATCACTGGCCGCTTCCGTCATTGAGTTTTTATAAAACTCCCTTTGCCACTCCAGAAATTCTTTCCTCAACACTTTCGCCCCTTCCAGTGTGGAGAGTGTCGTTACAAACTGATTTCTTATCGTAAAAGGAAAACTTAGCAACCCATTTGCCGTTTGTTGCAAATGCCCTCTTGAACTTGCCTGCTCAAATAAAATTCCGATAGCGCCATTGATATCAGGATACGTTGAGCCTTTACCATAATAAAAATCATCGTAGTTCTCTTTGGTGAAATATAAGGAACCGATGCGGTCAAGGAATTGTGCATGAAATTTTCCCAGTTTTGCTGTCAACTCCTGGTTCTTTGCCGGCGTCAATGGATTTACTCTTGATGGTACACCCGGCTGAAAAAAGAAAGTGGCATTGCTTCCCTGCTCATGATGGTCGGTCAGGATATTCGGCTTCCACATATGATACCACTTCAACCGGTTTTGACTTTCTATATGCACAGCAGGCAGCCAGTCACGGTTCAGGTCAAACCAGTAATGATTGAAACGGCCGCCGGGCCACACTTCATTAAACTCTCTTGAGTTGGGATCACTCACTAAGTTCTTACTCTTGTGCTGGTTGGCCCAGGTAGAAAATCGTTGTAAACCATCGGGATTAAATGAAGGATCAAAGAGTATAACAACATTATCCAATAACTCATCCATTTGTTTTCCCTGTGCTGCTGCTAAATAATAAGCGCTGACCAATGCAGCATTACTTCCGCTGGGTTCATTGCCATGTATGGAATGACCGATCCATACCACGATGGGCATATTGCTGATGTCAGCGGAAGCCGATTGTGTGGGGTCAGAAAGCTTCAGGTGTTGCTGCCTTATTTCCTCCAGCCGCTGATGGTTTTTGGGAGAAGTAATAATGAGTAATAACTGCGGGCGGTTTTCATAAGTAAGCCCCATCGTTTGCAGTTTGATCCTGTCAGGCGAAGCCGCCGCCACCGCTCTCATATAATTCACCAGCCTATCGTGGGTAATATGCCATTCTCCCACTTCGTGATAGATAATGTCTTTGGGTTTGGGGATGGCCGGGTTATAGCTAACCGAATCGGGGAGGTAGTATTTTAGATCCTGGGCTTTGATGCTGAAGGCAGAAAGCAAAATACCAAACGCAAGGGCAAGTTTTCTCATATAGCTGTTTTATAAAAAGGGAAATTAAGGAATCAATGGCAAAGATGAATACTCATTTCCCCTAACTATATTTATTTCTCCGAGTACGCGAATCTTCTGACCTTTAACTACCATTTTATGTGCACTAGTAAAACAAAAATGAAAAAACCATTCACACACTTTATATTATGGGTCATTTTATTTTGTAGTTGTAATAAAATTCTTGCTCAAAACTCAATGACAGGCGATGGTTTCGGAGGCCGGTCTTGGTATGTTTCGTACAATTATAATGTAGGGTCTTATAGTGCATATACTGTTTGCGGTCCGAATGATCAATTATACGGCTGGGGTAATAATGTACAGGGAGAATTAGGAAATGGTTTAAATGTTTCAACAACTGCACCGGTCCCTGCAACCGGTATGACAGATGTAAGATTTTACGCTTCTGGTTATATCACTTCATGTATCAGAAAAGACAGTACAGCATGGGCATGGGGCTATCTTACTAATGCAGCTGGCATAGCCTTCGCCCACGTTGATCCGAAATTAATGTTATCTGGTGTCAAATTTGTAGATGCCGGGATTAGTCATCTTGTATTCATAAAATATGATAGTACGGTTTGGGCTCTTGGCCGAAATAATAGTGGGGAGTTAGGAAACGGAACTACTACTTTATCGATAGTACCAGTTAAAATGACCGGGGTACAAAATGCTGTCAGAGCTATCTGCTTGGGTTATACCTATGGGACTACTATCATACTACAGGCTGATGGATTAGTTAAAATTACTGGCGGTTACCAATGGTTTACCCAGGTTGATAGTAAAATGCCAGTATTAATTCCTGGGCTTACTGATATTGTAGATATAAAAGGAAATGCTTCAGCAGCTTTTGCATTGAATAAAAACGGTGAAGTATTTGCTTTTGGAACCGAAACACAATACGGCTCATTAGGATTAGGTCTCAGCCAACAAACATATGCCCCGCCTACTAAAATAACATTTCCGGCTGGCTCCGCCCCAATCATTGCGCTATCGGCTACTAATGATGGAACCACAACTCTTGCATTAGATGAAGATGGTAAATTATATGGGTGGGGAGGCAATTTTTATGCACAATTGGGAGATGGTACTCTTATTAGCAAGTCAAGGCCAATACTAGTAGCAACCAATGTGATCGATATGGGTGCCGCAGAGACTTTCTCTTATATTATTAAAGCTGATAAATTTGTTTATTTTATACTACATATTATGAAGTTCCTGCTAGTTGGGATGGCGTTGTTCTATCCAACTTGAGCATAGGCACAAGATATTATTTTGCAGTAGTTTCCTATAATAGCAACGGTGTAGAGGGTAATTTGTCAA
>CAYHPA010000255.1:0-3508 GCA_964358155.1 uncultured Chitinophaga sp.
CCTGTTGCTCTGCCAGGTCCATCAGTTTCATGTTCAATGTTGCTCTTGAAACCGAATTGATGTACTGTCCTTGTTTTCCATAAGGCTGAAACGCCGTAGAGCCATCCGGGTTATGAATAAACCGGCCATGCATGGGGATGGCAATCTTTTTTATTTCATCAGCCAAACCCACTTTCTCCAATGCCAATAATCCACGATCGCTTAAGGCAAGATTGATAGAACGTCCCGCCTGCATCTTTTCCTTCCGCATATCGCTGCGGCGTTCAAATACTTTTACTTTATATCCTCTTTTGGAGAGATAAATAGAAAGCAAAGAACCAACAAGCCCTGCTCCGATTATGGTAATGTCTTTTTTCATTCGCCACGAAGGCACAAAGGCACTAAGTAACACAAAGAGATCATTTGAACAAGCGAACCCCCTTTGCGACTTCGTGACTTTGTGGCTATTTTATTATTGACTCAATAATTTCTCCAAACCTGTATATATCCTCAAACGAATTATACAATGGTACCGGGGCCACACGAATCACATTGGGCTCCCTCCAGTCGGCAATGACACCCTGTTTTGTCAATTCATCAAAAATCTTCTTTCCGTCCTTCAGCATG
Source organism: uncultured Chitinophaga sp. (assembly GCA_964358155.1). Classification (GTDB taxonomy): domain Bacteria; phylum Bacteroidota; class Bacteroidia; order Chitinophagales; family Chitinophagaceae; genus JJ008. The sequence goes on from CAYHPA010000255.1 coordinate 607, forward strand.
AGCATAGAAACCTGGCAACCTCTTTCCTCTTCGTTAGCCGGTGTAATTACCTCAATCAGTTTTTCCATTTGCCCGCTGTTAATATCATTCAGTATATAATGCAAATAACCGGATAAAAGTTTTCTTTTTTTATGAAGTTGGTCAATGCCAGCCTCTTCAAAAACATCCAGCGAAGCTTTGTGTGCTGCCATTGAAAGCACAGGGGCATTGCTCAACTGCCATCCTTCGGCAGTCGGTATAGCTTCAAAGCCTTTGTCCATCCTGAATCTCGTTTCTTTGGTATAGCCCCACCAGCCGGCAAACCTTGGCAATTCTGTATTGGCCGCATGTTTCTCATGAATGTACACTCCGGCCACGCCGCCGGGCCCGCTGTTCAGATATTTGTATGAGCACCAGCAGGCGAAGTCTGCATTCCAGTCGTGCAAATGCAAATCCACATTGCCGGCTGCATGTGCCAGATCAAACCCGGCATAAGCACCAACTGCATGAGCCGCTTCAGTGATAGCCTTCATGTCAAACAACTGGCCCGTGTAATAATTAACGCCGCCAAAAAGAATCACTGCCACACTATCCCCGTGTTCTTTTATAGTTGCAATGATATCTTCTGTTCTTAAAGTATGCTCTCCTGCCCTTGGCGAAACTTCTATCACCGCATCATCCGGATCAAAGCCATGATACTTTGCCTGTGATTCAAATGCATATTGATCTGAAGGAAATGCCTTTGCTTCACAGATGATTTTATATCGATCCTTCGTCGGCCGATAGAATGTTACCATAAGTAAATGGAGGTTCACCGTCAACTGGTTCATCACCACCACTTCATTTTCCTTGCAGCCAACAATTTTTGACAATTGCTTTGGAAAAACTTCATGATAAGGCAACCAGGGGTTTCTTGCATGAAAATGTCCTTCCACACCAAGGCTCGCCCAGTCCTCCAGTTCATCCACTACATAATCCTGCGTACGTTTTGGCTGAAGACCCAATGAATTGCCGGTAAAATAAATGCATTCTTTCCCGAACATAATGGGGATGTAAAACATTTCACGGAAATGTTTCAGCGGGTCTTGCGCATCCAGGCTCTTTGCGAATTCTAATGTATTTTGAAAATTCATTTTATTTTTTTGTTGCTCCGGCTGTTGTACTACTATCATCGTTCCTTGCAAGTTTACCCTGAGGCAGCGAAGGGCACACTTGTACTGTATATTATTATTCAGCAAATGTTGAACCCCTACGGGGTTCTGAAAAACGCATTACATACTCCATCTACCGACATTTTACCCCTACGGGGTATAAAACCAGCACACTATATTGCCGCTATCACTTTTAATTCAATCGCTATCGGTGTTGGCAGGCTTTTTACTTCCACTGTTGTCCGGCAAGCCTGTACCGAAGTAAAATACTCAGCATATATCTTATTATAAACCGGAAAATCCTTTTTCATGTTCACCAGAAAAACTGTTACGTCAATAATTTTATCCCAACTGCTGCCACTGGCTTCCAGCACTGCTTTTACGTTTGCAAAAACAGAATGGCATTCCGCTTCTATGTCATAGGATTTTATTTTTCCTTTCTTGCTCAGTTTAAGTCCGGGTATAGAATTGTCTTTCGGGTTTCTCGGCCCGATACCCGACAAGAATAAAAGATTACCAACCCTTCTGGCATGGGGGTAAGCACCGAGGGGTCTAGAGGCTTCATCGGTTTTGATTATTTCTTTACTCATAAAGATTTATTGCCACTAAGGCACAAAGACACTAAGTTTTATTTCCTAAAGCGATAAATACCATCTTTAATCAACGGAACATTAAAGTTGATAAGAAATCCAAGCCTCATGCCCGTTAATTGCAGGTGGCTAATAACCTGGGCTTTCCAAACTTCGTTCAATTCATCTTTTGCCTTTAACTCACAAATAACCAGCCTGTCAACCCAAACATCTACCCGCAGACCTTCTTCAAAAATTATCCCATCATATGCTATTGGAATGTCCACCTGCCGTTCGAACGGAATTTCTTTTTTTGTCAGCTCATGACAAAAGCAAACTTCATAAACCTTTTCCAATAAGCCCGGACCAAGTTGCTTGTGTACTTTATAGGCACAGTCAACTATTTCCTTAGCAAGAAATTCTTCCCTTTCTCTCTTTTCTTGTTCTGTCATAAAGATTCTTTGTGTTTCTTTGTGCCTTCGTGCCTTTGTGGCTAATCAAAGCTGTACACAAACATTTTTCGCTTCAGTAAAAAACCGCAACGCCTCCCAGCCGCCTTCCCTTCCTACCCCGCTGTTCTTCATTCCGCCAAAAGGAGTCCGTAAGTCACGCAGCAACCAGCAATTCACCCAGATGATTCCGCTTTCCACTTTTGCCGCCACCCGGTTGGCCCTGGAAATATCCTGTGTCCAGATCGTTGCAGCTAATCCATACTGTGTAGCATTGGCCAGTTTCAGGGCTTCTTCTTCTGTTTTAAAAGATTGTAAGGTAACCACCGGTCCAAAAATCTCTTCCTGGTTGGTGTGGCAGTTTGGTCCGAGTCCTTCGATAATAGTTGGTTCAATAAAATACCCATCAGCACAACGCCCTTCCAATTTGACGGCGTTACCACCACATAAAATCTTGCCGCCCTCCTCTTTTGCTGTCTGTATGCACCGTAATATTTTTTCATAATGTGCCTTGCTCACTATAGCTCCCTGTTTTGATTCTTCCTGCAACGGATCTCCAACCCTCAACCCCTCTTTCGCCCACTTCACAAAATCTGTTTTGAACTTTTCATAAACAGGTTCTTCAATTAAAATCCTGCTGCCGCACAAGCATATTTCTCCCTGGTTGGCAAAAGATGAACGGATAGTATTGAATAACATTTTTTTTGAGTTACAATCCTCAAAAATGATTGCAGGGTTTTTGCCTCACAACTCC
>CAYHPA010000256.1:0-3480 GCA_964358155.1 uncultured Chitinophaga sp.
TTTGTAAACGCTAAAAGCTCGCAGCTAATAGCTCAAAGTTTAAAAAAATGATTCAGCAAGAAAGCCGGTTAAATGTTGCGGACAACAGTGGCGCCAAAGAGGTGCTTTGTATCCGTGTACTGGGCAACAGCGGACAGCGTTATGCCAGGATTGGCGATACGATAGTGGTATCTGTAAAGGATGCTATACCCCAGGGCGGTATCAAAAAAGGAACAGTGGCAAAAGCGGTTATTGTCCGTACCACCAACAAATTGCGCCGTAAGGATGGTTCTTATATCCGCTTTGATGATAATGCTGTCGTGATATTGAACCAGTCTGATGAACCAAGGGGTACCCGGATTTTCGGACCTGTAGCCAGGGAACTTCGTGATAAAGGATACATGAAGATCATTTCACTGGCGCCGGAAGTATTATAAATTGATTAAAAGGGCGAAGCCCATTAACGAAATATAAAAATGAAAGCAAGATTTAAACCCAAGTTCAACATCCGCAAAGGAGACAGCGTGGTGGTCATCACCGGGGATGATAAAGATCTATCAAAACCCCGCACGGTAAAGCAGGTATTGCCGGAAGATGCTAAAGTGATTGTAGAAGGTGTGAACATCGTTACCAAACACAGCAAGCCTACAGCGCAGAATACCAAAGGTGGTATCATCAAAAAAGAAGCTCCCATACATATCAGCAATGTAATGCTTTGGGATGCTGCTCAAAAAACAGGAGCAAGGGTGACAAGGGTGAGAAAAGAAGGCAAAACGACTTTGGAGTTTAAAACAAAAAAAACTCAGGGAGGTAAAAAATAATGGCAACAAAGAATTATAACCCGAGACTGGCGGATAAGTACAAAACAGAGGTTGTACCTGCATTAGTTGAAAAGTTTGGATACAGTTCTGTGATGCAGGCACCGAAATTGGAAAAGATTTGCCTGAACCGTGGTGTGAACGGAGCGGTGACGGATAAGAAAACCGTGGATGTGGCAGTGGACGAACTGACAACCATAACCGGTCAGAAAGCAGTAGCTACTATGTCTAAGAAAGACATCTCCAACTTCAAGCTTCGTAAAAATATGCCGATTGGTGCAAGGGTTACACTGCGTGGAGCCAAGATGTATGAATTTTTGGACCGTCTTATCGCTGTAGCATTGCCCCGTGTTCGTGACTTTAAGGGGGTAAATGATAAATCATTTGATGGCCGTGGTAATTACACACTCGGTGTTACCGAACAGATCATCTTTCCTGAAATTGATATTGATAAAGTAAGTAAGATCACCGGTATGGATATCACGTTTGTAACTACTGCTGGTACAGATGAGGAGGCTTTTGAATTATTGAAAGGACTGGGAATGCCTTTCAAAAAGTAAAAACATTAAAATTTTAAAAGAATAAACAATTATGGCTAAAACATCAGTAAAGGCCAGGCAGAGAAAAAGGGAGAGGATGGTTGCCCAGCATGCAGTTAAAAGAGCAGAGCTGAAAAAAGCCGGCGATTGGAAAGCTTTGGACGAAATGCCAAAGAACTCTTCGAAGGTTCGTTTGAAGAATCGTTGCCAGCTTACAGGCCGCCCCAGGGGCTATGTCCGCTATTTTGGAATTTCCAGGGTGGCTTTGAGAGATATGGCGCTGAATGGCAAGATTCCCGGTTTGAAAAAAGCATCCTGGTAAACAGATGCCTGAACAAACAACAAATTTTTTTAAGAACTGACAATTAAAATATTATGGTAACAGATCCTATAGCAGATTTCCTGACCAGAATCCGCAATGCGCAGATGGCGGGTCATCGTGTGGTTGAAATTCCTGCATCCAACCTGAAAAAGAGGATGACGGAAATTTTGTATAACCAGGGTTATATCCTGAAATACAAGTTTGAAGATGACAGTAAGCAAGGTGTTATTAAAATAGCCTTGAAGTATGACCTGTCTACCAAACAGCCGGCTATCCAGAGCATGGAAAGGATCAGCCGTCCGGGTCTTCGGCAGTATGCAAGACCAGCTGAGTTCCGTCGTGTAAAAAGCGGCTTGGGTATCGCTATCGTTTCCACATCCAAAGGTGTGATGACGGATAAAGAAGCCAAGGCGCAGAATGTAGGTGGTGAAGTTCTTTGCTATGTATATTAATAAAGCTGTTGCTGATACATTAAGCTGAAACTATACTAAGCTGACCGGTTAGCAACTAATTGGAATTTGATTTTTTGACATTTGAAATTTTAAAATTATGTCCCGTATAGGTAGAAAAGCGATAACAGTTCCTGAAGGAGTTACCATAACTGTTGGAAAAGACAATGTGGTAACCGTAAAAGGAAAAAAAGGGGAATTGAAACAGGCAATTGACCGTGATATTACTGTAGAAGTGAAAGATGGTCATGTTACATTCAATCGTCCTACAGACCAAATCCGTCATCGTGCTATGCATGGTTTATACCGTGCATTGATTGCGAATATGGTGAGAGGAGTGATGGACGGGTATGAAAGAAAACTGGAATTGATCGGTGTAGGTTTCAAAGCGGCCAACCAGGGAAATGTGCTGGATCTTGCTTTGGGTTACTCACACAATATCATTTTTGAAGTGCCTAAAGAGATAAAGGTTGCTACGCAGCAGGAAAAAGGTCAGAACCCGATGATTACATTGGAGGGAATTGATAAACAACTGATCGGTCAGGTAGCTGCAAAATTGCGCAGCCTGCGTAAGCCTGAGCCTTACAAAGGAAAAGGTGTACGCTATGTGGGTGAAGTAGTTCGTAAGAAAGCTGGTAAGGCCGCTGGTAAGTAAATATTGAAAAAAACCCTGGCAATCCCGATAGTTATCGGGACAGGGCATAAAATAAAAAGAGATGAACCCAAAAGTAAAATCATTAAGAAGGCAAAATATCCGTTATCGCATTCGCAGAAAGATTGGCGAAGGCACCGGGCAGAAACCCCGTTTGTCGGTATTCAGAAGTAATACGGACATCTATGTACAATTAATAGATGATTCAAATGGACAAACCCTGGCTGCAGTGTCTTCAAAGGATAAAGATATTGCTGCACAAAAAACAAATAAATCTGAAAAGAGCAAACTGGTAGGTGCTGCCATTGCCCGCAAAGCTTCAGAATTGGGTATTAAAAACGTAACATTTGACCGTGGAGGTTATTTATATCATGGCCGTGTTAAGTCTGTTGCTGATGGTGCCAGGGAAGGTGGCCTTAATTTTTAAATTCATCCATTCAACTATTAATAACTAGTATAAATGTCAAAACTTAACGTAAACAGGGTAAAAGCAGGCGACCTGGAACTGAAAGACAAGGTAGTTGCCATCAACCGTGTGGTGAAGACAACCAAGGGAGGCCGGTCATTCAGCTTTTCAGCATTGGTGGTTGTGGGAAATGAAAACGGAGTGGTTGGTCATGGGTTAGGTAAAGCCAAGGAAGTGCAGGAAGCCATTACCAAAGGCATTGAGGATGCAAAGAAAAATCTCATCAAAGTTCCGGTGACGAAAGGCACGATCCCT
>CAYHPA010000257.1:0-3476 GCA_964358155.1 uncultured Chitinophaga sp.
CGGGAAAGACGTATTGCATGTGGCTGTGTTTCAGAAAAACGATGAACGCACCACCTACAATATGATCTATATGGATGGTGATTCGGGTAAAAGTTTCGCCAAGCGATTTAATGTTACCGGGGTTACCAGGGATAAAGAATATTTTCTTGCCAAGGAACATGAGAAAAGCAAAGTGCATTACCTGAGTATTAACCCCAATGGCGAAGCAGAAATTGTGCGGATCATTTTGACCCCCGGTTGCAAGGCACATAAGAAAGAGTTTGAATACAATTTTGCTGAACTGGAGATTACAGGCCGGGGAAGTAAAGGCATTACGGTGACTAAATACCCCATTAAAGCAGATGGGGTAAAACTTAAAGAAGCAGGTAAATCAACCATTGCTGGCAAAAAGCTTTGGTATGATGACCAGTTCGGAAGATTGAATACCGATGAGAAGGGTAGCTACCTCGGCATGTTTCAGCCGGACGATAAGATACTGGTGGTTTACAGCGATGGCAATTATGAGGTAACCGACCAGGAGCTGACACAGAAACTGGATGCGGATAAAGTGATACTCATTGAAAAATTTAACCCGGAAAAAATCCTGACAGCTGTTTACGCCGACATGGATAAAAAGCAATTCATGGTAAAACGGTTTAAGATTGAAACCACTACCTTAAAAAATAAATTCCTGTTCATTAAGGAAGGCGACGGCAATTATGTGGAAGTGGTGACGACGGATGCCGAGCCGGTGCTGGCGGTGCAGCAGGGCAGGGGGGCGCAGGTGCGAAAAGGAAAATTAAAAATGACAAAGATTGCTGAAGTGACTAATTATAAAACAGTGGGTACCAAAATGGTTGACTACAGCAAGTCAACCGAAATGGAATGGGTGAAAGCAAAGGGGTCTGAACAGGCTGAATTGTTTGAATGATACTTATTAATTCTTCTTTCTTTTGATGCTGATGGTTGCATTTTTTTCCAGGTTGCTGGAAAGGCTGATCTCAAATACATTTTTCCCATCGCTGATGCTGAGTAAAGCGGTATTGGGTGGAATAAGCCCCAGGTTTTCAGCAAACATGGATATTTCATTGCTTTCTTTGGTTCCGTCAAGCGTAAGGTTGATGCGGATGGACTTATGGGTGAGTTTCTGGTTACTCAGGATAAGCTGGTCATTGTAAAAAAGGGAAATCATGTCGCCATCTACTTCGCCGTTATCGTACACATCCACTTGCAGGTTGTCGGATTCCACTTCCACTTCATGTGTGATGACTTTTTTTCTCTTTGTAAATTCAGCTTCCGTTACATAGTTGATGACTTTGCGGGGTTCGATGGCCACAGCGATCAATGTATCCTCAGCAGCCGGTTTCCATACCTGGTAATTCTCTTTGAATTCGCTGATGGCTTTTAGTACGGAATCTTTTTTGCTGATGTCCGCATTCAATGAAAGACTGAGGTTCATGGCCGGGCAGGTGTATTTATATTCCGGCAGGCTGGTAAGAAAGCCCTGGAGTGTGGAGCCGGCCTGTGCCACCCGCAGCGTAGCCCTCAGGTTCATCATGCAATTCGCTTCAAAAGTTTGTGTGGAGCCATAATATGCCATTGGCACATTGTAGAGACTAAGCTGCCTGCCTTCAGCATCATAATTTCCTTTTACTTCAAGGCTTCTGTATGTATTCTTGAAATAATAATTAAGAATACCTTTTACATATCCCTTTTCGGGCAGGAGCACCAGCTCTACCAGGTAATTGTTGACAGTGCCGGTTGTTTTTATATTGGCAGACCCATACCAGTATCCAAAAACGGTTTGGGAATATAGCCCGGTTGAAAATAACAGGGAAAGGAAAAGGAATATTTTTTTCATGAGTCGTAATATCGGCAAAACTTATTCCCTGCTGAAACGAAGTTTTACACACTGGTAATTCTCCAGGGGAGTCCTTAGGACAGGTATCGTTTCATTTCCCTTTCCACATCTTTTTGTTTGATGCTTTCCCGCTTGTCGTGCAATTTTTTGCCCTTGGCCAGCCCGATCTCAATTTTAGCCAGGTTCTTTTCGCTGAAAAATATCCGGAGGGGCACTAGGGTGTATCCTTTTTCCTTCAGCTTCGTTTGAATTTTTTTTATTTCCCTTTTGTGCAGTAACAATTTCCGGTCACGCAGCGGATCATGATTATTGACAGTGCCATGGGAGTATTCAGCTATATGCAGTGACTTCAGCCATACCTCTCCTTTGTCAATCAGGCAATAGCTGTCATTGAAACTGACCTTTCCTTCCCTTACCGATTTTACTTCGGTGCCGAGCAATACCATGCCCGCTTCAAAGCGGGAGTCAATGAAGTATTCATAAAAAATCTGCCTGTTTTTTAGTTCTGCCATCGTCTTAAAATAAAATAAGAGGTAAAATTACCTCTTATGCAGTAAATATATTGATAGGGTTAATTCTTAAATAGTGAAAGCAGGGTTGCCAGCTTGTCCCTCAATTCTTTTCTTGGCACAATAAAATCCAAAAACCCATGTTCCAGGATGAATTCACTGCGTTGAAAACCTTCCGGTAAATCTTTCTTAATTGTTTCTTTAATAACCCTTGGCCCTGCAAAACCGATCAATGCACCCGGCTCTGCAATGTTCAGATCGCCCAACATACCAAATGAAGCGGAGATACCGCCAAATGTAGGGTCTGTTAATAAAGAGATGTAAGGAAGTTTTGCATCGCTCAGTTGTGAAAGTTTGCCGCTTGTTTTGGCCAGTTGCATCAGCGAAAAAGCACTTTCCATCATCCGGGCACCGCCGCTTTTGCTGATGACCATATAGGGCATCTTATGTTTGAGACAATAATCAATGGCCCTTGAAAATTTTTCGCCCATCACACTTCCCAATGATCCGCCGATGAATTCAAAATCCATACAGGCAATTACAATATCATTACCGTCAACTTTGCCCACTGCTACCCGCATGGAATCCTTGAGGTCAGTTTTGCTCCATGTTTCTTCCAGCCTTTTTTTATAAGGTTTCAGGTCAGTGAAGCCGAGAAAATCCTTGCTTCGGATATTTTCAAACAGCTCTGTGTATTCTTTATTGTCAAAAAGAAAATCATAATAGTCGTTGCTGCCGATGCGGTGATGGAAACTGCATTTGGGACAAACGAATAAGCTTTCCCTTAATTCATTAACAGTGCAGATGAAATTACACTCGGGGCATTTCACCCAAAGGCCTTCGGGTGTTTCTTTTTTTTCCGATGTTTTGGTATTGATGCCTTTCTTGATACGTTTGAACCAACTGGTCCTTGTTTCCTCTGTTTTTCCTTCCTCGCCGGCCAGGTTGGCATCAAAATCTTCAACTTGTTTCGCCATAACCGATTGTTGAGCTACAAATATAGGGAAGTTGGCCTAAGTGGCTGCTGGCCTGCATGGTCAGCAAGCAGGCTGCTATTGAACAAAGAAATACAATTCAATTATTGGGCGCACCGCTGTCAATCCAGCAGAGTATTGAATTTTTTTCGC
>CAYHPA010000258.1:0-3467 GCA_964358155.1 uncultured Chitinophaga sp.
CTGAAGTGATCGAAAAAGTGGAGAAGATGAAGAAGGATGGATGGGAGAATAAGTTTGATTGAATAATTTTTTTAGCCAATTTTTTGAACCACATAGGAGCATAGAAAACATAGATTGACACATAGGGAATGCAGGTAACCAAAAAATATTTAAATGAACTTACTTACAAAGTGATAGGGTGTGCGATTGAAGTGCATAGACAACTGGGACCCGGGCTTATAGAAAGTGTTTACGAAAAATGTTTTTTAAGGGAATTGGCGATTCAGGGTATAATATTTACAAATCAAATTTGGGTACCCGTACATTACAAAGGAATAAATCTCGACACAGAATTAAGGCTTGATGTGCTGATTGAAGAAATTCTCTGCGTTGAACTCAAAGCACAGGAAGGGGTTTTACCTGTCCATGATGCAATTCTTCTTTCGTATATGCAAATGCTGGAAAAACCTAAAGGAATAATTATTAACTTTCATTGTACGAATATTTTTAAAGAAGGCCAGAGAACCCTTGTAAACAGCCTTTTTTCATTATTGCCCGACGAATAAGGACTCTATGTGAACCCCTATGTGCCTATGCTTCTATGTGGTTCAACTTTTACTGTATTCCGGGAAATAATTGTGCAATAGTGATTGAATAAACTAATAACCTGTTTTATGAAACACGTCTTGACATTATTTTTTTTTGGAGCATTTCTTCTTAATAGTTTCATAGCCCCGGCGCAAACACCCCTCAGTTTCCGGGACAGCACCATCAAAGGCCCCCAGACATTTGCCATCATTGTAGGGGTGTCAAAATATAAATTTGTACGACCGCTGGCTTATGCTGATAAGGATGCCCAGCTTTTTCATGACTTCCTGAGATCACCCGGCGGCGGCAGTGTGAAAGAAGAAAATATCTTCCTGCTGACAAATGACAAAGCCATCAACTCCAATTTCTGGGGCAAAGGTTTTCAATGGCTGAAAGCAAAGAACCTGCAGCGGGGCGACAAACTTTTTATCTATCTCGCCGGACATGGCGATGCGATTGATGAAGACCAGTTCTTCTTTCTTGGTTATGATTGCAATCCGCAGGGAGATAAAAACAATTACCTCGTTGGCGGTACTATCCAACTTTTTAACCTAAAGAAAAAAATTGCTAACGAAGCAGTAAAGGGTGTGGATGTATTCTTCATTATGGATGCATGCCGCACCAACGAACTGCCCGGTGGAAAAGACGGACAGAATTTTCTGAATACAGCCATTTCTGAAAAACAGGCCGGTGAGATCATCATGCTTGCCACCGCTGCCGGTGAGGAATCGCTGGAAGATGCCTCCATCGGCACAGGACATGGACTTTTCACCTATTATCTTGTCGATGGACTGAATGGCCTTGCAGATACTATCGGCGGAGCCGATCAGAAAGTCACTTTCCGTGAAATACAGGCCTATGTTGACAAAAACGTTCCGGCAGTAGCGCAGCAACGCTTCAAAAGAAAGCAGGATCCTTTTTTCTGCTGTACAGAAAGTATGGACAAAGTGATCAGCAATGTGGACACTGCCTATTTGCAAAACTGGCTGAAGACAAAAAGACAGTCCGCAGGATCCGGTGGACAGAACCGTGGCGGAGGAAATTCTTTCAATGGAATATTGAAAAGACATTTTGATGCAGCTGATACTGCATTGATTGAAACATATAACCGCTTTAATAACGCAGTAAAATCAAACAGGCTCAATGCGGCCGAAGATTATTTTAGCCAGTTGAACAAAAAATTTCCCGGCAATCCTTACACACTGGATGCCAAATCAACACTGGCCGTTGAGTTTATCAATATAGCACAGGCCAAGGTTGACAGATATCTAGGTTGCGGCGATGGCGGCAGCGCCAAAGAAAAAAGGGAGAATTTTGAAGCTGCCCTGAATCTTGAAAAAGCAATCGCCAGTGTACGGGAAGATGATGAAGACTTTGCAAAATCATTACTCAACAGGATGTATTTCCTGAAAGCCAGTGGCGATTTTGGAAACGGCGGCGCCAATGGAGATATATCTGTTGCATTTCAAAATGCCTATGCCGCTATGAAGATCGATCCGAATGGCGCATACATTCAAAACAAACTGGCCTTACTTCATTTGGAGAATAATAATAAGGACAGCGCATTGTATTATGCCAGCAAAGCAAGCAAGACAGCGCCCAACTGGCCATGTGCATTAACCACATTGGCGCTGGTGCAAAAAGCAACATCATCCAATAACGACCAGCCAAAGAACAAACCGAAAAACAATTCTCCTTTCCGTAAAACAAGTTTTGGAACCACTTTTGGTGTTGGGCTTACTTCTTCCAACCCGGTGTATTCCGGCAATGCCAACTCTGGTTTCACAGGTGTTGCCTCCAACTCAGCTCCCGTATTTAGCACAGGTATTATTTGCCAGGTAAATGTTGGTGGTAATATTTTCATCCGGCCCGAGGCTAGCGTAAGTTTTGAAAATACAAGTGTCAATTTTGAGATACGTTCTGGCACCGGCAACCTTCCCGATCAGGTTGTTGATATAAAAGGCACTGTTGCGAATATTGCACTGCCGGTGGTAATAAGGGTTTCCTCCAAAACAATTGCTCCATATGTTGTGCTGGGCCCATCGTTCAATTATATGTTCAGCCAGAACAGTACTTCAGCCGAACAGCTGCCGGTAAAGAAATCATTATTTCTCGGCAGTGGCGGACTGGGTGTTGATATCGGCCTTGGCAAAACGGGCCTTTCTCTATCACCTGAATTAAAATACACGGCCGGACTTTCAGATATGAAGGATGCTGCTTCGACTACTTCTTTTTCAAGGGCTCTTTCTTCATTGAAGAAAAATACTTTTTCGCTGAATGTATATTTGAGGAAGAGATGATTAAACTCACGCCAAGGCAGGAATTAATAAAAACTAACTTGTTAAAAGCAATATTCGAAGTAAGTCGAGTCTCACTAGAAAATATAAGTATACATGAGATTAAAATAAAAATTACGCCTGTTGATGAACCTGACAAAAATCAAACATCCATTGATGACGTAATGAATCTCTGGTTCCGTAAAGATTATGATTATACTAAAATCCATTCCATCGACGAAGCTATAAATTGCATTTCGGCTCCACATGACAAATTCCCCCTATGGATAAAAGTAAGAGCTGATTATGATATGAACTTTGAATTGCAAACGAGCAAAAGATATAGGATTTACCGAGAGTTATCTAATCATGAGAAAGGGTATCCTCCTTTTGAAATTGTTTGACTTTAGGTCTCACTTTTCACAAATTATCACAAACTCTTGTTCCAGCCCTAATGAATGCTGGCAAAGTTGCTGAATAAACTCTCTTCCCCATTTTGCATAATAATAAGAAAGGTTCTCCCGCCGCTCTTGCAATCCTTCGCCGGGGAATAAATGTTCTTTAATAGCATGTATCTGCCGCTGCTGGTCGGCAAATTTTCTTTTCTCCGCCCGCAGCATTTTC
>CAYHPA010000259.1:0-3366 GCA_964358155.1 uncultured Chitinophaga sp.
AAATATCCGACTCTGCCGTATTTACATCCGGATATGCCCTCACTCCCCAACAAAAGAAAAGACGAACCTGGATAATGACCGGTGCGCAAACGGCCGGCTATGGCGGAGTAATGACGGCCCTTGCTGCAGCCTGGTATTCTGATTATACCAAAACAAAACTTCACTCCTTCAACGACAGTAAAGAATGGCTGCAGGTGGATAAAGTAGGCCACTTCTACGGCACATGGATTGAGAGTCGTGCCAATAATGAACTGTGGAAATGGACCGGCATGGAAAGAAAGAAGCGTATCTGGATAAGCGGCCTTACTTCTTTTGCGTTTCAAACAACTATTGAATACTTAGATGGCAAAAGCGCCGAATGGGGATGGAGCTGGTCTGATTTTGGTGCCAACATACTTGGCTCCGGAGCTTTTATTGCGCAGGAACTGGCCTGGGATGACCAGCGTATCAAACTCAAATGGTCTTTTCACCGGAAAAATTACACAGATCCTTCTCTCAATCAGCGAAGCGATCAATTGTTTGGGAAAAGCACACCCGAACGGTTTTTGAAAGATTATAACGGGCAAACGTACTGGGCAAGTGTAAACCTGAAATCATTTTTTCCAAAATCAAAGCTACCCGGCTGGCTCTCTCTCTCTGTTGGCTATGGCGCCGAAGGGATGTTTGGCGGCACGGAGAACATAGCCAAAGATGCTGATGGCAATATCACTTTCAACCGGCCGGATATAAAAAGATACCGGCAGTGGTACCTCGCCCCGGATATTGACCTGAGCAAGATAAAAACAAAGAGTAAGGCAGTTAATTTTTTATTCACCGTCCTCAGCGCATTCAAGTTTCCGACACCTTCACTGGAGTTTTCCAATGGAAAGATCAGGGGAAACTGGATACATTTTTAACTGACAACAATTCGTTTTTATCTTATTAACGTAATTGTTCCTTTATACTTTTTTGTAGCGCCGTTCACAAATTCAACGGTGATAAGATAAACGTAAACATCCGGAACGGCAGGGTATCCTTTTAGTTTTCCATCCCATCCGTCCAAAGGAGTATTAGGCAATCCATTTTGTTTGCTGAAAACTTTTTCGCCCCAGCGATTATAAACCATAAGACTACTGATCTTGCTTACCGATACTCCGCCCAGCACATAGAAATAATCATTCAACTTATCATTATTTGGCGTAAAGGCAGAGGGAATAAATACCTCCCCGTTTGCCAGCACTTTTACAATGATCGTATCAGTAGCCAAACACCCGCCTTCGCTTATGGCTTTTATGATAACTCTTGTGTAACGGGCAGGAGTAAAAAGAGTGTTGATACAGGTGTCGCAGGAAAAATTGCCATGATCAGCTATCCAGGTAACAGAAGCCGGTTCGCCGGGAACTGCTGTAAGACTAACAGCAGAACCCATCGGAACTGTTACATCCCCGGGTACAATGACCACTGAAAATTTATCTAATGAAAGACTATCAAGATTATTGATATATATTTTCTCTAAAAACAAAGTGACAGGGAAATCAGTAGCAAGGTTATATGGTGGGGGGTGGCTGTAATTGTCATTCACAACGCCGAATAAACCTGTTCCCGTATAATTGCCCGGCAGTTCAAACTCAAATTCTTTGCAACAATATGCCCCGATCACCTCATTAGTATAAAAAGTGGTTCCTATTCTTGTTGCAGGGCTCAACCTCGGATCGGCATTATAAAATGTAATAGGCAAGCCTGCCGGTGTTTCAAAATCTTCTTTATTACAAACAGAGAACCGCACCCTATTAGCTTTTGTGCCGGTGCAAACCAATCCTGCCAGATCGAGAATATAATCAGGAAGACCTTTGATGATGATCTCGTCAGCCAAAGAGGTATCACGGCATCCGCCCCGAACAGTCACAAGATAAATTATCTTAAGCCCTTCTGTAGTAAACGCATGATCAAGCGGAGAACCGGTTCCGAATAAAACATTATTTGCATACCATTCGTATTGTATGAGCTCCGGCATCGGTACTACATCTGTAATATTGCTGCTGAAATGGATCGTCTCTCCGATTTTCGCTTTCTTTTTATCACGGAGGATTGTGGATTTAACGCTGCAATAAACCCGGACAAAGTTCACCTGCCTGTTTCTGCACTTCACCTCATCCGGGGCCGGTTTGGCAAGTAAACTAAATTGATACCAGCCCTGGCCGGGAAATACATAACTATAATTCACCGACGAAGAGACAAATGAATTATTGACCGACCATTCATAATCTATAGCCCCGGTTGAAGTATTGGTAAAATTGATCGTTCTTCCAATTGAATATTCGGGAAAAGAAAAAAAACTAAATTCTGATTCAGCCGGTGAAGCACAATCATTGGTACAAACATCGGTTGTTAACCACCCGGGATGAAAAGTTTCGATCTCCCATCGCATTCTTTCTTTCTGACCTTGTGTAAAATCATGCTGGCAACCCTGGTTGCCATAATCCATATGATTTGTCTTAAGATCATTTTGATCTGAAGTAAACCCTGATTGGGTATCGGTATGGCAACTGTTCTCAGGATCAGTGCAGGTCCCTTTGATTGTAATTGTTTCTTCAGGTGGTGTATCACAAATACCATCTCCGTTCACCAAACAATCATTATTGGGGCACCAGCCGTCAAATGTATGTGCCAGACCAAGTGCATGGCCCATTTCATGAACGATAATACTCTGCAATGAATTGGCCTGTGCTACAACAATACCACCGCCTCCAAAGCCTGATGCATACTGATCCCTATACTCACATTTATTGAACTGTATTAGTATGTCTACTTCAGTTACCACATAAATATTGATATACCTGTCAGGGTCCCATTTTATCAACGACTGTAACAACAAAGAATTTGCCCCGTTTATCCTTGGGATATCTGCATAAACCCGGTTAATACCTGTTGTATAATTCCCATCGGGGTCTTTTTTTGCCATGCAGAACTGGATCCTGGTATCCACACCGGAGCCCTGGTCATAAATGCTCCTGTTGGCAAAAGCATCATTGAGGCGCTGAAAAGCATCCATTACTATAGCATCAGCAATATTCTCAGGGCCATTCTGGTGTATGATGTGGAAAACGACCGGTAACGTATACAGATCTTCCTGCTGGTAGCCGGCTTGTTTGTTTTTCTTAAATGCTGCCCATTTATCTTGTATATGCTGATCCTTTGTTGAAACGATCTTGTCCCCTTTCAACTGTACAGGCTGTTGTGCATAAGAAATATTGAAAATGCTGCAATTTAGAAATAGATAAATGGTGGCGGCAATAACGTTTGGTTACGTCATAAAGGCGGGCGATCTCCTGCTTAGACGCTATGAAAACTAAAAGATTAATACCTCCTCATTCAGAGCAAAAAAAA
>CAYHPA010000260.1:0-3365 GCA_964358155.1 uncultured Chitinophaga sp.
AAGCCTTTGGTTATGTTTTCTCTATGCGCCTTGAATATATCTACGGAATCGGTAAAGGACAAGCATTCCGATTTACCAATAACTATGCAAAAAACCCTGCATGGGGAACAAATATTACTAACCCCGGCCAACGTTATAACGCCCCTGTAATATCAGCCACTGGCCCTGGAGGAACATTGAGGTATATTTCTTCAGTTACGGGTCAGGTGCCTACTACTCCATGGGATAATGTTTACTACAACTACAAAACCAATGTTCAGGATTTAAGTTTGGAGGGAATTATTACTCTTAATAATGTTCGCTTCCACAAGTCTAAGACCGGCTTTACTGTTTACGGTATTGCAGGTATTGGCGCTTCTATTTATGATACTAAAATAAATGCGCTGGATGGAGCTAATAGCTATGCACCAGAATTCAACGCTTTGAGCCAGGCCCCTTACAAGAACAGGAAGGACCTGTATAAGAAAATGAAAGATATTCTTGATGACACATACGAAACACCCGCTGAAAACCATGGTGAGCGTCGTCCCAAACTTTTTGGAGACACATTCAAACCCTCCGGTACAGTAGGTATGGGTATGAGTTTCAGACTCAGCAAAAGCATCAATATTGCCATTGAAGACCGATGGACATTCATCAAAGATGACCTGCTGGACGGACAGCGCTGGCAGGAGCATGCATGGGGTGATGCCGTGCTGACCCGTGATTTTGACTCTTACAATATGCTTAGCCTTGGATTGAACCTTAACCTTGGTGGCAAATCTGTTGAACCGCTATGGTGGCTCAATCCGCTGGATTATGCTTACAGCGAAATCCGCAACCCCCGCCTGATGCGCCTTCCCAAGCCCGTATTACCTGATACAGACGGTGATGGTGTTACCGATCAGTTTGATCTGGAGCAAACACCGGCCAACTGCCCGGTTGACAGTCATGGTGTGACGAAAGATACGGATGGTGATGGTGTTCCTGATTGTAAGGATAAAGAACTGATTACACCTACTTATTGCCAGCCTGTTGATGCCGATGGTATTGGTAAATGTCCGGATCCGAAGTGCTGCGAAGACAGGCCTGTTGTTGTTGTGGAAAAAACATGCTCTGAGAAGATGGGATCATTACCAAGTGTTGCCTTCAAGCCTAATTCTAATAAGCTGAGTGATGATGCAAAAGCTGTGTTGGCTACTGTAGCAGCTAAATTGCGTGATAACCCAGGTTGTAAAGTGGTTGTTATCGGATACTGCTCCTCTAATAAGAAAGAGCAGCAGCTTAGCTGGGATCATGTGAACGCAGTTATTAATCATATGGTAGATAAAGAAGGTATCAGTTCTGACCGCTTTATCTTCAACTACATGCAGGAAGGTGGTGATTGCAATACGGTTGACCTGCGTGCTGCCGGCGAAGGTGAAGACGGCCCTAACAGGGTAGAACCTCCGCACCCCAACCTCAGGAAGAACTAAATAGTAACTAATATTTTTTACGACCCTCCCACGAAACGGGAGGGTCTTTCTTTTCCTATCGCCTGCAAATCAGCTTTATAATAACCTTAACCCCGTCATTTTGGAGCCTTATATTTTTTACCCAACATTTGCTGTTATCTGTTAACTTTGCACACCTTTTATGAGAATAATCTGGACACTTCTTATTGCGGTTCTTTTGAGTGGTTGTTTTTTTGGTAAAAAAAATGCAGCGAAGCAGTCTGCTTCCGGCAAAAAAAGTATCAGTAAAATACTGAAGAACCCTGACCCGGCATATAAACTGCGGATGGCGGAGCAATTTTTTGCCGGAAAAAAATATATAAAAGCCCAGGCCATCTACGAGGATGTCATGCCATATTACAAAACAGAAAAGGAATTTGAAGACATCTATTATAAGTATGCTTATTGTGCCTATTACCAGCGGGATTTCCTGAATGCTGAAAACCTTTTTAAAAGTTTTCTGGAGATATTCCCGAACAGTTCCAAATCGGAAGAAGTAGATTATATGAGGGCTTATAGTTTTTTCAAACAATCCCCTAAGCCGGAACTGGACCAGACGAGCACCATCAGGGCCATGGGCATGATGCAGACTTTTATCAACACCCATCCCGGCTCTGCCAGGAATAAAGAGGCAAATGAAATAATAGATATCTGCAGGGAGAAACTGGAGACTAAAGACAGGAAGGCAGCGCTGCTGTATTATGATCTGGGGCAATTCAGGGCGGCTGGCGTTGCTTACACAGCCTTGCTCAATTCTTATCCCGAATCCATGCAGGCAGATGAGTATAAGCTGATGATCATAAAATCCTACTACAAGTTTGCAGAACTGAGTGTGGAAGAAAAGCAGGTAGAGCGGTTTGAACAGGTTATTGGTGAGTGCAATGAATTTGCTGACCGTTTTCCGGAAAGCAAGTTGAAAAAAGAGGCTGACGAATTTTTGAATTTATCTCAAAAAAATATAAAACGGTTAAACAATGAGCAAATTAAGACGCCAGCTTAGCGCCGGTATTGCAAACAATATAGATACCCGCAACCTGGATGACATCAAGAATAAAACAGGAAACTTGTACGAGTCCATCTCCATTGTAGGTAAGAGGGCCAATCAGATCAATATATCCCTGAAGGAGGAGTTGCATAACAAACTGGAGGAATTTGCCAGCCATACCGACAGTCTTGAAGAAATTCATGAAAATAAGGAGCAGATAGAGATATCCCGGGCGTATGAACGTATGCCTAACCCGGCGCTGCTGGCCACCCAGGAATTCATGGAGGATAAAATCTATTTCCGCAAAGAAGAAGATGAATTGTTCAGCTAAACCTTTGCAGCACACGAAACATATTTTAAAGCGATCCGGCGCAGCGGATCGTTTTTTTTGTTTTATTGAACCGCATTATGAGCTTTTGCAGGTAAATGGTAATTTTGATACTTCATGCTAAAGGGGAAGAAAATATTATTGGGCATTACCGGCAGCATTGCCGCCTATAAATCTGCCTACCTGGTGCGGCTGCTCGTAAAAGCAGGTGCAGAAGTTAAGGTGATCATGACCCCTTCTGCCAAAGATTTTGTTTCTCCGCTTACGCTTTCCACATTAAGCCGCAACCCCGTTCTGACAAACCTCTTTGATGAGCAAAGCTGGGCCAACCATGTAATGCTGGGCCGTTGGGCAGATGTAATGCTGATAGCGCCTTTGAGTTGTAACACACTTGCAAAAATGACAACGGGCCAGTGTGATAATCTTTTACTGGCTGTTTATCTCTCTGCTACCTGTCCCGTGGTGGTGGCGCCGGCAATGGATGAAGACATGTGGCATCACCCCTCTACTAAGGAGAATATCAGAAAAATTGAATCTTTTGGCAACCGGATTATCCAGGTAGAAAAAGGAGATTTGGCCA
>CAYHPA010000261.1:0-3279 GCA_964358155.1 uncultured Chitinophaga sp.
CTTCATTCCCTTTTTTCCGGCAAAGTTTCTTCATTAGTTCCCCGACTGAAAATTTGTACAAAGCTTCAATCTCTTTGAAGCGGTTAATGTTACCCTGCAAATTCTCATTCACTTGCGGATACACTTTGCTGATGGCAGGAATGATCTCGTTCCTGAAAAAATTACGGGTGTATTTGGATGACTGATTGGAGGAATCTTCAACAAATTCAAGCTTATTCTCCTTTGCAAACGCAAGCAGTTCCTCCTTTGAAAAACCCAGCAGCGGCCTCCGGATGTATCCTGTTTTTCCGGGAATACCCGTCAACCCATGTAAACCTGTGCCCCGGAAGAAGTTCATCATCAAAGTTTCGTTATTATCATCCTTATGATGGGCGGTCAGAAGGTAGTTAATTGGCGGATTGGTTAATTGGTTAATTAGTTCCTCAAACCAATCATACCTCAATTTTCGGGCAGCTTCCTGAATGGACAGCTTGTGCTCCACTGCATACTGTTCTGTTTCAAAATCCTGTACAAAAAACGTTGCATTATATTTCTTTGCCAGACCTGCTACAAACTCCTTGTCTCTTTCACTCTCTTTGTCTCTTAGCTTAAAATTACAATGAGCAATGATAAAATCATACCCGGCCTGTTTGCACAGTTCGCATAGCACAACAGAATCCACACCGCCGCTTACGGCCAGCAGCATCCGATAGCTATCGGATTTATCTTTTGCGGAGAAAAGATTTTGCAGATGAATTGCTTCTTTAAATTTTTTTAAAAGCGGCATCTTAAAATGTTAGTTCCTCATAAGCAGCCCTCAGTTCCCCATAGGCGTGATTATCCCCCGCCTTCTTCGCCTCTTCCATGCCTTTCTCATATATCTTTATCGCTTCTTCCGTTTTATCCTTCCGTTCCAACAGCTTCGCCAAATGATAATAACTGCCAATATAGCCCGGGTTCTCGTTCAAAAGTTTCTCAAATAAACCCCTCGCCGCTTCATCATTTCCCAGCTTTATATACTCAAGAGCAAGGGCATGCTGCAAAAAACTGTCCGCCGGATTTTGGACTAATAATTCTTTCAATTTGGGGATCCTTTCCACTGTAAAAATTCTTAATTATTAATTATCCATTATTAATTATCTCAGCTTATCTTTGCCTTAGTTGCATAAACAACCATTTGTTACATCACACAAATTCAACGGATGAAAATTCTTATTTGTATCAGTAAAACACCTGACACAACGGCAAAAATAGCCTTCACAGGTAACAACACGAAATTCGACACAGCCGGCGTGCAATGGATCATCAATCCCTACGATGAATGGTATGCCCTCGTCCGTGCCATTGAACTGAAAGAGGCTGACCCATCAACCGTCATTCACCTCGTAACCGTAGGTGCAGCCGATGCAGACCCCATCATCCGTAAGGCACTGGCATTGGGTGGTGATGAGGCCATCCGTGTGAATGCAGACAGTCATGACAGTTTTTATATCGCTTCACAGATTGCAGAAATAGCGAAGCAAGGCGGATACGATCTTGTATTTACCGGCAAAGAAACCATTGATTACAACGGCTCATCCGTTGGCGGCATGGTAGCGGAACTGCTGGATATGCCGTATGTTGTTCTTGCAGCAAAATTTGCTTTGAGTGGTAATAAAGCAACCATTACAAGAGAAATAGAAGGCGGCGAAGAAACCTGCGAAGTGGAATTGCCTGTTGTAGTAAGCTGCCAAAAAGGAATGGCCGAACAACGCATACCGAACATGAAAGGCATCATGGGCGCCAGAACAAAGCCATTAAAAGTGCTGGAACCAGCAGTGATTGATGCATTAACAACTGTGACCAGTTTTGATCTGCCTCCCGCCAAAGCTGGAGTAAAACTAGTATCCCCTGATAATGTGGAAGAATTAGTGAGATTACTTCACGAAGAAGCTAAAGCTATTTAATACCAACTATAAACTCATTATATGTCTGTTCTTATTTTCATTGATACCGCCGATGGTCATGTAAAGAAAACTTCATTGGAAGCGATGACTTATGGTGCCAAAGTAGCCGAACAGCTTGGCACATCAGCAGAAGGCATTGTGCTCGGCGCTGCAAAAGATGACCTTGCTTCATTAGGAAAATATGGTGTAAAAAAAATCCATCATGTTCCCAATGATTCACTGAACCATCTCGATGCACAGGTTTATGCAAATGTAATGGCGCAGGTGGTACAGGCCAGCGGGGCAACAGTAATTGTGTTTTCCAATAATGCAGATGGAAAAGCCATTGCCCCCCGCCTGTCGGCAAGAATAAAAGCAGGTTTGGTTTCCGGCGCTGTTGCATTACCTGATACCGGCAACGGATTTATGGTAAAGAAAAATGTATTCTCCGGCAAAGCATTTGCCAATATTTCAGTTAGTACTCCCGTAAAGATCATTGCGCTCAGCCCCAATGCATACCAGACCATTGCTACGGAAGGAACTGCTGAAGTCGCTGCTTTCAATGCATCTGTCGGTACACCAAAAGTAAAAGTGACTAATGTAACAAAAGCCAGCGGCGAAGTGCCATTAACAGAAGCGGAAGTAGTTGTAAGCGCCGGACGTGGAATGAAAGGCCCTGAAAACTGGGGCATGGTGGAAGATCTGGCCAAAGTATTACATGCTGCCACTGCCTGCAGCCGCCCCGTGGCAGATGCGCATTGGCGTCCGCATAATGAGCATGTGGGACAAACCGGTATCGCTATTGCACCCAATCTATATATCGCTATTGGCATCTCCGGCGCCATTCAGCACCTTGCGGGAGTAAACAGAAGTAAGGTTATTGTAGTTATCAATAAAGACCCGGAAGCTCCTTTTTTTAAAGCAGCTGACTATGGCATTGTAGGTGACGCATTCGAAGTGTTGCCAAAATTTACTGAAGCTATCAGGAAACTCAAAGGCACTGTTTAAAAAATTTCCCGGTCTGATAGGGTTATTCCGGTTTTGAATATTCAGCTCCGTAGGAGCGAAATGTTGGTAGAATTATCCCCATCAATGAATTGAGCCCCGTAGGGGCGGCATATTTTCTTTCACATACATTTTCTGCTTAATTGTATAACAATTCTTACCACAAACCGTTTGCGTTTGTGGTTTTTTATTGCCAAATTGTGGAAGCAATAAACCTGCTATCTCCATGAGAAAGATAATCTTTCTTATTATCGCTTTCAGTTTGAGCCTTGCTGCACAGGCACAGAAAAAGAATAAAAGCAAAGACAAGGACAAAACCAACTTTGCAGTCAACGACAGCCTGCCTGCATCCGATTCCATACCTCCGCCA
>CAYHPA010000262.1:0-3242 GCA_964358155.1 uncultured Chitinophaga sp.
TTTTGATATGTACAACGGCCGGCACTGCCGCATTAGATGCCTTGGTAAAGTCAACCGGTTCGCCGCCGCCTGCTGCATTATCAAAAAAACCGGCATAGTTAACAGGTGCTTTGTTTTCGCTTGTTTGCGTAAACCCCGCATTTTTCTTACCGGTTATTTTTCCATAGATCCACACACTGCCGATGGCTGATACGGCACTGATTCCGATGATCAGCAACACTTGTTTAAGTTTCATAGCGTTATTTATTTTTAAAGACATTTAATGGAATTAACAGACGGCATTTCAAATGGTATGCCTTCTCTTTACAAAGTAACAAACTGTCAGTTTGGGCATCGCCACCGCTAAATTAGTTTAACAAATCTTTACTAAGACCTTCGTAGTTTCTTTATCTGTAAAATTAATACGAATTATTTCAAATATTGCCTATGCATTCATATCACCCCTTCGGGGTTTATTATAATTGGATGTTTTTACAATTCCATATTCATGTCAGCCTTTCAGGCTTTCGGCAGAATCCCAAAGGGATGACATTCATTTAAAAGAGCGAGTCAGGGCAGTTCAAAACCCCGAAGGGGTGATATTGTCTTTAAAAAGAGGAAAGAAATTCCATGGTATCCACCCCGTCTGCATAGTCATGTATAGCAGGTAGCTGGGATCGGCCGAATGGCAAGCAGCCGTGACCAACGACACACTGGATGTTATTATCATTTCTCAGCGATTCTTCCACAGAAATTTTGTCAGTATAGAACTCATAATTCAGTTGACTGATGGGAGAAAAAATGGCAGGATCTTCTATCAGCAGGATACAGCCATTGGTCATATAATATTGCTTGTTCAGCAGGTGCAGCGCCAGGTTGTAGTCATAGTTATTCTTGTACTTATGATGATCGGCGAGATAGCTGTATTTCTTGAAAGCAGCCAGCATCGGGATGAAATCATAACCTGCCGGAACCAATATTTTTGTCACATTACGGCAGCCGAGTCCGAAATATAAGAAAACATCATCGGCCAGTAGTTCCAGTTCTTCTTTTGTTTCATTACCCGAGATGATGGACACAGATGTCCTGTTACGGCGGATGATATTCGGGTATTTTCCAAAATAGTGTTCAAAATACCGGGATGAGTTATTGCTGCCCGTGGCAATATAAGCATCACAGCCTTTCAGCATTTCTGAGAATTGAATCAACTCATTTATTTCGGAATTCCATTCTGCCAATTTTTCTGCCAGATGCCTGACCAATACATTGTCTTTGGAAGAAGTTTTAATTAACGCTTTATGCCCGGAAATAAACACAGAAAGAAAATCATGAAACCCTACGAGCGGGATATTTCCTGCCATCACAATGCCGACAGTCTTTGATAGGCGGCCGGGCAGTAACGGGTAATCGGTGGCCCATTTTTCCAGTATATCTTTTTGCAAAAAAAGGCTGGCAATATTGCGGATAGCCTTATCAACAAATTCAGGAATAAACCAGCCATTCTCCAGTCCGGCTTTTTCTTTGGCCTGCAGCCATTCATCATTGCCGGATAAAATATATTCTCCGAGCCGGACCAACAGATCAATACGGTCTTGTAATTTCATTCCAGTGATTTATATTTGTGCAAAACTAAGTTTCAACACGTTAATACTGTTTAATTATGGCTATAAAGATCACCGAAGAATGTATCAACTGTGGTGCCTGCGAACCCGAATGTCCCAATAATGCCATCTATGAAGGTGGTGTGGAGTGGGCCATTGCTGATGGCAATACGGTAAGAGGTTCATACACACTAATGGACGGTTCTGTAGTGGATGCCGAGCAAAAAAACACCCCGGTCAGCAACGACTATTACTACATTACTCCCAATAAATGCACCGAGTGCCAGGGTTTTCATGAAGAGCCCCAATGCGCAGCGGTTTGTCCTGTAGATTGTTGTGTGCCGGATGAAATGTACAAAGAGACCGTGGAGGAACTATTGGGTAAAAAAGAAAGGCTGCATATCTGATCCCCGCCTGAACGGACGGGCAGGGGTGTTATTTGTGTGCATAAATCAGGCGGCAAAAACATTGACCCGGCTAATAAAGTATTTACCTTACAGTATATCTCAGGATATGAAGCAGCGAAAGCTGCCTAAAGAGTGGCGGGTGATATTTCCCGTCGTAAAAAGGTGAAGGAGAAACGGCCTTCACCTTTATTATTTATCCGCCGACTTGTCTGCCGGAGCATTTGCAGAGGCAGAAGCTTAAGCGAAGGCGGATTTCTCCAAATAAAATGCTCAATAACCAATGCTCAATTTTCAATATTCATTGTCAGCTTCGGGCGGGGTTCTAATAATATTTGTTAATCCTTCCTTGTAAGTTTATCCTGCCGGTTGGACATCTTGATTTTTTCTGCAATATTTGTGCTGTTAAACCACACTATACACCCACAATGAAGAAGAATATAGCCCTCGTAACCGGGGGTTTTTCCGGCGAGGCCGTCATATCCTACAAAAGTGCCGCCACTATTGATAATAATCTTGACCGCAATCTTTTCAATGTTTACAAGATTGACATCAACCCGCAGGGCTGGTTCTATGTGCTGCCCGATGGAAGAAAACTGGAAGTGGACAAAAATGACTTCTCCCTGCAAATAGATAATCTGAAAATTAATTTTGATGCAGTTTTTATCGGCATGCACGGCACACCCGGCGAGGATGGGAAATTGCAGGGATATTTTGATACATTGAAAATTCCTTATACCGGTTGCGATGCGGCTACCTCGGCCCTTACGTTCAACAAAAGATATGCAGTCGCGGTGGCTGCCATGTCGGGAATTGCCGTTTCAAAGTCGGTTCTGTTCATCAAAAATAATTTCAATAGTCCTGACGATCCCGATAGCTATCGGGAAGTTGAAAATCTGCAATTCCCGGTCTTTGTAAAACCGAACAATGGTGGTTCCAGTATCGGTATGTCGAGGGTGAATAAAGCGTCTGATGAATTGGGTGTCGCCATTGAAAAAGCATTCAAAGAAGATGACCAGGTGCTGGTGGAAGAAATGATAAAGGGCAGGGAGTTTACAGTGGGTGTTTTTAAAACAAAAGGAAATATCATTGTATTGCCTTTGACAGAAGTAAAGGCCGATGCCAGCCAGTCCTTCTTTGATTTTGAGGCCAAGTACCAGGGCAAGTCGTCGGAGACCACACCGGCAGAAGTGGAGGAAGTAATATCAGATAAAATAAGAGATGCTGCCCGCAAGATATATGAAGTATTTAACTGCTG
>CAYHPA010000263.1:0-3187 GCA_964358155.1 uncultured Chitinophaga sp.
AAAGGTGAAAGACTTTACTGCCGAAGAATTAAAGGAGCTATATGATACGATCGCATTAGGAGCATTGAAATTCTTCCTGCTGCGGGTTGACCCCAAAAAGAGAATGATATTTAACCCGGAAGAGTCTATCGACTTTCATGGTTTCACGGGGCCGTTTGTACAGTACACACATGCGAGGATCAAATCAATTTTGAGGAAGCAAACGACAAGCGGCGAGTGGCGAGTAGCGAGTGGGTTATTGAGGCTTGAAAAAGACCTGATTATTTCGCTGGAGCAATATCCAACTATACTGGAGCAGGTAGTAGCAGAACACAATCCATCTGTTATCGCCATCTATGTTTTCAATCTTGCCAAATCATTCAATACTTTCTACACCGAACATTCGGTGATGAATGCCGAATCGGAAGAAAAGAAACAACTGCGGCTGCAGCTTTCCGAAATGACAGCCAATGTGATTGCCTCAGGAATGGGGCTGTTGGGGATAAAGGTTCCGGAACGGATGTAAAAATTTTGATTTAAGTTATTTCAATATTATTTAATTTAATATCTAAATCAAACCTCATGAAAAGAATTACAATACTATTTACTTGTCTGTTATTATCGTCCTTTCTGTTTGCCCAGAACAATCCAAAAATTGGAACTGAAAAGGGTGTAAGGGAAAAACTGATCCGGATAAAAAATGCATTGCCCGATATAAAGAAGAATCTGACCAGGAAAAATGAAATGTGGACAGACGAGTACGATGTAAAATTTGATATGGGAAATGGCATTATTCTGTTTGATGAAGATGATGGGGAACAATCACTTAATATCCGTTATACAACTTCTTATTTTTCCGGCACCGCTGCCGATTTCCAAAATTATTACAAGACACTTACAGCAACGGCTAAAGAAGTTTTTGGCAAGACATACGATTACGATTCAACTAATGAGGAAAAGAAATGGAGTACCTCCTTTTTTGAAAAGGGGAAAGATATTTTTAAATCCCGTATTCGGATATATATTACCTGTAGCTGGATGTTTGAATCTTTGGGCCCTGATATTGCGATTGAAGTTTATAGCAGGCTGAAAGAAGCCTCAAAAAAAGAAGAAGGGGATGAAGGGGGCTATTAAATAAAAAACAGGCAAACGTAATTAAAACATCTGCCTGTTCACTTATTATATTTTTTTTATAATCCTGCCGTCATTGTTTTCTGCCTTAACGACCCAAGACTGGGGTCCATGCCAATGGCTATATCGCAAAGCTTTGTACCCTTTGCCATATTTTCCTTGCCGCCTTTTTTCTGATAGCACATGCCGATCATGTATAAAGCAGAAGCGTCTGCTTTGTCGTACCCTAATTTTTTGTCCCAGTAATCCATCGCCAGGTCGTATTTGCCTTTATAATAATAGGCTTCGGCTATCATGTTCAATAAGTTCAGGTCGCTGGGTTTTTTTACGAGTATCTCGTTAAGGATTTTTACGCCGGCATCCAGGTCGCCAACATTCAGATAGGCAATACCAAGATTTTCCAGGTAATCATTATCTCTCTTGTATCCCTTCTCTCCCGCCTCTAAAATATATTTGAGAGAATTCTTATCATCGTGCATCGCATAGCAGATAAGGCCGAGTTCGTATACCCAGTAATTCTGTGCAGGCTTCAGTTCAATGGCTTTTTGGAAAAAAGGGACAGCCATTTTGTAGTTCGTCATATCGGCATAGCTGTGTCCTATCATATATGGCACTTCTGCATTGGTCGGGTCTTCTTTGGCAGCCTCATTCAGGTATTTGATGGCTTCGCCATAATTATCAAGATCGTAATTGACACGACCAATATAAAAGGCAACTTTTTCTGAAGGGTCTGCTTTTTTCAGTTTATCTGCATAAAGTAATACATCCTCATTTTGTTTCAATTGAAAAGAAAGAGTAAGCAACTGCTTGTAGTTCGCTGCTGTGACATCGCCCAGTTGAACCAGTTTTTTGAAGTATTCTCTTGCCTGGCCATAGCGACGGAGGTCAAGATAGGCCGATGCAAGTTCAGTGGTGATCTCTTTGCTGTTTGCATTATACTTTTCAGCTTTTTCAAAATTCTTCAGTGATTCAAGCCGGCGCCCATTTTGTTTTTCCAATAAACCTTTTTGCAAAAAATAATCGGCGCTGTCAATACCAACGCTGAGTGGAGTTATCGAAGTCTGGGCATTTGCTGATGAAATGGCCAGCAGAAAACAGATGAAAAGGATGCTACGTGTCATAGGGCTTCTTTTAGTCCCGATAGCTATCGGGATGGATTTAATTGGATTTCTCATCACTAAATTAGATTTGAGAATGAACTAAACAAAGCTTAACCTCCTATTTATCAGCCAAAACCATTCCAAAATAGTATTATTTCAGGATGATTCCGGCCAGCGCTGGTAAATTTACTGTCAGCCTGTACATTTTTTGAGCCTTATCAACCAATTCGTAGCGGATATCGGGATTGAAAACGTTTGCGCTGCCCCAATACTTTTCGCTGTCGCTGTTGAATATTTCCTGCTTATAGGCTTTCCCGCTCACAAATATTTCCCAGTCATTTCTTACCACGGGGGTCATATTCAAAATAACGAGCAGGTCATCCGTCTTTTTCTTTCCTTTTCTTTTAAAAACAATCACCGATTCCGCCCGGTGGTTCATATCCACCCATTCAAAGCCATCCATCTTGAACTGGTTATGGTGCAAAGCAGTTTCTGTTTTCAATAAACCATTCAGGTCAGTCACACAATCCTTCAGTAACCGGTGGCAATCGAATTGTAACAATTCCCACTGCAATTCTGATTTATAGTCCCATTCATTGGTTTGCCCGAATTCATTTCCCATGAAAAGTAATTTGGCGCCGGGGTGTGTCCACATATATGTGTACAGCAAACGGAGATTGGCAAATTTCTGCCACTCATCTCCCGGCATTTTATACAGCATCGGGCTTTTGCCGTGTACCACTTCATCGTGGCTCAGGGGCAGCATGAAATTTTCATCATAATAATACATCATGCTGAATGAAAATTTGTTTTGATGAAATTGCCGCATCAGCGGGTCCATTTTAAAATAGTCAAGCGTATCATGCATCCAGCCCATCATCCATTTCATGCCGAAGCCCAGCCCATCGTTCCAGGTAGGTTTGGAAACACCCGGCCAGTCCGTTGCTTCTTCGGCAATAGTTTGCACATCCGGAAAG
>CAYHPA010000264.1:0-3147 GCA_964358155.1 uncultured Chitinophaga sp.
TCTTCTGTAAAACCCGTGGCATGCGCCACTGCCTGCATGAAGGTTCGTTTCTCATGCACAAAAATATCTTCAAAGGTGATGCAGTCAATAAACGGGTTGTTCACCATATCAATCCATACATTCTGCGGCAGGTAGTTCTCATGCAATCCCACAATGCAGTATTTCTGCAAATAACCATCTTCCTCCGCATAGCGGAACGCATTACCGCTATGTCTTCCTTCCACCGGCCGGTAGTCAGCATGTGCGTCGAGATTGATGCAATTGATCTGCGCCAGCTGCAGCACTCCTGCCTTATGCCAGCCCTTGGCTGCGCCTTTTATCAGCGGGTAGGAATTATTGTGCCCGCCCCCGATCACCAGGGGTATTTTTTTATTTTCGGTGATCAATTTGGCCAGGTGCTCCACTTCTTCATCAATCGTATTCACGGCATGGCGATAGGCTTCTACTTTTTCATCCTGTCCCTTCGCCGTAGTGTCGATCAGGTATTGGATATCACCAAAATCAAAATGCCCGATCAGCAATATTTCTCCTCCGTCAAAAAAATCATTGCTCTGTATATTCAGGAAAGATTGCAAAAAAGGTATCCATAAAGTATCTGTGCCACCGATACCATAATTGCCTTTGGCACCAAGGTCTTCCGGCACACCAAACAAGACATATTTAGCATTGGATAAAGCCAGCGACTTTGCAATATCACTGCTGTCGTGCAGCACCTGCACTCTTTCACCCAGCTTGGTCTCAAAGCGGCGGACCTTTGTAAGCGATAAAACTTCTTGCTTGTTATATAATTTTAAATGCTGCATGGAGCTTTGCTTTTTTACCGGCTCGGCTACCTCATCAGATTCCGATTTTTTCATTGACAATTTTTAAGATTTCTGTTTCTAAAGCTATCGTTTTCTTTTCAATCTCCTTCCCCTTTGAAATCATTTCATTCACAAAATCCTTATCATCGCATCCCGAAGCATTGATGCGGACATTCATAAAGGCCCCCATCACCGCACTGCGGGCACAGAGGGCACCCACCCCGGCATCCGTTACTGAATTGGGGTTGCCCGTTTCCACCATGGCCTTTATCACTCCCATACTTTCATAAGATACCTGCATCACTTTAAATGGTATCTCAATGGCAAATCTTGTGGCATCCTGTATCGCTTTTGCCCTGGCAGCTTTTTCTTCATCTGTTCCCTTTGGCAAACCCATGGCAGCCATGATCTGGTTAAAGGCACGGGTGTCTTCATCCACCAGTCGCAGCAATTCATTTTTATATTGCTGGCCTTTCTCTGCCCAGTTACTGAATTCCTCCCAACGATCGTCCCATCCTTTTTTATGGGAGGAAAGGTTAGCCACCATCGTCCCTAATGAAATGCCGAGTGACCCAACATAAGCCGATATGGAACCGCCGCCGGGTGCCGGACTTTCACTCGCTGTCTCATCAGCAAAATCAGTAAGCGGCATACTCACTAATTGATTGCCTTTTTTTTCTTTTAGCATATACTCAATTATTTTTTCTTCCGGTTTAAAAGGGCCCAGTTCATCAAGCCCCAATGACTTTACGGCAA
Source organism: uncultured Chitinophaga sp. (assembly GCA_964358155.1). GTDB lineage: Bacteria > Bacteroidota > Bacteroidia > Chitinophagales > Chitinophagaceae > JJ008. Next base: position 1,560 of record CAYHPA010000264.1, read on the forward strand.
TTTTAATCAGTTCTTTTTCAGAAACACCTGTTGAACGGTGTTGCTTCCTGAGAAAATATTTTCCTGCATCCAGCATCGCTTTTAGCGGAATCAAACCAACCAGTTCAGATCCCGTAACCCGTATCCCGCGGCTGTCAGCCTTTTTACAGACTTCATCAAAAGCAATATAAACCGGTGTAACATTAATATTAGTGAGATTGATACTTATCTGAGCGATACCGTATTCTTCAATAAACCAGCCGATGGCTTTTACTGATTTTAAGCTCCCGGGCTTATTCACTTTCACTCCATTCTCCACAACTGTTCTTCCTGCTTCACGAACATCAAATGCAATGGCATTAGCCCTCCTCGTTGAGGTTGTATTGAGGTTCACATTATAGGCAACCAGAAAATCCCTTGCCCCGATAACAGTTGCTCCTCTCTTTGCATCAAACTCGGTGGGACCAAAATCCGGTTTCCATTCCGGTTGTTTTATTTTCTTAAAGAATCCTTCATACTCCCCTGCCCTTATCACTGATAAATTGTTTCTTGCTTTGTCCGGCTGTGCTGCTTCATATAAATAAACGGGTAAGTTCAATTCTTCTCCTACTCTCTTCGCCAATTGATGTGTATACTTCGCTGTCTCCTCCATAGAAATATTGGCAATAGGAATCAGCGGGCAAACATCGGTAGCTCCCATTCTTGGATGCTCGCCTTTGTGCTTGCTCATATCAATCAACTCGCCTGCTTTTTTAATAGCTTTAAAAGCTGCTTCAATAACTGCAGATGGATTGCCAACAAAGGTTACCACAGTACGGTTAGTAGCTTTACCCGGATCAACATTGAGCAAACGAACCCCTTCCACCGCTTCAATCTCATCGGTGATCTGTTTAATGATATTCATATCATTTCCTTCGGAGAAATTGGGAACACATTCTACCAGTTGCTGCATGCCGCTCATATTTGGTTGCTAAGATATTGCTTATCTATTAGTCCCGAAGCAGGGCTTATAACTGATTATTTGACCAAAATTCACCAAACGTCCTGCAATAATACCGGTCGTAGGAATTAGGCCGCTTACTGACCATTGATACAGTAAATTGATTCCGCTAATATCAACAACCATGAATATAATATCATCTGAACGCCGCCGGTTCATTAAAAGCTCGGCCTTTGGCCTCATCGGTATTACCGCCTTTGGTTATGCAGGAGCACAGGATGTTTTTCGTCAACCTCTAAAACAAGAAAACGGTGAGCCGCTGTTTTACCGGTATCCGAGCATGAATGATGAAATGGCAAGCGGCATCGTAGGCGCTGCCCATGGCAATTTTGATAAGGTGAAGGAGATGGTAACAAAACGTCCTGAGCTGGCAGGCGCCGCCTGGGACTGGGGTTTTGGTGACTGGGAAACTCCTATCGGCGCTGCCTCACATGTGGGCCGCCGCGATATTGCCGAATTTTTGATGAGTCATGGAGCCAGACCCGATATCTTCACTTTTGCCATGATGGGGATGCTGAAAAGCGTACAGGAAATCATCGAAACCGTTCCGGGCATTCAAACACATAACGGACCACATGGCATCACCCTGCTGCAACATGCAAAGAACCG
>CAYHPA010000265.1:0-3109 GCA_964358155.1 uncultured Chitinophaga sp.
TGTCAATACCTCTTTTCAGGTCCATCGGGTTGCCGCCGGCGGCTACCATTTTCAATCCCTCACTGATGATGGATTGAGCCAACACAGTAGCAGTAGTGGTTCCATCACCGGCAATATCTGCCGTTTTGGAAGCCACTTCTTTAACCATCTGGGCGCCCATATTCTCAATGGGGTCTTCCAGTTCAATTTCTTTTGCTACGGTAACACCGTCTTTTGTAACAGACGGAGCGCCAAATTTTTTCTCCAGCACCACATTGCGGCCTTTGGGGCCGAGTGTCACTTTCACAGCATTGGATAAAATATCCACGCCTTTTTTCATCCTGTTCCTTGCTTCAATATCGAAGAAGAGTTGTTTTGCCATTGTATTAAAATTTGATAATTAATTATTTAGTTTTTTAGCTGCGAGTGATGAACTTCGGGCTACGAGGCTTTAGCTCGAAACTCGTAACCATAAACCCGAAACTTTTCTTACACTATCGCCAGAATATCCGACTCTCTCATGATGAGATAGTCTTCTCCGTCAATCTGTATTTCCGTACCCGCATACTTGCCGTATAAAACAGTATTACCAGCTTTTACCGTAACCGGCTCATCTTTTTTACCGGGGCCGGCAGCGATAACTATACCACGCTGTGGTTTTTCTTTTGCTGTATCGGGGATGATGATGCCACCGGCTGTCTTTTCTTCAGCTGCGGCCGCTTTTACAATTACCCTGTCGTGCAGTGGGGTAACATTCACTTTCTTAGCCATAATTGTATTGATTTTGAGTTGTTGAAAATTGGAATCCGCCTTTGCCACATGCCTTCGTTAAAAACTTCGGCAGTTAAAAAAGCTTCGGCGGACGGGCGGCAAAGGTACAGGAAATACCATGCCGCTACGGATAAAAGGACAAAATTTCAGATTGTCTGAATTAAATGACAGTATTCAACAGGCCTATCGCAGTGAGGCTGGACAAATTTTCAGCCTGCCAAAATAAAAAAGGCCGTCCCGACAAAGTTGGAACGGCCTGTAATTTCTAAATAAAGTAATTCCTTATTCTTTCAGCAGTTTGGCTGTATAGGTTTTACCATTGATAACAGCCTGTAAGATATAAGTGCCCGCAACTGCAGTTCCGGGGATTGCAAATTCCATCTGTTGCTCTCCCGGCCCGATGGCCCTTCTTGCCACTAAACGCCCGGTCATATCACTTAACCGCAGTTCACCTTTTGCTTCAGGTGGTTTTACAAACCGGATGACGATTTTATTCTTAAATGGATTGCCAAGCACCTGTATGTCCTGCTGTGCACCGGGCAGTTTGAGCAGCACCACCGTACTCAGTTTACTGTTGCCATCCATATCTACACTTCGGAGCCGGTAATAATTATTTTCAGTAAGCGGCTCTCTATCTACATAGCTGTACTGCCGGGTGCTGCTGCTGTTACCTGCAGCGGCAACAGTTGTAATCGTTCTGTAGTTGATACCATCAAAAGATCTTTCCAGTTCAAAATGTTTGCTGTTGTTTTCGAATGAAGTGGTCCATTGCAACAGGGCTGTTTTATTGTTTTGCAAGCTGCCTTTAAATTCTGTGAGTTCAACCGGCAGCGGGAACAGGCTAAGCATGGTGTACAGCATACCAGAACCGTGTGTGCCTACTAATAATTTTGCATCACTTGGTCGGAATGACAAAGATGAGACGACGGCATTTCCTATATCGGAAGGCCCTTCCTGTGTCCAGCCAGGTGTACCCGGAAAACCTGTTCCGGAGCGGTAAAGCCCGACTGATGTTCCAACATAATACTGCACTTCGGGGGAATTTGGTACAGCATGTATAGCACAACTCCTGTATGAGGGAAGTGTAAGGCTGCCTTCAACTGCTGTCCAGGTTGGTACAGGAGAATTTGCGGTTCCAGTCCAAAAAACACTCGTAACAGAGTAATTAGAAAAAGTAACCATTAAGGTGTCATCATTTCTCGGGTTCACAGCAATGCTACTTACATATGCCCCAGACGGAAAACCCGCTCCTGTTATATTAACTGGTGCTGCTCCTGCCGCAGCGCTATGCGGATCATCTAAGCGCAAAACCCTCCCATCAGAAGTGCCAATAAAAAGGCTTGCAGTTGGTGCACTATAAGTCCCCCTTGTCATAGCAATAGCCGTTATATCTACTGCAGGCGATACCATTGCTCCTACACCAGTCATAGATGTCCATCCTGCAGTTGTAACGGTGGAAGCAGATGTTGTCCGGTACAGCGCATTATCATTGGCATAATAGAGTTTCTCGGTATTATCCTGGTCCAATTTAAAGAGTGTCACAAACATTCCTGTCCCCTCTTCGCCGGTAGGTGTTATATGTGTTCCAAATCCAGAACCAGAAGTGGAAGCTCTCCTGTAGATATAGCCATTCTGAAAACCAACATATTCATATTGTGTGCCGGAAATAAGATCCGTAAGCCCCACCGAAACTCCATCGCCACCAAACACTCCTTCAAATGAAGTACCGGTTCCCCCTGTGTTGCGGGTTGAACCATTATCCTGCGCACCACCCATCACTTTATCATTTGCTACACGGGGATCAACATCCACATAATAATATTGATAAGTCCTGTATCCTGTATTGATTGGAGTCCAGACTACAGTGCCGGCAAGATTGTCTGTTGTTCTTTGAATGCCCCCATCATTTCCGCAAAGCATAGTGATGGAACTGGTAGGTTTAAATGAAATGGCGTGCATATCCGGGTGAGAGCTGGCATATAAACCATAACTGGTCGGAGATACATAACCACCAATTCTTGTCCAACTGGCTCCGGTAGTGGTAGACCGATAAAGATTAGTTCCACCGATAAAAATAGTGGCAGCATCATCAGGTTTCACCGCTACTAAAAGATCATAACCGCCTTGGCAGGCAAAAGGATCATTACCTGTCAGGCAATCCGTTCCGCCTTCATCAGGCAAAGTAGAGGTTATTTCTGTCCATGAAGACAGGCCATCATCCCAATAAAAAAATTCAGCCTCAGGCAAAGGAGATGCACCCGGAGGTGTGGAACAGGAATATGAAGATCCGTTCCAATATAAAGTATAGACCCTGCTTTCCAAACTGGGAGCGTAAGCTAATACAACACGGCCAAATGCA
>CAYHPA010000266.1:0-3103 GCA_964358155.1 uncultured Chitinophaga sp.
TTTACCACCTGTGGCAAAAACATTTTACCGGCGCCAAACAGATCGCCTACCACATTCATTCCGGCCATCAGCGGACCTTCAATAACATCCAGTGGTTTAGGATATTTTTGTCTCGCATCTTCTGTGTCTGTGTCAATATAATCCGTAATGCCATTTACCAATGAGTGTTTTAATCTTTCTTCTACCGTAGTATTCCGCCAGCTTTCATCTTTCACTATTTCTTTTCCTTTTGCTTTCACCGTTTCAGCAAAAACGATCAGTTTCTCTGTTGCTTCGTTGTTGTCATTATTGCGGTTAAGAATTACGTCTTCGCATAATTCTCTCAGACCCGGCTCTATTTCATCATATACTACCAGTTGTCCGGCGTTTACAATGCCCATATCCATGCCGGCTTTAATGGCGTGGTAAAGAAAGACCGAATGCATCGCTTCCCTTACATGATCATTTCCGCGGAAAGAAAAAGAAAGGTTGCTGACGCCCCCGCTCACTTTTGTCAGCGGCATCAGTTGTTTTATTTCTCTTGTTGCTTCAATGAAATCAACTCCGTAGTTGTTGTGTTCTTCCAGCCCGGTGGCCACGGCAAAAATGTTGGGATCAAAAATGATATCCTGCGGATCGTAACCAACTTGTTCCATCAATATTTTATATGCCCGGTGACAAATTTCTACTTTACGTTGTTTTGTATCAGCTTGTCCTTTCTCATCAAAGGCCATAACAATAACAGAAGCGCCATAGCTCTGGCAGATGATAGCCTGTTCAATGAATTTAGCCTCCCCTTCCTTCATGGAAATGGAATTCACAATACATTTACCCTGCACACATTTCAATCCTGCCTCAATGATCTCAAACTTGGAGCTGTCAATCATGATGGGGATCTTTGCAATATCCGGCTCGCTCTGTACTAAATTCAAAAATGTTGTCATTGCCAATACACCATCCAGCAGCGCATCGTCCATATTTACATCCAGCACCTGAGCGCCGTTTTCTACCTGTTGTCTCGCTACACTTAATGCTTCTTCATATTTATTTTCCCTTACAAGGCGGGCAAATTTCTTGGAGCCGGTCACATTTGTTCTTTCGCCAACATTTACAAAATTGGTTTCCGGGCGGATGACCAATGGTTCTAATCCTGACAATCGCAGGTAAGGTCGTATATGTGTGGATTCGTTCATGAAGATTTACGCTAATTCTTTTTCTATAACAGGTAATTGCCTTGGTGCCATATTTTTTACTTCCTCTGCAATATGCCGGATATGATCCGGCGTAGTGCCGCAACAACCGCCAACAATATTCACCCAGCCTTCTTTGGCCCATTCTTCCAGGTAATGAGCAGTATCTTCCGGATGTTCGTCATATTCTCCCATTGCATTCGGTAATCCTGCATTCGGATAAGCCGACACATAGCAAGAAGCGATCTGTGAAAGTTCTTCGATATGCGGACGCATTTCTTTAGCGCCAAGCGCACAATTCAATCCAATGCTCAGCGGTTTGGCATGCATCACCGATGTATAGAAGGCCTCTAATGTTTGTCCGCTTAGCGTCCTGCCACTTGCATCAGTTATCGTTCCCGATATCATTATCGGTAAAGATTCCTTTTTTGTATCTCTGAAATATTTCTTGATTGCAAAGATTGCAGCCTTTGCATTTAATGTATCAAAGATGGTTTCAATTAATAAAATATCAACGCCACCGTCCACCAATCCTTTTACTTGTTCATAATATGCTTCTACTACTTCATCAAACGTAACAGCACGGAACCCCGGGTTGTTTACATCCGGCGAAAGTGAGAGTGTTTTATTTAAAGGACCAATAGCCCCCGCTACCCAGGCCCCCTCCCGGCCTCCCCCGGCAGGGGAGGAGAAGAAATCATTAATTGCTTTTCTTGCACATTTGGCAGCAGCTACATTTAATTCATAGGCCAGCGATTGCATTCCATAATCAGCCATAGCAATGGATGTGCTGCTGAATGTGTTTGTTTCAATAATGTCAGCGCCCGCTTCCAGGTATTGCTTGTGAATACCAATGATGATATCCGGTTGTGTGATGCATAGCAGGTCATTATTGCCTTTTACATCAGACGACCAATCTTTGAACCGCTCACCACGATAATCGGCTTCCTGCAATTTATGACGCTGTATCATTGTGCCCATGGCACCGTCGATAATTAAGATGCGTTCTTTCAAACAATCCTGAATTGTGTTCATAATAAAATTGTTTGTGAACTATAAACGCTGGGAAACCAAATGAGGAGTTTCGTTGACGTTTATTAGTTCCGTTAAGGCCGAACAATAAACAAATCCGCCTGTGAATAGGAGACAAAGCTAAGTTATATAAGGATATTAAACAAGCCTTCGCTAAAGCTACGGCTTGCAGATAAGATAACTAACGGCTTACATAATTTTCCACCGGCAACCGGTTCTGCAGACTACGGGCCAGGGTCATTTCATCGGCATATTCCAGTTCGCCGCCAAAGGCTATGCCACGGGCAATGGTGGTGATGCGGACAGGGGCAGGCTGCAATTTTTTCTGGATATAATAGATCGTCGTATCGCCCTGTATGTTTGGATTCAGGGCAAAGATCAGTTCTTCTGTTCTTTCTTTTTCAATGCGCTGTATCAATGATCCAATACTCAATTGATCGGGGCCAATACCATCCAGCGGGGAAATGACGCCACCTAATACATGATAGATCCCGTTGTATTGCTGTGTACTTTCAATAGCAATCACATCCCGGATATTTTCCACCACGCAGATCATTTCCTGTTTGCGCATGGAGTTGGAGCAAATGGAACAGATATCCCCGTCCGCCACATTAAAACACCGGTGACAAAATTTTATTTCACTCCGCATTTTGGCGATAATCTCGCCGAAGTGGCCTACCTCTTTGACATCTTGTTTTAGTAAATGCAATACAAGCCGTAACGCTGTCTTCTTGCCAATGCCGGGCAGTTTGGCAAATTCATTGACAGCATTTTCCAAAAGCGAGGAGGAGAATTGCATAAAACAAAGATAGGCTAAGAGTTAAAAGAGGAAAAGAGAAAATGAGATAATGATTATTCCCCCCTTTGTCTCCTTTTCTCTTTTTTTGCTCTTAGTTTAAAGA
>CAYHPA010000267.1:0-3100 GCA_964358155.1 uncultured Chitinophaga sp.
GTTCATTTTCTTTCTGAGATATATAAACAGCAACCCATCAGCAGTCCGGGTATTCATAACCGGATGGAGTATCGTCCGCTGGAAGGATTTGTGTTAGCTGTTACTCCGTTCAATTTTACAGCGATCGGTGGCAATCTTCCTACTTCAGCTGCCATGTGTGGAAACGTAGTGGTTTGGAAACCTGCGAATACACAGATATATGCTGCACAAATGACGATGCGAATTTTGAAGGAAGCAGGATTGCCCGATGGAGTTATTAATCTGATTTATGTAGATGGGCCAACGATAGGAAGAGTTTGTTTTAATCACCGAGATTTTGCCGGTGTACATTTTACCGGCAGTACCGGTGTATTCAATAATATGTGGGAGACGATTGGCAAGAATATGAGCATGTATAAATCTTACCCGAGAATTGTGGGGGAAACAGGGGGGAAGGATTTTGTACTGGCGCATAAGAGCGCTGACCCGGATGTAGTGGTCACGGCATTATTAAGAGGAGCATTTGAATTCCAGGGACAGAAATGTTCGGCTGCATCCCGGGCATATATTCCTTCCAATATTGCAGAGGAAGTAAAGAAAAAACTCATTGCCGGAGTGAAGAGTTTCAAAACGGGAACAGTGGAAGATTTCTCCAATTTCATCAATGCAGTGATAGATGAAAAGAGTTTCAATAGTATCAAACGATATATTGACAACGCCAAAAAAGACGAGAAGGCTGAGATATGGGTAGGTGGAAAATGTGACAGCAAAGAAGGCTGGTTCGTGCAGCCAACGGTGATTGAAGCAAAAAATCCTAAGTATGTAACGATGTGTGAAGAGATTTTCGGGCCGGTACTTACCGTTTACATTTATCCGGCAAACAGTTTTGAAAGAACATTAGAGTTGGTTGATACAACTTCTCCTTATGCTTTAACAGGAGCTGTAATTGCAAAAGACAAGGCAGCTGTTGAACTGGCGACAAACAAACTGAGAAATGCTGCCGGTAATTTTTATATTAATGATAAGCCGACAGGCGCTGTTGTTGGGCAACAACCATTTGGCGGAGCAAGGGGAAGCGGAACGAATGATAAGGCGGGAAGTATTCTGAATCTTTACCGCTGGCTGAGTGCGAGGACCATCAAAGAGACTTTTAATCCACCGACAGATTATGGGTATCCTTTTATGCAGGAGAAATAACTACAGGATTAAGAATTTATTTCACTACTTTTTTCTGCCGGATAAGAGATTCCGTAAGTAAGGCATTGAGCCATTTTTTTTCTCTATAGGGATAATTATTCTGGTACTGCTTTATTGCTTGCTGCAAAGCCGATTCTTGGTAGTGTTTGTTTAGAAAAAAAACAAGTTCTTTCATATAAAAAAACTCTGCCGGATCCTTTTCAATCGCTTTCTTGTAATAGCTTATTGATGAGTCCATCATAGGGTTATTGACTATAGGATCGTCCAAAAGTGTATTATCGCCATGCATTGACTCTATTATTATTGGGGAATTCCACCTGAATGATTTGATTTTACTCCAGTCGGGAACCTCATTGTCATGGGATACAGCTTTGACAAAGCCAAATTTTCGGGCTAATTTTTCAAGCATACTATCCTGAAAATAATTGCCCTGCATATAATAATAAGCAGCCGAATCACTTTTGTTTTTAAGAAGAGACTTCACCGAGTCCAAGGGGGCCAGCATCAAATGTTTTTTAAATTCCCACTCCAATCGGATCCGCATAAACCTGTAGAATACGGTTTCATTCAATTTGTACAACTGGTTTATTTGTTTGATTGCTTTTACAATGTCCCGGCGACCCGAAAGGAGTCTGACATAGGAATTGATAAAGCCAAGGGAGAAATCGGTATTTTTTTTATAATACTTAATTGTTCTCCGGCGATCTTCTTTGTTCCCATACAGGTCATCTTTTATATATCTCTGGGAAAAAATGGTTATGGGAATAAGGATAACAACAATAAGAAAATAGAGAGGCTTCATTTTGTCAGTTTACAAGCTGAAACAAATCTAACGATATTATTAACCTGGTATCTAAGCCCCAATGCTTAACTTTATCCTAAAATAAATGGAATGCAGGTTTTGCTTTCATCACAACAATTAAAAGAATCTATCAGCAACCTTGCTGCTTCTTTGCATGCAAAGCACAACAACCTTTCGGAGGTTGTATTCATCGGCATCCAGCAAGGCGGCGCAGTACTCGGCGCCAATATTGTTGCAGAACTGGAAAGACTCAATCCTTCTCAAAAGGTGAACTATGGTCAGCTGGACATTACCTTTTACCGGGATGATATCCGGAAAGAAATACTGGCTCCCGACACCATGAACATGCCTTTCAATATTGAAAACAAGACCGTGGTGCTGATAGATGATGTGCTCTTTACCGGCCGCACCATTAAAGCAGCGCTGGATACCCTGCTTGATTATGGCCGCCCTGCCAAAGTGGAACTCTGTGTGCTGATTGACAGGAAGGAACACCGCCAGTTTCCCATACAGGCAGATTATGTCGGCAAAACAGTGAAGTCGGGAAGGACAGATAAAGTAAAGCTTGTGAATGGAGAGGTCGTTCTTCTTTAGAAAAATAATCTGTGCCCATCTGTGTAACCTGCCTGTCGGCAGACAGGTCTGTGACCAACACATTTGCCGAAGGCAAATCTTTTCGTGTGATTTTGTGAGATTTCGTGGCCTAAATAGAAAGGAGAAAAAATCCGTGCAAATCTGTGTAATCCGTGGCCAAACCTTTAACTTCGCCCTTTAATGCAACTATCCACACGACACCTGCTCGGCATTAAAAACCTTACCAAAGAAGATATTTCCCTTATTCTTTCCACTGCAGAGCAATTCAAAGAAGTTTTACAAAGACCCGTCAAGAAAGTTCCGTCGCTCAGGGATGTAACGATTGTGAACCTTTTTTATGAAAATTCCACCCGGACAAGATTCTCTTTTGAACTGGCGGAAAAAAGACTGAGCGCCGATACCATCAACTTTGCCGCTTCCACTTCCTCTGCCGCCAAAGGGGAGACATTATTAGATACGGTCAACAATATCCTGTCCATGAAAGTGGATATGGTGGTGATGCGGCATAGCGCCAGCGGAGCTCCGCAT
>CAYHPA010000268.1:0-3099 GCA_964358155.1 uncultured Chitinophaga sp.
AAGGTAAAAGAACCGGCGAAAGATCTTTTCTCCAATAATATTCCTGTTGGCTTTAGAGAAGCTTCTGCTGCCATTGAAAAGTTGATCGCTATTGTACCCAATGTCACCCTGCAGCAGCTTTTTGAACATATCATCCGTGATGCAGGTGTGCTTAGTCATATCATGCAAAGCCACGACAAGCACTGGCATCTGCAGGTGCTTTCCGGCCTGTTTGAATTTGTAAAAGAAGAAACACACCGCAATCCCTTTCTTACGCTGCAGCAACTGGTAACCCTGATTGAACTGATGGAAAAAGAAAATATCAGTTTACCATTGGTGCAGGTCAGCGGCAGCGATAAAGGAGTGAACCTGATGACAGCCCATGGTTCAAAAGGGCTGGAGTTTGAATACATTTTCCTGGCGGGATGCAATGCCACATTTTGGGAAAAGAAAAGAAAACCTGGCGGTGGTTATAAGTTGCCTGATACGATGTTTTCATCACAGCCAGCAGCCAATGATGAGGAGGAGCTAAGAAGACTGTTTTATGTAGCGTTGACAAGAGCAGAGCAACATCTATATATTTCTTACAGCAAATTCAAGAACGACGGCAAAGAAATGGAACCATCCATGTTCATTGCAGAAATACAGGATGAACAAGATTTACCGATAGGAAAAATGATAGTTGATACAGAAGTGTTGTCCGAATTCACTGCCCTCCATTTCGGGGAAGCCGAAGCCCCGGAAATAGAAAAAATAGAAGAGGAGTTCATCAGCCGCCTGCTGGATAAATTTGTAATGAATGTAACAGCGCTGAATAATTATCTGAAATGCCCGCTGGAGTTTTACTTTAAAAATCTTGTGCGCATCCCTTCACCTAAAAACGAATCCACCGAGTTTGGATCAGCTGTGCATTATGCGCTGGAAAAATTATTCCGCAAAATGCAGGACAGCGGTAAAGAAAAATTTCCTGCGAAAGAAGAATTCATTGCCGACTTTGAATGGTATATGCAGCGCCACCGGGAAAGTTTTACCAAAGAACAGTTTGACCGCCGGCTTGAATACGGACAGGAAGTGCTTAGCAATTATTACGACAAATACATCCCCGGGTTTAACAAGATTGTTGCCATTGAAAGAAATATCCGGAATGTGTTGGTAAAAGGCATACCGCTAAAAGGGAAACTGGATAAGCTGGAATTTGATGGCAAGTCGGTGAATGTGGTGGATTATAAATCCGGCGATCCCGATAAAGGCATTCCCAAAACAAAAGGCCCGTCTGATAAAGAACCCAATGGCGGCGACTACTGGCGGCAGGCTGTGTTCTATAAGATACTTGTCGACAACTATGAACAAAAAGACTGGAAAGTAATTAGCACCGAGTTTGATTTCATTGAACCGGACAAAAAGAAAAATTACAGGAAAGAGAAACTGCTCATTACTGCAGCCGACATAACCACTGTCACGCAACAAATCACTTCTACCTGGGAGAAGATACAAAACAGGGAATTTTATAATGGCTGTGGCAAAGTAGACTGCCATTGGTGCAATTTTGTTAAAACAAACAAGCTTGCGGTGACCTTACATGAAGAAGAGAACCACGATTAACAGGACTTTTAGGGATTATTGGAAAGCCTGAAACAGTCAATAGACATAAACCAGCTAAGTTTGCATACCGAGAAACATATTGAATGAAAAGATTTTTCCTTTTTTCCCTTTTAACCTTTTTTATCTCAAAAATCCTGGTGCTGACCTCCGGTTGCGCCAACATTATTCCACCCGAGGGTGGGCCAAGAGATACGATTCCGCCGGTTTTGCTGAAAGCCGAACCAGGAGATTCTGTGAGGAATTTTAAAGGCAGCAAGATCACTTTCACTTTTGATGAATTTATAGATGTCCAAAACATCGGCGAAAACCTGCTCGTATCTCCTTTGCCAAAATCCAACCCGCTGGTTGACTTCAAACTGAAGACCGTAACCATACGGCTGAAAGACACACTGGAACCCAACACCACTTACCTGCTCAATTTTGGCAATGCCATCAAAGATTTTACAGAAGGCAACCCGATAAAAGGATTTTCCTACACTTTTTCTACCGGCTCTTATATTGATTCGCTGGAGATGCAGGGTAAAGTAATACTGGCAGAAACAGGAAAGATTGATACAACCCTGGTTGTCATTCTTCATACAAGCCCCAGTGATTCTGCAGTGCAGAAAGAAAAACCCCGCTATATTGCCCGGTTAGACAGCAAAGGAAATTTTGTTTTCAAAAACCTTCCACCAAAAACTTTTTATGTCTATACGCTGAAAAATGAAAGCGGCACCTACCGTTATTTTGGCGACAAGCAATTATTCGGCTTTGCAGACAAGCCGGTGATCGTTCAGTCAAAAACAGAACCGGTTACTTTATACGCCTATGCGTCATCACCGGTTGCAGCAACATTTGCAATACCCTCTATCAACCTTAACATTGGCAACCGGAGAAAAGGACCTGAAACAGTAGATAAACGGCTAAAATATCAGACAAACCTGGTTAACAACCAACAGGATTTGCTCACCAACTTTACGATGACGTTTGAACAGCCTTTGCGTATGTTTGATTCATCAAAAATCCGGCTTTATACAGATTCAACATTCAATCCTGTTGCATCCTATCAGTTTAAAAAGGACAGCAGCAATAAAAAATTACTTCTGAATGTTGAGTGGAAGGAAAATACATTGTACCAGATCATCATGGACAAAGAGTTTGCAGAGGATTCGTCCGGCAAAAAATTGCTGAAAACAGACACTCTTTCATTTACAACCAAAAAATTGAGCGAGTATGGCTCGCTGAAAATAAAATTTCGCAATTTTCCCGCAGACAAAAACCCGGTGCTGCAGTTTGTACAAAATGAAACGATTTATAAATCCTTTCCATTGGGCAGTAGCGAATTCTCGCAACAGCTTTTTTTACCGGGAGAGTTTGAACTCCGCATATTATATGACAATAACAAGAACGGTAAATGGGACCCCGGAGAATTTTTTGGCAAACACAAACAACCGGAGATCGTAATGCCGGTTGAAAGAAAAATCAGCATAAAGACGGCCTGGCAGAATGAATTTGAAATAGCTCTTTAAACTAAGAGCA
>CAYHPA010000269.1:0-3036 GCA_964358155.1 uncultured Chitinophaga sp.
GTGGTAAAGTCGGCGAGAGTGATGAAAAAAAGTGTGGCCTGGCTAACTCCTTTTATTGAAGAAGAAAAAAGGAATAATCCCCTTGGTGGAAATGGCAATGCCCCTCGTGTACTTTTAGCTACGGTAAAAGGCGATGTGCATGACATAGGTAAAAATATTGTTGGTGTGGTATTGGGCTGTAATGGTTATGATATAATTGATCTGGGTGTAATGGTGCCGGCTGATAAAATATTAGATACAGCGGAAAAAGAAAAAGCAGATATCGTAGGTCTCAGCGGCCTAATCACTCCGTCGCTCGACGAAATGGTGCATGTGGCACATGAAATGAAGCGCCGCAACATGAAACAGCCATTACTGATCGGTGGTGCCACCACATCAAGAATGCATACAGCCGTAAAAATCGCCCCACAATATGACAATGGGGTGTTACACATTCTTGATGCTTCAAGAAGTGTGACGGCTGTCAGCACTTTATTAAGCAAAGAAAAAAATGTACTGCTCAAAAAAACCAGTGCTGAATATGAGGACATGCGAAACCAGTTCTTAAATAAGAATAAAAAAGAACTGATCCCTTACTCAGAAGCGGTCATTACCAAAGAATACTTTGACTGGAAAAAATATCAGCCGACGCAACCTGCTGTGGACGGAGTGAAAGTGCTGAAAGAATTTGACCTGGCTACGATTGCAAAATATATTGACTGGGGCCCATTCTTCATAGCCTGGGAAATGCCCGGCCGTTTTCCTGAAGTATTAACGGATAAGATATTCGGCACTGAGGCTACCAAACTGTATGATGAAGCGCAAAGAATGGTGGAGCAGATCATCAATGAAAAATGGTTTTCCGCCGACGGGGTAATTGGTTTCTGGCCCGCCAGCAGCAATAATGCAGATACCATAACACTGCAGACTAAAAACGGAGACGTAAAACTGGAATCACTTCGCCAGCAGTTAAAGAAAGCGGTAGGGCAGCCCTCCTATTCTCTCTCCGACTTTATTTGCCCCGCAGAACTTGGCTCCGATTTCATGGGTTCTTTTGCCGTAACTATTCACGGTGCAAAAAAATACATTGACCAATTTACGGCAGCGCATGATGATTACAACAAAATATTGGTGCAGGTGCTGGCCGACCGTTTTGTAGAGGCTTTTGCCGAATGCCTGCATGAAAAAGTGAGAAGAGAATATTGGGGCTATGAAAAAAATGAAGCATTGACGAATGTGCAGCTGATAAAAGAAGAATACAAAGGCATCCGCCCCGCTCCGGGCTATCCTGCCTGTCCTGACCATACAGAAAAATTGAAGTTGTTCGAGCTGATGAATGTGACAGAAAATATCGGCATAGAACTTACAGAAAGCCTCGCTATGAACCCGCCCGCATCTGTTTGCGGCTGGTACATAGCACATCCGCAAAGCCATTATTTTGGTTTGGGCAAAATTGGTAAAGACCAATTGGCAGATTATGCCCAGCGTAAAGGAATGAACATGGAAGAGGCGGAGAAATGGATGAGACCGGTGTTAGAGTAACCTGGTAATCGGAATTCTATTTTATCATCTGGTTAATAAGCTGCGGAAAAGCAAATCGTTTTATCTTTTTTTTCTCCACCCACTGCCATAAGCTTTCCTGCCTGGGTTTTTGTTTGATGCTGAGCCGGATGAACTGCCCGTTTACAGACTGGTGAGAGAGCTGCTGTTTGAATCGGGGGGAAACAGAAAGAACCTCATACTTGCTTTTAAATGTCCATTTCCTTTTTACTGCTTCTTTAAGAATGATCGTCACCCCGGTTTCAGCTTTTTTCTCTATTTGAGGGAATTCATATAACTGCTGCCAGATGTCTTTGCCCGTACGCTGACGGATGGCAATACTGCCCTTATACTCCAGCATCAGGTAGTAAAACCATCTTTTGCGTATACTTATCTTTTTTTCTTTTACAGGAAGCTCTTTGATCTTTTTATGCTGAAATGCATAACACTGTTTTTGAAATAAGCAAACAGAGCAAAGAGGTTGAGGCTTGCAAACAACGGCGCCAAAATCCATAATGGCCTGGTTGTACAGGCCGGGTTGCTTTTTATCAAGTAATTCATCCGCAAGAGCGATAAATTGCTTTTTGCCGGCAGTTGAATCTACAGCTGTTGTAATCCCGAATATCCTGGCCAATACCCGGAATACATTGCCATCTACCACCGCATAGGGCAGGTTGAAGGCAAAAGATGAAATAGCAGCGGCTGTATAAGGTCCAATGCCTTTTAATCCCTTTATCTGTTCGTAAGTGTCTGGAAATTTTCCTTTGCACTCCTTTGAAATATGCCGGGCCGTAGCGATCAGGTTGCGGCATCTTGTGTAATACCCCAGGCCCTCCCAGAGCTTAAATACCTTGCCTTCCGGCGCAGTTGCCAGTTTATGGACATTGGGAAATGTTTTGAGGAATTTATTGTAATAGCTTAGTCCCTGTTCCACCCTTGTTTGTTGAAGGATAATTTCACTCAGCCATATCTTGTATGGGTCTTTTTCCCCTTTCCAGGGCATTTGCCGGTTATTTTGCTCCCGGTTCCATTTCAATAAAATGGGGGCAAATTTCTTTTTCGGGGTCTCTTTACTGACTTTTTTCATAAATAAACAATCCGGATGCAGTGATTTTGGCGGCTAAATATCCGTCATTTCGGACTGTCCGGTGCATATCCGGTTGAAAAAAATTATGCCTATTTAGTTGACTATCATATTATTTTATCATAAATTGGCATTCATAATAATAACCAAAACCTGCAACCATGAGAAAAGCCGACCTGGTAAATCAGATTTCTGAAAAAACAGGGATACCCAAGGTTGATGTCCTTGTTACACTTGAAACCATGTTCAAGGAAGTAAAAGACACCCTTGCTGCTGGCGAAAATATCTATATCCGTGGCTTTGGCAGTTTCATCACTAAGAAAAGAGCAGCTAAAATTGGGCGCAATATCAAAAAGAATATTGCAGTTCATATCCCTGAGCATTATATCCCTGCTTTCAAGCCTGCCAAAGAATTTGTGGCAGAAGTGAAAAAG
>CAYHPA010000270.1:0-3015 GCA_964358155.1 uncultured Chitinophaga sp.
GCCACTGTATTGTCCGAAGCCCGGTATTTCAGCATATCTGTTCGCACATTTGCCAGGCCACCATTATTGGGAATCCATTGCGTGGCAGCCCCGTTAATTTGCGAAGTGGTCCAAACCCCCAATTCTGTACCAAGTATAATGCCGCCATTACCTCCGGAAGCGCCATTGAGTTGCGCATTGGCAGGGGCAAAAATTCCCCAGCGTACAGGCATATCTGGCAGATTACCCTCTATACTGGTAAAGCTTGTTCCGCCATTGGTACTTTCCCAAACACTCACCACGCCAAAATTGGATAAAGTGACGAGGATATGATTGGCGTTAGCGGGATCTATGTCGATAGAAGAAATTGCAGCGCCAGCCGCAGCGGCAATAGTCGTATTTACCACAGCTGTTGGCGTACCGGTATTGGCATTCGAATACTTTACTACCATCGGCACCAATGCTGCTGTAGTGCCGAATGATGCCCCTACCCAAACCGTGTTGGCAGCAGAAGCATCTACCCTGACAGCTGTCACTGACCTGTTACTGAATTCCAACACAGAAACAATTAATCCCGATGCTGCCCCTCCTAAATTCAAAATGGCATAATATCTTCCCGGGTCATCGCCGCAATACAACACCTTCTGGGCATCATCAAAATCAGTAGGATTGATAAACTGACCTCTGTTGTTATTAATAGTACTACCGAGAGAAGCAAAACTTGCACCGCCGTTCAATGATCTGTTATAATTATTACCTGTATTGGAAGTTATCTGCAACTGGCCATCTGTTTGATCAATATGACAGAAGCCTCCATCGCCGCCGGTAGCGTTTGTAGTAGTGTTAATGCCCGCAGCTGTAAATTTTTGTGTTCCGTTATCCTGTGCCCCTGCCAAAAAATAATTCGGGCTGCTTGGATGTGCATCACAACCATAGTATTGTGTTACGTTATATCCATTATTTTTATTGGTGAAAGAGGGAGTCGCAGCATTGGCGTTAGTTGTGTAATAAATACCCCCGTCATTTCCATTAATAAGGTTGGAAGATCCGTTATAAACCAGTGCATGGTGATCCACATGCACGGTTCCGCTGCTGGTTATTGTTGACCAGCTATTTCCTCCATTGGATGATTTGGACAGGTTCAATCCCCCTACTATCAGGACATCTGCATTACCCGGGTCAACAGCTCCGGTAAGATTATACCATGTCTGTGATGCCCCACCATTATTTAATGCCGTGGGTGCCGTTAATGTTGTCCAGTTTGCTCCCCCGTCTGTTGATCTGAAAATGTTCAGCGTTTGATGAGTAGCGCTATCCTGCATCAGCAAATAAACCCTTTGCTCATCTGATGGGGCCAGTAATATTTCTGTACGCTGAGTGGGGGTTGGAGTTGTTGGAGTTATATTTGTCCAGGTTCCTAATGCCCCGGTATTCACTCCATTGGCTGCAAAAGAAGATTTCATGACCACGCTTCTTCCAAAAATGCCTAAGGCTGCATAGATATCCCCGTTGGCAGCTATCTCCATATCCGTTGCCCGGCCCGTAGCAAATCCAGGCAGCGGGGCTCCCAACACCTGTACCCATGATGCACCTCTGTCTGTAGACCGCATCACCCCCCTGTTTGCAGATGTAAAATTGCGCAGGGAAGCATAGAGATTGCCATTATTATCAATCACAAAATCCTGTACATATTCAAATCCGCTGGTTGATGCCATCAGGTTCCAGGTGCTGCCACCGTCGGTACTTTTAAAAATCCCGCCACCTCTTACCGCATCAATATTAAACCAGCCCTCACCGGTTCCGGCAAACATCGTGTCGGGGTGTGCCTGATCCTGCACAAGAACAGTTATAGCAAGGTTGGGCAAGAAATCATTTACAATAGTCCAGGTGGGAGTGGCACTGGTAAAATTGGTTGTCTTGAATATTCCGCCGCTTACTGAACCTGCAAAAACAGTATTGCCGGAAGCATCTCTTTTGTCAATCATAATGGCACGGGTCCTTCCACCAATATTATTGGGGCCTCTTTCCTGCCAGGCAAGCGCTGTTACCCGGCCATTCAGGATATTATCCATATATGCACGGGCTGCATTCAGTCTTTCCCTTGGAACAATATTGAGCGCCGGGTCACGGGTCATCATAAACTCCTGCTGCATGGCAAGTTCCATACCATCCGCCTCAGGTTCTTTATTACTATTTTTAGTGTTTTTACAGGATATCAATGCTGCAAGTGCAATGCACAGGCAGCATAAGCTGGTTATTCTTCTCATATAAAATCTTTCAATTTGCCTCCTAAGTTATTTAATTTAAATCAGGCCGGTTGTATTTTGTTGTCGATTTTTTATGAATTTGTTTAGAGTATCTCTGCCGGATATTTCATCTGGTTTTAAATACAAAGATGAAAGCAATTCTAATCATTACAGGCTTAATTATCAGCCAGGCAGGATTTGCACAGCCTAAAGTAAAATTATATGGCTATTCTCAGGAGTTTATACCCGGCATGGTGCCCCAAAGGGATATTCCTGATGAAAACGGGGGGCCAGCAATAAAAAGGCCTGTTACCGTCATTCAATACAGTATTTTCTCAGTCAGCTTTGCTGATATTCAACCAAAAGAATTATTGATGGGGGGAAACTGGTATAAAATAACGGGTTCGGCGATACAATCCACTCCCGTTTTGTCTGCCGATGCCGAAAAGAAACAACTGGTGCCACGCACAAACCTGAAAGTACTGAAGATTGACAAGGGAGACACAGTAAACAACATAATAAAAATTTCCCCTGCTCTTAAAAAAATAGTGGACAGCAACGAACTGGTTATTTCTTATCTATGGAAAGGCAAAAAATATTATGCTTCGCTGAAAAAACTGGTAATCCTGGCTCCCTTTCATGCTGAGTAAGCGTTTTGCCGAATTCCCTGAATAAATTCTCAATCTCATAAACAGGCATTACCCTTGCGGCCGTAATTTTCGGGCAAATTATCACAATGGCTTTGTTGTCCTGGCAGAAAGGGAAAGTAATACGCATTGAAGATCATGCC
>CAYHPA010000271.1:0-2999 GCA_964358155.1 uncultured Chitinophaga sp.
GATTCGCTCAGAGGATTATTAAACGACAGACTAAAAAAAAGGAGAGTTTATGAAGAGCATTCTTATGCCCAAGACCGTACAATTGAGTGACGAGATCAAAAAACAACTGTTGCACGAAGTGAAAGAAACCCTCGCAACAGACGTTGAAGTAAAAACCAAAAAAAGATTTACTGCCGGTGAATTATGGAACCTGCAAAGAAGCAGCCGTTCAGCAAGTGATATGATGCGCCGGTAGAAACAGGCTAAAAAATAACCCCGACCAATGCGGGGGTATTTAAATAAAATATCAGCAAGTTGAATTATTACATGATGTCCAGCGCCTTTACAAAGGAAGTTGTCTGGAAGGGGAGTATCAGTGTGAGCCATTCCCAGTGGGTATAAATGGCAAACAATAAGGCAGCAGTAGATGCAAGACAAACCAGCGCCCAAATTCCTCTGTATTTTTTCTTTTGCTCCATATTTGGAAATTTTTTGCTTAACCTGCCTCCCGACACCTGCCGAACGGCGAAGCTGGTGCAAAAATAAGGCGGCATCAGTGAATGGAAAAAAGAGTTTTCAACTTTTCTGTATAACTCTTTTTTTTCGGAACAATAAAGGAATAGCCAGCAACGCCCCGGTCAATGCAATGATCCATTTTGCCGCAACAACAAAATGATAAAAACTGAATTCGTTTCCTATCACCGGGTCATTGATCCATTTCAGCAGATAATAATTTTCAAGAACGTCGCAGCCCCATGCTAGTATTTGAAAAAAGGCAAGGGCTAACAGGATTTTTTTCAGAACTGAACCGGTTGACTTAATTCTTGCCATCAGGCATAGGGCTGCAATGCCAGGATATACTGCAGCCATGAATACAAAATCAAAAACAAGCTGATAACGAAGCAGGGCCTTTACGTGGTCATCCAGTCCTGCCAGTATATTGCTGACCTTTTCTTTTGGATAGCTTATTTCAAGGCCGATAATAGTAAATTTTTCACCGGCCTGGATAAAGTCGGCTTCTATCCATTTCATACAAAAGGCAGATGCAGCAAACAAACCGAGGCAAAGGATAAAAATTCGTTGCAGGAATTTGCGGTTGGTATTCATACTTTTAAAAGTTTTTCTGTTTAAAATTACGCCCCAAAACATCTTTTTTCTATTTTCGTACAAATGTGTCCTAAAAACACATAATTAGCCTTACTATAGCACAACGATTGCCATGAAACTTCAGTTTTATTTGCGTTTTCATACCGATTTTGGCCAAAGCCTGTGGATTACAGGAGATACAGAGGAACTGGGGAATAACCAGCCCTCCAGGGCTATGGCAATGGAATATCTCAATGAGGAATTCTGGCAGGCCAGTATTGAAATAAAAAGAAAAGAGCTTCAAAAAAACATCTTTTACAGGTATATCTTAAAAAACATTGATGGTGATATTTTATATGAATGGGGCAATGACAGAAAAATAGATGTTTTCCGGAAAGATCTGCAGGAAGTGCAGCTGGCAGATACCTGGAACCATGCCGGTGAATATGAAAACGTCTTTTTCTCCGATGCTTTTAACAAAGTATTGCTCCGCCCTAACCAAACCAGGAGTAAAGCCGGCTCTGACAAAAACTTTACTCATGTATTTAAAGTAAAGGCCCCGCTGCTTCACAAAAATGAGGTGGTCTGCCTGCTTGGACAGGGAGAAAAATTGGCTGACTGGTCAGAAGCAATTCCTGTGCTGATGAAAAAAGAAGAAGATTGGTGGATAGTAAAGCCTGACTTATCCAGCTATAGTTTTCCTGTTTCATACAAATACGGCGTTTATAATACGAAAGAGAAAAAATTTGTTTGTTATGAGGGTGGCAACAACCGTCTGTTATACAGCGATGGATCAAAAAGAAAAATAAGCATCCTTCACGATGGTTTTGTGCATTTACCGAACAGTAACTGGAAGGGATCGGGTGTTGCTATTCCCGTGTTTAGCCTGAGAAGCAGGAATAGTTTTGGTGTAGGGGAGTTTACAGACATAAAGCCGCTGGTAGACTGGAGCAAAGCGGCAGGATTGAAGTTGATCCAACTGCTTCCCATCAACGATACGATGGCTAATTTCAATTGGATGGACTCTTATCCGTACTCTGCCGTATCGGCTTTTGCATTACATCCGCTCTATATTAACCTTTGGAAAGTGGCGGGTAAAGAATATGCAGACCAGCTTGCCTCCCTGAAACTAAAGCAAAAGGAGCTGAATGATTTACCGGTGATGGATTATGAAGAAGTGATGAAATACAAATTTTCAGTGTTGAGGGAACTTTATGAAGTAATGTACAAAGAGTGTTTTGAATCAGAAGATTACAAGCAATTTTTTAAACAGAACAGGCATTGGTTGGAGCCATATTCTGCTTTTTGCCATTTCCGGGATAAATATGGCAGTTCCAACTTTGACGAGTGGGAAACAAATAGCATTTATAACAAGACAGAAATTGATAAACTCTGTTCTGGTAAATCACCGGTTTATAAAGAAATAGGCTTTTATTATTTCATTCAGTATCATTTGCATCTGCAGCTAAAAGATGCGGTGGATTATGCCCACAAAAAAGGAATTGTGCTGAAAGGCGATATACCCATTGGTATTTCCCGCAACAGTTGTGATGCCTGGGTGTCTCCCGATATGTATAATATGTGCTGGCAGGCAGGTGCACCGCCGGATGATTTTACCGCTGTCGGTCAGAATTGGGGCTTTCCGACCTACAATTGGAAAAAAATGCAGGAAGACGGCTTTGCTTGGTGGAAACAACGGTTTGAGCAGATGAGCAATTATTTTGATGCTTTTCGGATTGATCATATTCTCGGATTCTTCCGCATCTGGAGTATCCCGGCCAATGCGGTACAGGGAATATTAGGGCGGTTTGTTCCTTGTTTGCCTGTTCATATCAACGAATTTGGAGAGAATGGAATATGGTTTGACTACCAGCGATACTGCCGCCCTTATATCAGCAACCAGGTATTGGAAGAAATATTTGGAGAACTGGCAG
>CAYHPA010000272.1:0-2984 GCA_964358155.1 uncultured Chitinophaga sp.
GCTATGCTCGCATTTCTTTTCACTCCGTTCTGGTAACCCCAGTTGGGATTGTAATAGTTGGTGCCTGCCAGTTCAATCATTTCCTGTACGGATACACCTTGTCTTCCATTTTCTGTGGGAGCACCAAAAGCTGTAAGAGAAAGCAAATGATTTTGACCTATGCGTTTATCAACTGCAGCAAAATAACCCCAGCCATCATAATAAGTACCCGGCACATATCCTTCTCCTGCCCAGCGGCGGCTGCCGCTAAATGTAAAAGCCCATCCCTTATTGCTTAATCCTGTTGAGTGGGTTATCATAACCCGGTTATTATAATTCCTGTTGGAAGATGCATAGCTAAAGCTTGTTTGCACCCGTTGCCTGCTGGCCCGGGAATCAATATTGGTATTGCTTCCAATGTCGCCAAAGGCGAAACTATTGTAACGCAAACCCCAAGATACATCACGGTTGCGCATCACATCATTCAGCCCTCCCCATAAGCCATAAGGGGTAAATCCATTGTCAAGATTATCCATCGGTACGCCGTTCATATAAGTGCTGAACAGGTCGTTATCATATCCGCGGATCTTGAAACGGACAGCGCTGAAATTAAAGGAAGCCGCTGAATAAAAGGGATCCCTTCCTGCAGTAAGCAGGGAAGATGTATTCTGGCTTCCGCCATCGCCAAGGTCATTCTCATCAAGGGAAACCACTGGGATATTGTCCAATACACCCTGCTTTACATCTTCAATAATGGAAGTATCTCTTTTAATGGTTGAATCAACCTGCGCTGTAGCTGCGGTTCCGGCACACAAAAACAGCAGCAGCAATCTCATTTTAAGCATGTTATTTTTTTTAGACAAAGGGGCAAATCTAAGACTGTTGCCGGGAATGGGCGAAAAAAGATAGGCACATAATAATTAGATAATGCTGCACATCTTTTAAGTTATTGACTTCGTCTGTTGTTTCTGTAAGTTTGCTACTATTTTATTTTAGCTATATGAAAAAAACTTTCACTATCAGCCTGGTATTCTTTTTTTCTTTGGCAACCAATTCTCAGAAAAAAGATTATAAACCCATCATTATTGGTTTTTATAACCTGGAAAATCTCTTTGATACGCTGGATAATACAATGATAAATGACGAAGAGTTTTTACCAAGCGGCCCCCGTAACTATAATGGCACTATTTATTCTGACAAACTAAATAAACTCGCTACTGTTATCTCAGAAATGGGAGTGGAAATGAATCCTGATGGTCCGGCTGTACTGGGTGTAGCTGAAGTGGAAAATGATACTGTGCTGAATGACCTTGTTCATCAAAAACTGATTGCTTCCAGGAACTACAAAATTGTTCACTATGACTCAAAAGATGCCCGTGGAATTGATGTAGGTCTTTTGTATAACCCAAAATATTTTACCGTAGAAGCCAGCGATAAACTTTATGTGCAGTTGCCGGGCGGATCCAAGGATGCTTATTATACCCGTGATATCTTATGGGTGAAGGGAAAACTGGATGGCGAAACGATTCATATCTATGTAAACCACTGGCCCAGCCGGAGCGGAGGGGAAAAAAGAAGCGCCCCCGGCAGGAATGCTGCGGCACAGGTTTGCAAAAATCATATTGACTCTATTGCAAAAATTGAACCTAATGCAAAAATCGTCATCATGGGCGACCTGAATGATGACCCGGTAAATGAAAGTGTGGCAGAAATTCTGGGTGCCAGGGGCAAACAAACCGATGTGCAAAAGGGAGGATTGTACAATCCATGGACGGAGTTGTACAAAAAAGGGTACGGAACCCTGGCCTATCAGGATGCCTGGGGCTTGTTTGACCAGATTGTGATCTCATACCCATGGCTTAACAAAGAACAGAATGGCATGTTCTTTTTCCAGCAACATATCTTCAATAAGGAGTACCTCGTTGAAAATAAAGGCCGCTATAAAGGCTACCCGATGCGCACATGGGATGGCAATACCTACCGGGGTGGTTATAGCGATCATTTCCCTACTTATCTCGTAATGCTGAAAAAAGTGCAGGAAGTTAAGAAGGCATTCTAGGGTTTCTATTTAAAATCAACGATTTGACAGGCTTTGGATCAGGTACAGGGTCGTCAAAATTTCTTCGCAGGCATCCTTCCGCTTCTGACAGTATTCTCCTATCTTTGCCGCCCCAAATCCTGCCGGTAGCAGGATTCTTTCCCGGTTTAAAAACCTGGACTGTCCAGTGGGAAAATTTAATTTTTAACCATTTCCGGCGATAGCGCCGGGATAAAAACAGGTAAAATGAACAACTACGAATTGATGGTGATTTTTACCCCTGTTTTAAGTGACGATGAGTTCAAAGCTGAGCAAAAAAAATATGCAAAGCTTGTTACCGACGCCGGTGGCTCTATAGTTGCTGAAAATGCCTGGGGACTGAAATCGCTGGCTTACCCGATCCAGAAAAAAACAACGGGATTGTACTGGGTGCTGGAATATACTGCAGCGCCTGACTTCATTGAGAAATTGAAAGTACAAATGCTGCGTGACGAATCAGTACTTCGTCACCTCTGCACTAAACTCGATAAATACGCCGTCGTGTACAATGCAAGAAAGAAAAGTGGCGCTAAAACCGGAACCGAAAAATTAGCGGAGGTATAAGTCATGGCAAAAAATGAAATAAAATATCTGACCGCTATTAAAAGCGACAAACGGGTAAAGAAATTCTGCCGTTTTAAAAAATACAAGATCCGCTACATTGATTATAAAGATGTGGAGTTTCTCAAAAAATTTCTAAACGAGCAGGGTAAACTATTACCCCGCCGTCTTTCCGGAAACAGCCTGAAATACCAGCGCAAAGTTTCCGATGCGGTGAAGAAAGCCCGTCAAATGGCATTATTGCCATATGTAACAGATCTTTTAAAATAAGGTGCATCCCTAATCCCGGCCGCAACGCCGGGAGACAATGAAACCTGTAATTCATTGGGATAAAAACAAAATAAAATGGAAATCATTTTAATTCAGG
>CAYHPA010000273.1:0-2953 GCA_964358155.1 uncultured Chitinophaga sp.
ATTGACCCATGGTGTAATGGTAACACTACTGATTTTGGTTCAGTCATTTAAGGTTCGAATCCTTATGGGTCAACAGAAGTCCCGCTAAACGGCGGGATTTTTTATTTCAGCCTGATCAAGCAAGTTTCCAGACTTTCCCTCCAGTCCTTTAATTGAATACCAAAAACCTGCTGAATTTTTGAATTATCCAATACAGAATAAGCAGGTCTCTTTGCAAGAGTTGGATATTCTGAAGTAGAAATCGGATTTACTTTACAATTGCTGCCTGTCAATTCTTTTATAGCCACAGCAAAATCATACCAGCTGATAATGCCTTTATTGCTGAAATTATAAATACCGGAATGCCACTGCCTGAAAGAGAAGATTTGCAGTATAGCTTCAGCCAGATCAGCGGCATAGGTAGGCGAACCAAGCTGATCATTTACCACATTAATCTCCGCCTTTTCCTGCATCAGTTTTACCATCGTCCTCACAAAGTTTTTTCCAAATTCACTGTACACCCATGAGGTACGGATGATGATGGAATCGGGGTTCAATTGCAAAGCCTGCTTCTCTCCTTCTAATTTAGATGCACCGTAAACACTTGTAGGATGCGGCAGAAATATTTCTTTGTACGGAGTAGTGGCCGTTCCGTCAAATACATAATCACTGGAAATATGGATAAAGCGACAATTGTTTTCTTTGCAAACTGCCGCTAACACTCCCACCGCTTCAGCATTTACCTGAAAAGCCAGTTCTTTTTCCTGCTCGGCCCTGTCAACAGCCGTATAGGCAGCGCAGTTGATAAGATAGTCTGGCTGATAAGTTTTGAAATAATGCCTTACCATTTCAAAATGATGAATAGGCAGGTCTTCTCTTGATAAAAAAATAAAATCAAATTGAGGGAATGATGGTGAAAGTTGTTTTAATTCTTTTCCTAACTGACCGTTAGCACCTGTCACCAATATCATAGGCTTCTTTGCCATCAGCCTTCCAATTCAAAGCTGTTAGTACATTGGGCAAATGAGGGGAGCTGTAAATCTTTTTCCGAAATGATAGCATCTTCCGCAGGTATGCGCCAGTCAATACTCAGTTCGGGGTCGTTGTAAATAATACCGGCCTCACTTTTTTTATTGTAAAGGCCATCGCATTTATACAGCACTTCTGCTTTTTCGCTCAGCACAGAAAAGCCGTGGGCGAATCCTTTTGGTATAAAAAGCTGCCGCTTGTTTTTTGCGGATAACACTTTACAATAACTTTTGCCGAATGTAGGCGACCCTTTACGGATATCAACCACCACATCCAGTATCTTTCCCCGCAGCACCCTCACCAGTTTTGACTGTGCAAACGGTGGCAACTGATAATGCAATCCCCGTATCACTCCATAGTTGGAGGAAGACTGGTTATCCTGCACCCAACGGCAATCAATACCCTGTTCCTTAAAAGTATTTTCATTGAAAGACTCAAAGAAATAACCACGGCTGTCTTCAAACACCTGGGGTTCAAAAACCAGTAATCCGGCAATATCGGTTGTTTTGAATGGCATATTATAAACTCCAGTAAGGTCTGCTTTTAATTTTGTTGCGATAAATCCCTTTCAGATCGGCCACTAGGCCATGCGCTTTGGTGATGCCAGCAAAATACGCATCATCCAGCTCTTTATATTCATTATGCGGTACGGTAACGATTACTGCATCATAATCATTGGCTGTTTTGGCTGCCAATCCAAAACCGTATTCATGCTGCAGTTCATCCGAATCAGCATGCGGGTCTTCCACATCCACATTCAGGTAATAAGATTTTAATGCCTTCACCACATCGGCCACTTTTGAATTCCTGATATCGCTTACATTTTCTTTGAAGGTGGCACCTTTCACCAGCACTTTGGCGGATCGTACATCAGCAGAATTTTTAATGATATGCTGGATGACTGTTTTGGCTACATACTTGGCCATATTATCATTGATATTGCGCCCTGCCAGTAT
The DNA here is from genome assembly GCA_964358155.1 of uncultured Chitinophaga sp. Taxonomy (GTDB): domain Bacteria; phylum Bacteroidota; class Bacteroidia; order Chitinophagales; family Chitinophagaceae; genus JJ008. Next base: position 1,965 of record CAYHPA010000273.1, read on the forward strand.
CACTTCGGCATCATAGCCCAGTTCACTTGCCTTGTAAGTAAGATAATAGGGGTCAACACCGATGCAATGGCCTCCTACGAGACCGGGCTGAAATTTCAAAAAATTCCATTTGGTACCTGCCGCTTCCAGCACTTCATAAGTATTGATGCCGATCATATTGAAAATGATGGACAGCTCATTCATCAGGGCAATGTTGAGGTCACGCTGAGTATTCTCAATAATTTTCGCCGCTTCTGCCACTTTGATGGAAGAAGCCTTGTGCACACCAGCCGTTACCACCAATTCATACACTTTTGCAATTTCCTCCAATGATTCTGCATCGCAACCAGAAACCACTTTGATGATTTTCGCCAGTGTATGTGTCTTATCACCGGGGTTGATCCTTTCAGGTGAATAACCCGATTTGAAATCAGTTACGTTTTTCAGTCCGGATAATTTTTCAATCACGGGTAAACAATCCTCTTCTGTACAACCGGGATAAACAGTGGATTCAAACACCACATAGTCGCCTTTCTTCATCACTTTGCCGATGGTCTCTGAAGCTTTTTTAACGGGGGTGAGATCTGGTACATTATGTTCGTCCACCGGGGTGGGAACAGCAACGATAAAAAAATTTGCTTTTCTCAGCACATCAAGCGAATTGGTGAAGCTGATATCACAGCCTTCAAACTCTTCTTTGGTCAGTTCATTGCTGGGGTCTATACCCTGTTTCATCATTTCAATCCGTTTTTCATTAATGTCAAAACCAATGACGGAAATTTGGCGGGCAAACTCCAGAGCAATGGGCAGGCCAACATATCCCAATCCTATTACGGCAAGTTTTGCTTTCTTATCAACTAATTCTTTGTACATATATGCTTTATTCTTTTCTATTTCATTAAATAAAGTGTGTCAGACGCTCTGCAAGACGTCAGACATCCTTTACTTCTGACCGATAAACTCTTTCGGTTGCTTCGTCAATTCCTCCTTTGGCAAAGCTTTAAAATACT
>CAYHPA010000274.1:0-2895 GCA_964358155.1 uncultured Chitinophaga sp.
CAAATGATTGCTCCCGGCAATTGCCTTCAATATTGAATTCAGTAGTGATGATCTTTTTTATCTGCCGCACATCTTCGTACCGGATATGCCGTTCATCGGGGCGGGGGTGCACCGTTACCCCGTCTGCGCCAAAGCGCTGCACATCTATGGCAGCCTTTACCACATCAGGATTATTGCCACCCCTTGCATTGCGTAGTGTGGCGAATTTGTTGATATTGACACTTAGTTTCGTCATTCTTTCCTTTTCATCAAAGTTAGGCAGTGGGTTTCTGAATTTTTTTGCCACAAAGCCACAAAGACACGAAGAAACACAAAACATCCTTCGTGTGCCTTTGCGACTTAGTGTCTTTGTGGCATATTTTTTATAACTTTTGAATATAATAGCATTTCTCAAAGTTAGTTGATACAAAAATAAAAACCCCGCCGGCGAAACGGCAGGGGATTTATAACCTAAACCTAAGAGTTGATCATTCTTTCATAAGCATGCTGCGACCGAGGATGATGCCTGCATCATCTCTTACATCAATATGATAAATGCCACGGGAGAGTTTATCCAAAGCAGTTATGTTGATACTGTTGCTGCCTGTAAATAATTTGCTGGTTTCTGTTCTTACCGTTTTTCCTGCAGCGTCATAGATATTGATGATGACCACCTGGTTCAGAGCAGAACTGATACTGAGGTTTACCTGCGATGAGAAAGGATTGGGATAGCTCAGCAGGTCCGCCACTGTATTCTTTGAACTGATGCGGACAATAGTTGAATATTTAAAATTCTGGTCAATATCAATTTGCTTTAAGCGATACAGCAAGAGGTTTCCCTGCGGATTGATATCGGTGAATGTATAATCAGTAATGGTATTGCTATTGCCACGGGCAGCTACGGTGCCGATTGTTTCCCAGTTGCCGCCGCTGTTTCTTTCTATCTCAAATTTATCCGTGTTGATTTCCTGCGAGGTCGACCATTTCAGCAACACATCCTGTGCTTGTTTATAACCATTGAAGGAAAGCATATTTACCGGAAGTGTGGATGAAGAAAATGAAACACTTCCAATGGCAATCGCCTGTGAAGCCGGATTTGAATTTGCACCAGGTGCATTATCGTATCTGATTGTAATGCTGGTCAGAGCGGTAGTGCCAAAACTTACATTCACCGTGCCCCGCTGGTCGGTAGCATCTGATGGCGTATTGTCTGCCTCTCCGCTGGTTGTGTTTACCTGGGCCACATTGCCGCTGATGACCAGAAAATCCGGGTCGGTTACTGCATCATATTTTGTAATCGTTGCATTGTAAGTGGTCACACCATTGCTTCCTGTCACAGTAACTCTGTCAAAGTAAGTGGTACTGTTTGGATTATTTTTATCAATATCCACAATTTTGAAACTTACATTGGTTGTAAGGGAAGTAAAAGTCAGTACTATATCGGTATAATTAGTATTGGCTGTATAATTAGGCGTTACCTGTATCCTGTTGGTAGTGCCGGGAACGGTAAAAGTGGCCCCGGATACCGTAGGTGTTTGCGCACCAGATCCGCCAAGGGCCTGCATAAATGAGCCGCCTCCAATTATGGTGGCTGTGGCCGTGCCGTTGATGCTGTAACCACCAATGTTGGGGGCATTACCGCTTGTGTTTCCATCAGCCCAGGTTGGGGAAAATGATGAAGACCAGCTAAGGTTAATCTGAGATTTTACTTCAGTTGCAAAAAGAAATAGCAGTGCTAAGCCTGCCATGAGTATAGGTTTTCTCATAACATGGATATTGGATGATACCTATTAAACGCTAATTGTAAACCCTTAGTATTCCTTATTAAATTTTTTTTTAATGCTGTTTAGCAGACTTCTAATAATAAACTGGTATGAAGTGTTTTACAACTCGGCCCAGGTATGGTCGGCCAGCAGGCGTACAGCTGAAATAAACCGTTTGAAGGGGCCAGACCCTCCCCATTCTTTGGGTGAGACCAGTGACAGCATACAACTGCCGTCTTTTTTTTCGTAGAGATAATAGGTCTGCCCGATATTGGGTTTAAAGGAAAGACGGGCACTGTATATCATCAGGGAAAGTTCTTTTCTTTTTTGTATCTCATGCGCCTGGAGTGCCAGCAGTTCGATCTGCTTTCTTATCTGCTCCAGTTGCATATTCGTTTGCTCTTCCATGGCGGTAAGCGCCTTGTGTTTGATAACACCTTCTTCTGTTGCTTTGATGACGGCGCCAGACACGGAAGCGGAATAAGGCAGTACACTCAGTTGTTTGTGATAAACCTCGGTATTGGTATAAGCTGTTCCATCTTCTTTTATTCCTTGCTGGGTAATTTTCAGATAACCATTCGGCATTATCTCATGCACCACATGCAGGGCCACTTCCCCTTTTTTGTAAAAATGGATCTCGAATGTAATGCCATCAGGAATGATGGCTTGTATCTTATCCGCCAGCCGATAGATATCGGCTTCATGTTTATCAAATCCGATAGCTATCGGATCATTCAGCCCGCCATCTGCCAGCACTTTATAGCTGGCAGCAAAGGCCTGGTTTTCCAGGCTCACCCAATTGTAATAAACAACCAGCTCTTTTGAATCGGGCACGGCTTCTATTTTATAGATACCACTTTTGGGCCTTTCGCCATATTCATATGTTCCTTTTTCAGGAAAGAGTTGCCAGGATGCCAGAAAATTATAAGCCTGAATCATAATAAACTGCTTGCTAAACAAGCGTTGCAAAGGTTTTGTTTTCCGGGGAGATTACAAAGCTTTAAAATTTACATTTTTACAACTACCGGGCAGCGTAATTAAATGCAAACAGGAGTATCTTTACCTATTGTAAGTAACAAGGAATGAAAAGCTATTTTGCTTCTTATTGTGCATCGCCCGGTGCTGAGTCAATTGATTCCACTGTATTGGTATT
>CAYHPA010000275.1:0-2887 GCA_964358155.1 uncultured Chitinophaga sp.
CTTGGCAAGGTCGTGCTCTACCAAATGAGCTACTTCCGCATGGACACCGTCCCGATAACTATCAGGATGTTCCGGCTAATAAGCATATCGGAACGGGGTTCCGATTTCCAAAGAACTTAGGGGTTGCAAAAATAGGGCAGTTGCCCTTTTTAAAAAAATTTTGAAACAGCTTATTTGTATTTGGGAGTATATAAACTGCTTTCCTGAACAGGAGGATTGGGTTTACTATACCGCTTGTTGTAAAGCATGTAACAACCACCTAAAACGAATGCTACTACACAAGCTATCTGAAGATAAAACAAGAAACCGGATGATGATACCCAGTTATGCGTGAAATCCTTATCCTGTATTTTTTTGAGTTCCTGCTGGTATTCCTGTTGATTGCTCATGTTGGAATTTTGTGTTGTTTACACGCCATTGTTTGTGGCGAAGGCAGTGCAAAAATAAGGGTTCAGTATAAAAAATCAGTCTGTTTTACCCACAATTTCGGAGAACCGGTTCTTCTTTTTGGCGAAATGCTGCCATACCATATTGCCTTTAAAATATCCCAAAAGTGCCCCCTTCCTTGAAGCCGGAAATACGCTTTTCTTTTTGTAGAAAAGCCACCATTTGATAAAAGCCAGTTGCGCCCGCAGGATGGCAACAAAATAGCCCCCATCGCCTGTCAATAATCCTTTCCATGCAGATATGCCATCCAGGAAATTCCTGACAGGCATTATCCATAGCTTTTTTGCAAAAGGAAGATTTTTTGAAAGCATGATCCGGTTATTCCTGAAATTAAGATAGGTTTTTAGTGAATTGCCCCTTGGCAGTGTGCCGCCCCCGATATGATAAACAACGGAAGAGGGGCAGGAGTATATCTTGTGCCCGGCCAATTGTATCCGCCAGCAGAGGTCAATCTCTTCCTGGTGAGCAAAAAAGTATTCATCAAATCCTTTCATTTCGTGGAAAACAGCAGGGCGGATGAATAATGCGGCGCCGCTGGCCCAAAAAATCGGTTCGCACTGATCGTACTGTCCATGGTCTTCTTCACACACATCAAACACCCTTCCTTTGGCAAAAGGGTAACCATATTTATCCAGCCAGCCACCGGCAGCGCCGGCATATTCAAACATTTTTTTATTATTGAATGAAAGGATCTTGGGCTGGCAGGCAGCAATGGTTTTATCTTTTTCCAAAAGGTCAACCTGGGGTTGCAGCCAACCGGGTGTTACTTCCACATCAGAATTCAACAGCACATAATAATCAGCGATGACTTGTTTCAATGCTTCATTATAGCCTTTGGCAAACCCAAGATTTTCAGAAAAGAGGATAAGCCGGATAGTTGGATAATTTGTTTCAAGAAATGAAACAGAATCATCGGCAGAGCCATTATCAGCAACAATCACTTCAAAGTTGGAATACTGTGTTGCCAGTAATGCAGGCAGGAACTGCTGCAGGTATTTTCTGCCGTTCCAGTTCAGTATTACAATGGAAACTTTGGGTGAAGAACTCAATGTATTGTAAATATTTATTCAAAAATAAGGTAAGCCGGGGTATCATTGCTAAATTCGAAACATGTTTAGGCAGATCATTAACTGGAAGACAGGGCTGGCGCTGATTGCTATTCTGATAGTGATCGGCACCATTTTTTATTCCCGCTACCTGGCCCGGAAAATTGCAAGGGAGGAAAGGCAGAAGGTGGAAGAATGGGTGATAGCCGGCCAGTCGTTTATTAACAGCCCGGAGAATGCTGATACCCGGCTTTCCACTTTCATCATGACAGAGAACAAGTCAATCCCCATTATCTGGACGAATGAAAAGGACAGTATTATAGATCATATCAACCTGGACACTGCCAAGGCAAACGGCAATATTTCATACGTTCAGAAGAAACTTAAAAAATTCAAGTCGTTGCATCAGCCGGTTTCGTATCCGGATGCCAATGACCCTTCCAAACAGAACCTCTATTATTATGGCGACTCAAAATTGCTGAATGAGGTCAGGTATTATCCCATTGTGCAATTATGCATCGTAGCATTGTTTATCATTATCACCATTGTTTCCATCCGCAGCAGTTATCGCTCCACACAAAACCAGGTGTGGGCCGGTATGGCTAAAGAAACGGCCCACCAGTTAGGAACACCGGTATCATCGCTGGAGGGCTGGGTGGAAATGCTGAAAGAAAGTTCGGGCAATGAAAAAATTGTGCAGGAACTGGAAAAAGATGTGGACAGGCTGCGGTTGATTTCGGACCGGTTTGGAAAGATTGGCAGCACACCACACCTGGAAGAGATTAATCTCGTAAGCCAGATCAACAGCATGGTGGATTATATGCGCAAACGGGCTACGGGGAAGATTAATTTTTCAGTAAATACACACGGGCAGCAGCCAATCACGGGAAAAGTATCGGCGCCATTATTTGACTGGGTGATAGAGAATCTGCTGAAGAATGCATTGGATGCTATGGAGGGAAAGGGAAATATTATTGTAGATATTAATGATACAGGTAAGGCAATTCATATTGATGTTACGGATACGGGAAAAGGCATTGTAAGAAAGAATATTCCGATGGTGTTCAAACCCGGCTTTACAACAAAAAAGAGGGGATGGGGACTTGGCCTGAGCCTCTCAAAAAGGATAATTGAGCAATATCACAAAGGGGAGATTTTTGTAAAACAATCCGAATCAGGAAAGGGCACCACATTCAGAATTGTTCTGAAAAAGTAAAGCACTTACATTTGCAGTCCTTAAAGCCCGGGTGGCGATCCCGATAGTTATCGGGATGGAAAGCCACCGCTTTTATAGTTCTTAAAATTTATAGCCCGGGTGGCGAAATTGGTAGACGCACCACTTTGAGGTGGTGGCGCCCGAAAGGGTGTGCTGGTTCGAATCCAGTCTCGGGCAC
>CAYHPA010000276.1:0-2876 GCA_964358155.1 uncultured Chitinophaga sp.
TCCATGAAAGTGGATATGGTGGTGATGCGGCATAGCGCCAGCGGAGCTCCGCATTTTCTTTCACAGCATATTCCTGCAGCCATCATCAATGCAGGCGATGGCATCAACGAACATCCGACACAGGCGCTGCTGGATGCGTTTTCTATCAAAGAAAAGACCGGAAAACTGGAAGGAAACAAAGTAGCCATCATCGGCGACATCATGCACAGCCGGGTGGCACAGAGCAATATTTACCTGCTGAAAAAAATGGGAGCGGAGGTAACCGTTTGCGGTCCGCCTACTTTAATTCCGAAATATATCAGTGAGGCATTGGGAGTGAATGTGAGTTATAACCTGAAAGAAACGCTGGAATGGTGTGATGTGGCCAATGTGCTCCGCATACAATTAGAAAGGCAGAACCAGGTTTTGTTTTCCTCACTACGGGAATACAGCATCGCTTATGGCATCAACCGTAGTTTGCTTGACAGCCTGCAGAAAGAGATCGTCATCATGCATCCCGGCCCCATCAACCGGGGAGTGGAAATAGACAGTGATGTAGCAGACAGTAAACAATCAATCATACTGCAGCAGGTAGAAAACGGCGTTGCAGTACGAATGGCGGTATTGTACCTCCTGTCGGGCAGAAACTCCGGAAATAATTAGTAATTATTAATTAATAATTATTAGCTTTTCGCCTCAATAATTCCCATGTCACGAATCTGCTTATTCCCCGGAACATTTGACCCCCTTACACTCGGTCATGTGGATATCATCAACCGGGCAATACCTCTGTTTGATAAAATAGTTGTCGGCGTAGGATTAAATACTGCCAAAGCACCAATGTTTTCTGCGGAACAGAGACTTCAATGGATTGAAGAAATATACAAGGATGAGGAAAGTGTAGAAGGAGCCATTTATGAAGGACTGACCATTGATTTCTGCAAGAAGATAGGCGCTCATTTTATACTCCGGGGCATCCGCTATGTAAGCGACTTTGAATATGAAAAAACTATTGCTGATGCCAACCGCACACTTGACAGGTCCATTGAAACCATCTTTCTGACAGGGGAACCAAAATACACTTCCGTGGCTTCCACCATTGTCCGGGATATCATTCGCAATGGCGGCAATGCCAGTCCCTTTCTTCCCGAAATTGTTTTTCAATCATTATCTAAATAAGGCTGATGTCAATCTGGTTTGATAAAGAATTATCGCTGGAAAAGATTGCCCCGCTTGGAAAAAATACCATGGGTGAGTATATCGGTATTGAATGGATGGAACTGGGCGATGATTTCCTGAAAGCACGGATGCCCGTAGATCATCGTACTATTCAGCCGTATGGGTTATTGCACGGCGGCGCCTCCTGTACATTGGCCGAGACCATCGGCAGTGTGGCTTCTGCCATGGTGGTGGACCATAACCGGTTTCAGTGTGTGGGACTGGAAATAAATGCCAATCATGTGCATAGCGCTACCGGCGGATATGTAACCGGTATTGCTACTCCATTGCACCTTGGCAAATCAACACATGTGTGGGATATCAGGATCTACAATGAAAATAACAAGATGGTTTGTGTAAGCAGATTGACTGTTGCAATTATTGAAAAAAGGAATTTTACAACGCCGAGGTCTTTGTAAGCCGATCATTATTTAATAAACCCCCTGACCACATCTGTAACGGAAGGAAAACAATCCGGAAAAAACTTTTCAGCTGCCTTACCGGTCACCCATTTTATTTCATGAATGTCTTCGGTGGTTTGAGGAACCAGTTTCTGATCGCCTTTTACCTTCATACTATACCAGTGTGATTCTTTGAGCATGAACCGGGCGCCTTCATGATAAATGTGATAAGTTATGATAAGTGGTGAAAGCAATTCCACTTTCTGCAAACCTGTTTCTTCTTCCACTTCCCTTACAGCACATTCTTCCAGGCTTTCGCCTTTATCAAGCTTGCCCTTGGGCAGGTCCCACTTGCCCCGGCGAAAGATCATGAGCATTTCGTTCTTTTCGTTCAGTACAAGACCACCGGCAGCCTGAATGAAAGTGAATTTTTTAAAGAAGGCTCTCTTTAATTCTTCAAGACTGCTGTGATAAAATACTCCGGCATGAACAGCCTCCTGTTCCATTTCATGTATCATTGTTTTAACGGTGTGGTTATCCAGTTCATCAATGAAGATCGCATCATCATGATGAATATATGGCTGAATCGTTTCATCCACGGCATCGCAGAGAAAGAGGGGTTTGTTATCGAAGTAGATTTTAATAAACATAAACGATACAGCCTAAGTTAGGGCATTCACCGCAGAGAACATGAGATATGGAGGTTTCGCAGAGACTCTGCGTAAACTTTGCGTTCTCTGCTTCTCTGCGGTGAAATTTTGGCTCACAGCTTGTACCTTCGTAATATGACAGATGCAAAGGCGGTCGCCGAAAAACTCCTTCAAGTTAATGCCATAAAACTAAACCCGGAAAAACCCTTTACCTGGGCCAGTGGATGGAAAAGCCCTATCTATTGCGATAACCGCAAAGTGCTTTCCTTTCCTTTTATCAGGGATTTTATTAAGTCGGAAATGTGCAATGTGGTCTTTGAAAAATTTCCTGATGCGCAAATGCTGGCAGGAGTGGCCACAGCAGGCATAGCATGGGGAGCCATGGCAGCCGACCAGTTGAAACTTCCTTACATATATGTGCGGCCAAAACCCAAAGAACATGGACTGGGCAACCAGATAGAAGGTTTTTATGAGACCGGGCAAAAAGTGGTAGTGATAGAAGACCTTGTTTCCACCGGCAAAAGCAGCCTGCAGGTAGTGGATGTAGTAAAAAATGCCGGACTGGAAGTGGTTGGCATGGTCTCCATTTTTACCTATGGCTTTTCTGTTGCAACCGAAGCTTTTTCCA
>CAYHPA010000277.1:0-2855 GCA_964358155.1 uncultured Chitinophaga sp.
TGTCATCCATGATGATATTTGCATCTCCCGGAAGCAGGTCCAGGTTTTGCCAATCGGCTACTTCGGCCAGCAGGTAGGCGTCTTTATCTATTCTTGGTACTGCATAATTTTTCAGCACACAGGCAATTTCCTGGTCTTTGATGGTAACGCTGTGCAACTGACCGTCGCTTTCAATATCGTAAGGAAGATCAATTTCAAAATTGGTGTTCAGCTGCCCTTCGTTTAATGTGGTGTATTGCTGTAATGTGCTTGGGTCAATTGTTTGAGCGCCGAAGCCAAGATTTTTTGGCTTTCTTTCCACGCCCAATGCAGTAACCACCACTTCTTCTGCCAGCTTATCATCATCCCTGTACGACTGTATTAAATTCCTTTGCGCATTTCCTGCAGCAGCTCTTTTTTGCAGGTCGGTATAAATGCCGGGAACATACAATTGCAGGTACCAGGGTGTGAGCACCGGTGCCACTACTCCAAAATTGGGCGTACCGGTACTTAATGTAAGCTTGGTGTTCTTCCAATCAATACCTGATGTTTGTGTCAATGATGCCTTGTACACCATCTTCACTTTATTTGTTTTTGAGTTCACCCGTATATCATAAATAGCTGTCCATCCGGCATGGGCAGTATAATAAGACAGCTCTACAGGAATTTCTCCGGATTTTTTACACATCACTTGAAGAAAAACCTGGCCGTAAGGTTTTTTGGTTGCAGGAATAACTGCTGTTAACAGCGTTATCCGTTGCCGGATATCTGCAATTTTTTTATTCTGCAATGCAATATTCTGATTGTGGTTATAGATGTTTGTCTTTGACTTCTCAATCTTTCCGTTGTAATACTCCAACAGCTTCAGCACTTCTTCGCTTGTTATTGTCTTATTGCCACTGGTGTTGATGGTTGTTTCAATCAGCAATCCTGTCTTGGTCAGTACTTCCTGGTCAATGCTGATAAGGTTGTTGATACGGCTGATCTCTTTTTGAAACTGTACAATACTGTCCTCCATTTTTTCAACATCCTTGCTTTTAATCACTGGTGGACTGGCTGGATAATACACACTGTACCGTTGCGACAGTAACGCCACATCCTCCGGCACACTTATTTGAAGGCTGTTGATATCAACTGTGGTACTAAGCTGGCTGATGATGATGATTTTGGTGGCTACATCAACTTTTATTTTTGTCTGATGGGTAAGTTCGGCTCCGTAGCCGAAATAAACAGTGGCGTTATTCATGCTGGCATCTGCTCTTGCAGTGTCAGAACTTTCACGGGGTAAGCTTTGTGCTTTCATGGAGGCACAGGAGAATAATATCCCTGTGAACAGGAGAATTTTTTTCATGGCAAATATGTTTGGCAGATGATGCAAAAAGAAAAAATGTTACATAAACACTTCCTTATTTTTGTCGACCACAACATGTTAAACTTATAGACGAAGACGAAAGCAATGGCCAAAACGAAGACCGAAGACACACCCATGATGCAGCAGCACCGGGCTATCAAGCAAAAATACCCGGATGCTATCCTGTTGTTCCGTGTCGGGGATTTTTATGAGACCTTCGGACAGGATGCCGTGCTTGCTTCACAGATACTCGGCATCACCCTCACCAAAAGGAATAATGGAGCTGCCGCTTCTTCTGACCTCGCCGGCTTTCCGCATCATGCATTAGATACTTATTTGCATAAACTGGTTAAGGCCGGGCATCGGGTAGCCATCTGCGATCAATTGGAAGATCCGAAACTCGCTAAGGGTATTGTGAAAAGAGGTGTGACAGATATGGTAACACCCGGCACCACCGTAAATGATAAATTACTGGAACACCACAGCAATAATTTTCTCGCAGCTGTTCATTTTGCTGATAGTTCGGCCACATCTCAGCAGGAACAGTATGGCCTTGCATTCCTTGATATTTCCACCGGCGAGTTCTTAATTGCCGAAGGCGACCGGGAATATGCTGATAAGCTCTTACAAAGTTTCAAACCGGCCGAAGTCATTTTCCAGCGGCACCAGCAAAAAAGGTTCAAAGAATATTTTGGCAGCAAGATGTATTCATACACTCTGGACGAATGGATTTTTGACAGCACTTATGCCGAAGATATTTTATTGAAACATTTCCAGACACATTCCTTAAAGGGTTTTGGTATTGATGGCCTGGATAAGGGACTCATTGCTGCCGGGGCCATCATTCATTATTTAAAAGATACGGAACATCCCAACCTCCAGCATATCGTCTCGCTGCAGCGTATTGACCGGGATGATTTTCTGTGGATGGACCGTTTTACTATCAGGAATTTGGAGTTGGTATTTGGAAATTCGGAAGGGAACCACACATTACTGGGTGTTTTGGATCATACAGTTTCTCCTATGGGAGCCAGGTTATTAAAACGCTGGATCGTTTTCCCGTTAAAAGATATTCAGAAGATCAATGAAAGGCTGGACACTGTAGAACAACTGATCAAAGAAACCGATCTGCGGAATAAATTGTCGCAGCACATCAGGCAATGCGGCGACATAGAAAGACTGGTTTCAAAAATCCCGCTGAAAAAAATAAATCCAAGAGAAGTTTTGCAGCTGGCGAGGGGTTTGAAACAGGTGGAAGCCATCAAACAGCTTTGCCTTTCTTCTTCCAATGAGTATTTAAAAAGGCTGGGCGATGCATTGAACCCCTGTCCTTATATTGCTGATAAAATATTCAAAGAAATTGTAGACAACCCTCCTGCCCTCGCCATCAAAGGCGGTATGATGAACAGCGGTGTAAGCAGTGAACTGGATGAGCTCCGCCAGATTTCTTTCAGCGGCAAGAATTACCTGGCCCAGTTACAGGCAAAAGAAGCGGAACGCACCGGCATCAGTTCACTAAAGATCG
>CAYHPA010000278.1:0-2849 GCA_964358155.1 uncultured Chitinophaga sp.
CCAAACTGCTTTTGGCGGAAATATTATTTACCGGGGAAAAAAATGGCATGTGGGAGTGAACGGCATTAACTATCACTTTTCTTTACCGGTTCAAAAAAGGGATGAACCCTATAATCTATATGCTATCAGCGGAAGCAACTGGTACAATTTCAGTGTGGATTACAGTTACACCTTAAAAAACCTTCACTGGTTTGGTGAGGCTGCAGCGGATAAAAATTCCAACAAGGCTTTTGTCAATGGCTTGCTGCTAAGTGTTGACCCGAGAGTGGATATATCTTTCGTGCAACGCACAATCAATAAAGCCTACCAGTCCATCAACGGAAATGCGTTTACAGAAAATACATATCCAACTAATGAAACCGGGTTTTATACAGGTATAACTATCCGTCCGGCTATAGGCTGGCGGCTGGATGCTTATGCGGATATCTACAAATTTCCCTGGTTAAAATATCTGGTGGATGCACCCAGTCATGGAAAAGATTTTCTGGCACAGCTGACCTATACTCCCAACAGACAGGTGGAGATATACACCCGGTTCAGGAATGAAACCAAACAAAGCAACCAACCAGACAACACAACGGTTACTAACTTCCTTGTTTCCATACCCAAACAAAACTGGCGGACACAGATAAGCTATAAAATTAATGCCGCTGTTACACTAAGGAACCGGGTGGAGTTACTGTGGTATAATAATAAAGAGGCAAGCGGGGAAAATGGCTTTCTCTCTTTTTTTGATTTTGTATATAAACCCATGCTGAAACCCTTTGCCGGAACAATAAGACTGCAGTATTTCGAAACCGACAGTTATGATTCCCGCATTTATGCTTATGAGAACGATGTATTATATAGCTACTCTATACCGGCCTTTTATGATAAAGGCTTCCGGTACTATATTAATATCAATTATGACCTGACCAAAAAGCTCAATTTTTGGATTCGCTGGGCGCAAACGATTTATCGAAACAAGACGAGCATAGGCTCAGGGCTTGATGAAATTCCGGGAAATCGCCGGTCTGAGTTAAAAATCCAGGCCCGCTGGATTTTTTAGTCATTTGATTGTCAAACCAAAACGCTTCTTATTTTTTTTTGACCTGTTTTAAGTATTTGTTAAAAAAAACTTTACTTTGCGGCAGCATTTTCAAAGGCATTAGTGTCTTTGAAAACAATCCTTACCCCTGAGAATTGACGGTTTTCCCTGATATTCAATGCTTTTTAATTTAAAAATTAACGTTAACATGAGAAAAATCGCATCACTGTTCACGATGTTAATGCTGTTTTCTGCATTAGCATTTGGTCAGAGCCGGACGATTACCGGCACTGTGACCGACGAAAAGGGCGACGCTTTGCCCGGTGCCTCTGTAAGCATTAAAGGTACCCGTACAGGTACATCTGCCGACAACAACGGCCAATTCCGCATCCTCGCAAAAACCGGGGATGTACTGGTAGTATCCGGCGCTGGTCTTGAGCAAACTGAAGCTACAGTTGGCTCAGGCAGCACTGTTACTATCAAGGTAAATAGAATTGTTATTGCTGGTACAGAGGTAGTAGTAACATCTATGGGCCAGGTAAGACAAGCCAAGGAATTAGGTTTCTCCACTGCTAAAGTGCGAGGAGCTGATTTAACCCAGGCCAAAGCTGTAAACATTGCAAATGGCTTGACAGGTAAAGTTTCTGGCTTGAACATTCAATCAGTTAATAACGGTGTTTTTCAGGACACGAGGATTACCTTAAGGGGTATTCGCTCACTGACTGGTAACAACCAGCCGATGCTGATTTTGGACGGTGTACCCATTTCTCTTGGTTACTTAAGTTCAATCAACCCAAATGACATAACAGATGTAACGATTCTTAAATCCGCATCTGCTACTGCTATCTACGGTCCTGATGGTGTAAACGGCGCCCTGGTAGTTACTACAAAAAAAGGAAGCCGTACAAAGCCGCAGATAAGTGTTGGTCATACCGTGCAGGTAGAAAGAGTTTCTTATATGCCTGAGTTCCAGACCCAGTTTGGTTCAGGTTCCTCAGTAGATGCATTTGGCTATGGCGTTTATGATCCCATTGAAAACCAGTGCTACGGAGATGAATTTGATGGTTCTATCCGCCAGATTGGCCGTGATGGTCCTGGTGGCGAAAAATATACTGTTCCTTATACTGCGCTTCCAAAAGAAAAAAGAAAGTTCTGGAATACTGGCCTTACCAACCAGACAGACATTTCTTTCTCTACAGGTGATTTTTACCTGAGCGTACAGAATGTTTTAATCCAGGGTATTATGCCAAAGGATGTGAACAGAAGGGTATCTGTGCACATGGCTGCTAATAAGGAGTACAACAGGTTCAAAGCTTCTTACAGCATCAACTATACAAAAGGTAATTATGATGTAACTGCCGGTTCCAGCTTTGGCAACGGCCGTGACTATACAGTTTACTGGAACCTGATCAATACTCCAATGCAGATTCCTATCACCCGGTTTAAGAACTGGAGAACAGATTATTGGGCCAGCCCCGATGGTTATTTCAACGACTATTATTCCAACCCATACTTCATGATTGATAATTTCAGAAGCATCGGAAGAACTGAAGATATTTTTGGAAATTTTGAGTTGAATTTCAAAGCCACCAACTGGCTTACTTTCACTTACCGTCTCGGCGCTACTATATCAAATGGTACCGCCAAGACCACTGCAGGTGCATTGAACTATGGTTCTTTTGCAAAAGCTAGTGGTAAAGCCATTGCGCAGTCTGGTGACATAGTAGCCCAGGTAGGTGATGGCTCAAGCACTTCCAGCCGCATCAACTCTGAATTTTTTGCATCTGTTAGAAAAAAATTCGGAAGCTTTGATCTAAATGCC
>CAYHPA010000279.1:0-2842 GCA_964358155.1 uncultured Chitinophaga sp.
CTACTTTGCCGGTCAGCAAGGGGCTCCCGTTAAAACTTTCCTCAAACCGGTCAGGGTTTTCTTTGCTGGCGGGTAAAAAGGTTTTATTCTCGGTGTTGGAGATAATCTGGTCGTTAAACCCATTGGTGAGATAAACCTCATAAGCATACACCCAATCTTTCCTGTATTTTTTTCCATAGAATCCAAAGCCAGCATTACTGAAAGTGGCCGGCAGCATTTGCGTGGCTGATATAGGCCGGTCAATGAATTCCCATTTAGGGCCATCATGATTTTGATTGAAAGCGCCGATCGGGTTCAGTACTATGCCCCCTCTCAGGTTGAGCAATGGATTGAATTCAATATCCAGCGAAGCGAATTCAATTCCGATTTCTTTGGCACCATCCTCAAATTCTATTTCGCTCAAAAATTTTATCCGGTTGGCAATGGAAGAGGAGATGAACAGCGACACCCTCCGCATCTGGAACTGGTGGCCTTCCGTCACGCCATCCAGCTGCAGGTATTGATAATTTGCTTCTGCATAACCACCAAGAGCTACCGGCAATTTGCCCACCTGCAGAAATGGCCGGTTATACACCGCATCCATATTCATCTGCAGCCCGCTGGTATCTTTTGGAATACGGCGAAGCAACGATGGATCAATCTGACCGCTTATCGTTTCAGTTATCGCAAAAACAAAAATGATGACAATGATCTTTTTCATATCGCTCTCAGGTCAATGAATAACTGGTTATTGGAAACTGTGACAGGAAAATTCCGGAGGTTCCTGTCGGCCGGCCCATTCTTTACGGTGCCTTTATTGTCAAACTCACTGCCATGTGCTGTGCAATGCAAAAAATCCCCGGAGGCCTGCAGTTCGGTGCCCTGGTGTGTACAGCTCATCCATAAAGCAGAATATTCTTTATCATTAAGGCGGTAAACACAAATGGGATATTGCAATGCATCATTCCTGATAATGATAAATGAACGACGAGTTGCTTTACCGCTTTGTTTAAGTTCAAATTCATTCAGGCCAACCGTCAATCCGTCCTTGCCTAAGGTGCCACTAATGTATTTTGTAGCGGTGCAGGATGATAAAATTCCTCCAAGCGCCGTAGCAGTCAAGCAGGCAGTGCAACTATTCCTTATGAATTTTCTCCTGTCCATTACTATAATGATTCTAAAAATTTGATGAGTTTACCCTGATCTGCTGAATTCAACTGCTGAAAAACTGTCTTGCTTTGAGTGCCTTCGCCGCCATGCAGCAGGATGGCCTCTTCAATGCTGCGGGCCCTTCCATCATGCAATAAAAAATAACTGCCGCCCTGCGATTTCTTTGACAAACCCAATCCCCACAACGGTGGCGTTCTCCACTCCTGCGGCAACGCAGTTCCTTCCGTATAGCCATCGTTCAATCCGTTGCCCATATCGTGCACTAAAAGATCGGTATAGGGGAAGAATGTTTTATTGGATAATGCTGCAATAGAAGATGGCCCGGTGCTCAGTTGGGGCACATGACATTTATTGCATCCGATGGTCAGGAAAATTTGTTTGCCGGCCACCACCTCTCCGTCATTTTGATTTCTTTGAACGGGCTCTTTCAGTGTTTTCAAATAAAAAACCACATCCAATACCGTTTGCTCACTTACTTCGGCGCCGATATCCTGCCCGGTATAAGTATCTTTTGTTTCATACACAGAGGTGATGCCGATATCC
This sequence comes from uncultured Chitinophaga sp., assembly GCA_964358155.1. GTDB lineage: Bacteria > Bacteroidota > Bacteroidia > Chitinophagales > Chitinophagaceae > JJ008. The sequence continues at coordinate 1,693 of CAYHPA010000279.1, forward strand.
TGGTTGTAAGCAGTAGCTGTTTGCTGCAGCAGATCGTAGGTTGCCGCTTTCTTTCCAAACCGCCCGATATATTTTCCGTTTTGTGAAATACTGTTTGGTCTTACTGCAGAATACAATTTGGGAATGATCCAGTTTGGTCTGCCAGAAATTCCATCGCCGTTCGCATCATTTGGATCTGCCAATGCCAGGATGGAAGCATCGGGGACTGCATCCAGGAAACCAAGCCCGGTATTGGCTGGTGGTGTGAACTTTGACGATGTTGCTCCTGCCGGAATTTGCTCTGGCATAAATCCGGGGATAGCACGGTTCTGTAACTGTGGCCCGCCCAGGTGCAGGAAAACATTTCCGTTAGTGGTGTCAGCTTGTCCAAACCGTGTAAGTGTGGTGAATGGATGGCCCTTGCCGTCACCTGCATGGCAACTGCCGCAGGAAGTGGCTACAAACAATGGTCCTAACCCTTTTGCTGATGTGAACACATCATCATTGAAAGCCACATCGCCACGAAGGAAGATGGCATTCTCCTCACCGGTAAGTCCGGCAACGGGACCATCCAGTATTTCATTATCAGCAGGAGCATCCGGCAGCAATTTATTACAGGCTACCATCGCTGTCAGTAAAAAAAGTATAACGGTTAATTTCTTCATTATTCAGCTCTTCTAAACATATTTTTAGACAAGGCTAAAAATAATATTAGACAAATGTAACAAAATAATGAAGACCGGAAAAAAATATATGGAATCCTCCAATTCTCCTGAAAGGGGATTATCTGGCGCTGATATGAGCCAGCCGGATTGTTTTGGCCTTATCATCCGTCCAGGCGAATATGATCCTGTTTCCTGATTTTGTTATTTGAGGAAACCCACTGGAACGTTTATCAGATGACGAGGCAATCATAATTGACTTTTCTTTTGCGCCATCTCCATGAACTTTTACTGCTTTGATATCGGCTCCTTCCATCCAGCTTACCATTGCCGTTGCGGAATCCAGCATCACAACTCCTACCCTGCCGATTGGTTTTCCTTTATCAATATAAATGGCATTGCCAAAGGTTTCTCCGCCATCTTTTGAAAACACAATTTTCACTTCCCCGGTCTTATCCTTCATACTAAACCAGGCAATCGCAAGGTTATTACCAATAGAAGATATTCTC
>CAYHPA010000280.1:0-2834 GCA_964358155.1 uncultured Chitinophaga sp.
ACACTCGCATCCATTTTCGCCCCTTTTTATTTTCCATACCTCGCCTATAAGCAGGATCCAAAATTCATCGGGCCCGAAGGAGTAAAAAAACATAAGAAGAAAAGCTGGAGGGAATGGATAGATGCTGCCATCTTCGCTGTAGTAGCGGCCACTTTGATCCGCACATTTGTTTTTGAAGCTTATGTTATCCCTTCTGAGTCAATGGAAAAAACATTGCTGGTGCGTGATTTCTTATTTGTAAGCAAACTGAGTTACGGACCAAGAATACCCAATACACCTTTATCTGTTCCGTTCGTTCACAATTATATCGGGGGAAGGAAATCCTATTCAAGGTTAATCAAACTTCCCTATATGCGGTGGTTTGCCTCACCGGTAAAACGGGGAGATGCGGTGGTATTTAATTTTCCTGCAGGGGATACGGTAATTCATAAAAAGGGGTTTGAATCAGCGCAACCTTATTACGATCTGAAAAGATATGCTGAGCAAGGTTCGGCTGAAGCCAAAATGATTCTCAATGACCCTGGAAATTATCCAATTGTTGTTCATCCGCCCGATAAATCAGATAATTATATTAAACGATGCGTCGCAATAGCCGGCGATACGATCGAAATAAAGGGAGACATTGCCTGGGTGAATGGAGTAATGCAGCCTTTGCCTCCTGATGCTCAACTCAATTTTATCGTTACTACTAATAGTCCGATAGTCGATTTGGATAATGTAAAAGGTGAGTACGGATTAGATGAAATTCTTTTTAATGATTCATCGAGCTCCTATAGAATGTTTCTTACAGGGAAATCATATAATAAAATGATAAAGAGCGGGCTGGCAAAAAGCATTGTTGTAGATAGTACATACCAAGCGGCCGGTCGAGAGGATGTTTTTCCTCATGACAATGACCCAGTGCATCAAAGATGGAACCGGGAGAATCTCGGCCCGATATGGGTGCCAAAAAAAGGAACAATTCTCACACTGACCCCACAGAATTATACTTTGTATGAAAGAGTGATTCGTGTTTACGAACAAAATGATTTTACAATGAAAGACGGGGCGTTCTTCCTTAATGGGAAGGAAGTATCCAGCTATACATTCAAAATGGATTATTATTGGATGATGGGGGATAACCGGCAGAATTCACAGGACTCAAGGTACTGGGGATTTGTACCGGAAGACAGGATCGTAGGCAAAGCATGGATGATCTGGTTCAGTTGGGATGGCGGACCCCGATGGAAACGTTTTTTCAAAATTGTCAGATAAAAAGCAAACCCCTCCGCAAGAGGGGTTTTGCATCTTTGCTTTAAAATGGTATCTTAAGGTATGAAAGAGATGAAATTTGAGTTTGAATACGAGGTGTATGATGATATCAGTCAACTGACCGAACAGGATGCCTGGTTATTGACCGAGGCAAGAGCTGTTACCGAACAGGCCTATGCGCCCTATTCAAACTTTCATGTAGGGGCCGTTGCTATCCTGGAGAATGGTGAAATTGTGGCGGGCACCAACCAGGAGAATGCATCCTATCCTGTCGGCATTTGTGCCGAGAGGGTGTTACTCGGCTCTGTCGCCACCCTTCACCCCAATGTTCCTGTAAAAAGCATTGCCATCAGCTATAACAGCGAAGAAGTAAAAAGCGACCATCCCATTTCGCCATGCGGCATGTGCCGGCAGGCATTGCTGGAATACGAAACAAGATTAAAAGAACCGATACGTTTGATACTCGGGGGAATGGAGGGGAAGGTCTATATCATTAAAACAGCCATGCAGTTATTGCCATTCGCATTTACAAGCAATGAATTGATATAAGTATGAAACAGATATTCCTCTGTCTTTGTATTTGTTCCTCAAACTTTCTTTCAGGTCAAAGTATTTCTATTACAAAGGAAACAACTGATAAACTCGTCAAATACGCCGATTCCATTTTCCTCTCTCAGCACAAGTCATTTGAGATTAAACGAAGTGCCTCTAAAGCGAAAATGATCACTGAAAAATGGGAATATTTAAGGACAGCTAAAGGACTATTGTGTTTTACGATCAATTACAGCTTAGATAGCACAGATTTTTGGAAAGTATATTATCTTGATAAAGGCGAACTCGTTTATGCAAAAGAAGGCGAAAGGATGAACTTCCCTTCATTTAAAGATTTTATTGGATGGGCAGGCAGTTTTTATTTTTCAAAGGGAAAATTGATTGACTTCATTACACTGGGTCATGGGAAATCAGAAGTAGGGGATTGGGATCCCGAAAAAGACACTTTTAAAATGTTTAAGAGGAGATATAAAGAATATTTAGCTGAGGTAAAAAAGGAAAGTAATTAAAATAAAGTTTGTACCCCATACGCCACTTTGGCCTCATGTTCCAGCAGCCATTTTTTTCTCCATAGACCGCCGCCATAGCCCACTAAATCTTTATTGGCCCCAATTACCCGATGACAGGGAACGATAATGGCTACATTATTCTTTCCATTCGCATTGGCAACAGCCCTTGTGGCTTTGGTGTCGCCGGTGCGCCGGGCAAGTTCAAGATAGCTGATGGTTTTTGCAAAAGGTATCTGCATCAGTTCGGCCCACACTCCCTGCTGGAATGCGGTGCCGGGCTGGTTGATCGGAAGATCAAACTGTCTCCGCTGGCCATTGAAATATTCAATCAACTGCTCAATACACTGAATAAGCAGCGGAGGAAGATTTTTCTTTCTTCCTTCCGTCTTTTGTGATTTGTCATGAAAGCTCACTTCGCTGATAAAATCATCTGTGCCGCTTATTTTCAATATACCGACAGGAGAATGATAATATGTGCTGTAGCTGGTTGTCATATTAGCCGATCTTCATACCGTTTTTTAC
>CAYHPA010000281.1:0-2766 GCA_964358155.1 uncultured Chitinophaga sp.
TGACAGGCACGGATACAATTTTCCATCACTATGGAGCCGGTCCCAATCCAAATCCGGGTCAAGACAGTCTTTTGTATGTCAATTTTGATTATCGCAAAAAAGAAACTGTTTTTGTTTTATTGAATAACGCAGATATTGACACACTTAATTTAACATACGAAACTATTGATGGTTCGCCATGCTGCCCGGACCATATGGATGTAAAACCCAGTCGTTATAACAGCAATTTGCTTCAGACTATAAGTGGAGGAATAACAATTATAAAAAAATAAGACGATGACGATATCTTCCTTCCCTTTCCAGACCCCTAATAGCCTTCTATTTCATTCAATCAGGTTCCCCAATAGATTTCGTAAATTGTGGCTCGAATATCCATAGATACAACCAATGAGCATTATTACCCGGCGGGCAAAGTTTTATTTTCTCTCTTTTCTTAAACACGACTTCAAAGCAAGCCTGACCGTATTCTTTGTGGCCTTGCCGCTCTGTCTTGGCATTTCACTGGCATCGGGGGCGCCGGTATATTCCGGTCTGCTGTCTGGCATTATCGGCGGTATTGTCGTTTCACTCATCAGCAATTCGCATATCAGCGTAAGCGGGCCGGCAGCAGGCCTTACTGCAATTTGCGCCGCTGCCATTACGGAACTCGGCGCTATTGAGATATTCTTTTTATCCGTAGCTGTTGCCGGCATCATACAAATATTGCTGGGCGTTTTCAGGTTAGGCGGTTTCACCCATTTTATCCCGTCCACCGTTATTAAAGGCATGCTGGCTGCGATCGGCATTATCCTTATTTCCAAACAAATCCCTTTTATGCTGGGGTATGACCAGGCCGACTTCTGGACAAAAGAACTGTTCAATGTCATTTCCTTCAGCAATGCCTTCGACCATGTAAAAAATATTTATCATCATACCTCCAAAGGGGCCATCATCATTGCCCTTTCATCGCTCGGATTGCTTATTCTCTGGAAAAGGACGATGGCCAAAAGAATTCCCTTCCTGCCTACTTCTTTTGTGGTGGTATTGTTTGGGATACTGATGGCATTATTGTTCAACAATTATGTTCCGGCGCTGGCATTAAAACCTTCCCAGTTTGTGAATGTGCCCGAGGATATGTTTTCCCAGATAAAATTTCCTGATTTTGGTTCCCTGTTCAGCAATACTGCCATCTGGAAAAATGCCGTTGTTATCTGTATTGTCGCTTCGCTTGAAACCCTGCTGAGTGTTGAAGCAGTGGATAAAATTGATCCTTACAACCGCATCACTCCTCAAAACAGGGAACTGATTGCACAGGGAAGCGGAAACTTTCTCAGCGGGCTGTTAGGCGGTTTGCCTATCACTGCCGTCATTGTCAGAAGCTCAGCGAATGCCGAAGCAGGCGCCCGCACAAAACTATCGGGTTTTTTTCATGGCATCTGGCTGTTGTTGTTCGCTTTTCTGCTGGCATTTTTGATCAACCTTATACCCTATTGTGTTCTTGCTGTGATATTGATACGGACCGGCTACAACCTTGCCAAACCAAAAATGATCCGTTCGGTTTACAAACTTGGAAGGGAACAGTTCATGCCATTCATTGTAACGGTGGTTGCCATTTTGTTCACCGATCTGTTAATAGGTGTTGGTATCGGAGTCGCCTATGCCGGCTATTTTATTTTCAAGAACACCTACAAAGCCGGGTTTACCCTTACTAAAAAAACGGAAGGGCCTATTACGCATTATTATTTCCACATGGCGATCAATGTAAGCTTCATCAATAAAAAAAGGCTCAAAGATGAACTGGAGAAAATCCCTGACCATTCAGTTGTGCATATAGACGGGTCCCACAGTGTTTATATCGACTATGATGTGTCTGAGCTTATCAATGAATTTAAAGCCAAAGCGCATCATAAACATATTGTATTGAAATTATCCGGCATTCCTGAAGTAGAAACAATCGGGATGCATTAAATAAAAAACCAGACATGAATATTTCTAGTTTCCCTTTCCTGACCCTCAACTGGTCATCCATTCCAAAAGAAGAACATAAAGGCGAGACCGGCATAGCTTACTGGCAAGTGCAAAAAATGAATGATATCCGTGTACGTTTTGTGGAATATTCCCCCGGCTACCTGGCCGACCATTGGTGCAGCAAAGGGCATATCATTCTCTGTATGGAAGGTGAGATGGATACGGAACTGTCCGCAGGACCCGGTGGGGAGGATGGCCGCATCTTCAAACTTACAAAAGGCATGACTTATTTTGTAGGTGATAATTGCGAAGCCCATCGCAGCTCTACGAAAACGGGCTGCAAACTTTTTATTGTTGACTGAACCCTAATAAAGTTTCATCAACAGATTTTTTACCAGCCCATAATGATTATCCGACACAAAATGATTGGCACCGGGTATGATGGTTACTGAAACCGATTTTGCATTCACCAGTTTTTTTTCAATAAAAGCAGCATTACTTACCGGCACCAGCCCGTCTTTATCGCCATGTAAAATATAAACGGCACAGTTAATCTCATCCAACCTGCCATCAAGTTCTTTCAATTCTTTTTTCAAATACCAGAGCTCCTGGTTGGATGGCCGCCATGCACCGGGTACAAAGAATTTCAATGGGGTTTTATACAAAGCCGGTCTCCACTTCTCAGGTTTTTCGGCAGCAGGATCCATTGAAGCTGCAATTAAAACCAGGCCGGAAAACATGCCGGGGTTCTCCACTGCCAGTTTAGCAATCATCGGTCCCCCATAAGAACGGCCAATAGCATAGATGGGTTTGTCATTC
>CAYHPA010000282.1:0-2751 GCA_964358155.1 uncultured Chitinophaga sp.
TATTATTTATCGGAGCAACCGGCATGCTGGGCAAACCGGTCGCAAGACAACTGATAGCAGCAGGTCATGATATAACATTGTTCGGCAGGGACGAAAACAAAATGAAGGCGCTGTTTCCCGCTTCAACAACAATTACGGGAGATATATTCGTCAAAGACAATTTGCTAAAAGCATTGAAAGGTCAGGATGCTGTTTATATGAATCTTTCAGTACCGCAAAAATCAAAAGAAAAACACCTGCAGCCCGAGCGGGAAGGAATTGACAACGTAATAGCAGCCGGAAAAGAAACTGGTATCAAAAGGATAGCCAATATCTCCTCCCTTGTTCATTTATACCAGGGCATGAACGGGTTTGACTGGTGGGCATTCCGTATAAAACATGATGCCATTCAGAAAATTAAAAACTCGGGCATCCCCTATTCCATTTTTTATCCTTCCACCTTCATGGAAACGCTCCCCTACCAGGTAATGAGAGGAAAGAAGATAGCAGTGATGGGCAAATCGCAGTTTCCTATGTGGTTTATTGGCGCCAATGATTTTGGCCGGCAGGTGGCAAGATCTTTTGAAATCCTGACAAATGAAAACAGGGAGTATAACGTGCAGGGACCCGAGCCGCTTGATTTTAACCAGGCTGCAACGGTGTTTATTAATAACTATCAAAAAGCAAAACTGTCAGTACAACGACTTCCTTCAGGACTGGTAAAATTTCTCGGCAATTTCAACCAACAGCTAAATTATGTATGGCATATCTGCGAAGCGTTGAATAAGTATCCTGAGAAATTTGAAAGTCAGCCAACCTGGAATGAGCTGGGAACCCCAACCACCCGGTTAGCTGACTATGCAAGAAGTTTATAGCTTACTTGCTGAAAGATGATTTTTTAAACTCCCTTTTCTGGCCTTTGCCTGCAAGCGGGCAGTAATAATCCAGTGCGTCCTGCGCCTCCGTATAGCTCAGCCAGTAATCCGTAACAGTGCCGGTAAAAACAAAACCGGAAGTCCCGTTGTAAAATTCCCGAGTGCTGCGGTAGTTGAAGTCACCATAGATGACATTTCCCTCCGAAGGTTTGTAACCGCTGTAGGTACGGATAATCGTGTAGCCATTAATCGTTTCCACTACATAATAACTGCAATACGTGTCGCTGTACACCACTTCGCCCCGGTCTTTGGAGAGCCAGTAGTTTTCATTGGTGCCGTAATAACTGTCTTTGACACAGCTGCTGAGAAAAACAGTGATAAAAATTACGGACAGAGTAAAGATTTTTTTCATTGTATTAAAATTTAAAGGTTTAGTCATGCAATGAGAAGATTATGCCAGAGCATGCCGGCGTTGGTATGGCTTTGTTAAAATCATTTGAAAAAGGGATATTCGTTCCATAAACAAACAAGATGAAACTGATTGGCACCACCCTTCTTTTGCTGTGTATGATTAACGCAAAGGCGCAGCAGGGTTATTTGCTGGTTGGCACTTACGATTCGCCCAAAAGCGAAGGCATCTATGTTTATACATTCAACAGCAGCGATGGTACTGCCAAAGAAATAAGTCATGTAAAAATTCCCAATGCATCGTTTCTTACTGTTTCTCCTGATCAGAAATATGTGTACGCCGTAAGCGAAACCGGCGACAGCAGCGGGCAGGGTGGCAAGGTCATGTCTTTCTTTTTTAATAAAAAAACCGGAACGCTGAAACAACTGAGCCAGCAATCATCCGGCGGAAGCAGGCCCTGTTATATTACAATTGATAAAACAGGCAAATGGGTGCTTGTGGGAAACTATACCAGCGGAAATTTTTCCATTCTGCCGGCAAAGAATGGGATACTTGGCAAACCAAAAAAAACGGTACAGCACAGCGGCTCCGGCCCCGATACAGCCCGGCAAAAATCGCCGCATGTGCACGGCATATTCATGAAAAAAGATAATGCCGGCTTTTTTGTAACCGACCTGGGAACCGATAAAGTGATGAAGTATAAGTTTGATGCGAAGACGGGAAATGTATCTCCGGAAAAAAATCCTTTTGTTGCACTCTCACCCGGCAGCGGGCCGAGGCATATGGATTTTCATCCAAAACTTTCGGTGATGTATGTGCTGAATGAACTCAGCGGCAGTATTGATGTATTGAAACCATGGGGAGCAGGTGATGTGGCTATTGTACAAAACATTCCCTCCTTTCCGCTTTATTACCGTGGCCCGGCAGGCAGCGCCGATATACATGTATCACCCGATGGCAGGTTTTTATATTGCAGCAACAGGGGCGCCTTGCATAATATTGGTATTTTCTCCATTGACAGTGCAACCGGCCATCTTACAACACTTGCCGACCAGCCCAGCATGGGAGAAAGGCCCCGCAATTTCAATTTTGACCCGACCGGAAAATTTTTACTGGTCGGAAACCAGGGCAGCGACGAGATGGTAATATTTAAACGGGATATAAAAACAGGATTGCTTACCGATACCGGCAACCGGATTAGTGTAGGGAAGCCAGTTTGTATTAAATGGGTGATGGGGAAATAATCCTATTCATTTTACTTAGCAACTAAGCAAAGTCGGGAGTCATTGCCAGCATTAACAATTTAAAAATGCGAATATCAATTCATTGAGAATCAGGTATTGAATTTTTGAGATTTTGGTTTGAGTGCTGTATATTTAATTATTACTTGCAACCCTATATCAGCAGCAACTCCCTATTCAACATTTTGAAACTATAGACCGATTTTCATTTGCCGATAAATGAAACACAAAAAACCTACCACTGGTT
>CAYHPA010000283.1:0-2704 GCA_964358155.1 uncultured Chitinophaga sp.
CGGTGAGCACAGAATCAGCTATTGAAAAACTGAAGAACGAAAAGGTCAATAGTCCGCGGGGTACCGTTAGTTTAAATGAACAAAGACATATAACCGGCCCGGCACATTTTGCAGAGGCTTCAGGCATACTGCAGGTTACCGTTAAGAAAACCATTACTGACCTGCAGACCACCTGGGATGAAATGTGTGCACAAATACCCGGCGAAGAAGGATCTTCCTGGCGCAATACCTACCTGTGTATATGAACCAGTCAGTCAATATTATGGTCTTGTGCAATAATGAAATGGCCATTCCCGCCATGCAGCAGGTATACATGAGCGGTAGCCTTAAAGCCGTGATTGTTCCTGAAAAAAACGCAGCGCTTCTTTCAATGCTGAAACAAATGCTTACCGGAACGAACACCAGCCTGATAAGCGTTAATAAAAAAACGCTGGAACCCGTTTTAAAAAAAACAGCTGCCGAAAATAATATTACAGCTGGCTGGCTGATGACCTTTGCTTATATTATTCCAAAATCATTATTAAACATAGTACCCGGTGGCTTTATAAATTTTCATTACGGATTGCTGCCGCAATACCGTGGTGCAAACCCTGTATTGGCGCAGATGATGCAGGGAGAAACGGAAAGCGGCATCACCGTTCATATCGTGGATGAAAATATTGATACCGGCCCAATTGTATTGCAGCAAAAAATTACAATTGAAGACAGGGATACTTTTGGCATTCAGCTGCAGAAACTGGGTATATTGGGCGCTTCCATGGCAATAAGATTATTACAGCTTTCCCGGCTTCATCCCGCACTTCCATCCACTCCGCAGGATGAAACAAAAGCACATTATTTTAAAAAACCGGTTGCGGCTGACCTGATGATAAAATGGGACAGGATGAGCAGCCGGCAGATTATCCGGCTTATCAATACCTGCAATCCCTGGAACAAAGGGGCGGGGGCCATTATCAAAAACATGGTTATCTGCCTGACTGATGCAGAACTAACAGATGATCTGTTTATGGAAAATCCCATACCGGGTACCATTACTGCTTTGGATGAACTGGAAGGTTTAAAAATTTATTGTTTTGATAATAAAATAGTCCGAATCAATATAATCTGCACCCCTGAGGGTTTTTTTTCCGGGAAAAGACTGCGGGATTATGGGATAAAAGCAAATGACCAATTTTTATCTCCAAATTGATAGCGGCGTAAAGAAAAAATAAAATATCTTTAAAGGTTAGTAGTTTATCATTGCCTGCTTTTAAGCAAAAAGGACAGCAATGTATATTCCGTTCTGATTTTTTTATTTCGCTTTGCCTTAATACCAAACAACCTAGTTTATGAAAAAAAGTTACCCGCTTCTTTGTTTACTGCTCGCTTTATCGATTTTTTCAACCCGGTCTTTTGCACAAAACAACCTGGCAGCCGGAGACCTTGCCCTTGTAAGTTACCAGTCAGATTTTGACCCATCCAATACTTTTACAGTTGGGGTTGCGGAATTTGAAGACCGTTTTTCCATTGTTGTACTGAGGCCCGGCGGACTGGCAGCCGGTACCGTAATATTTTTTACCGACAGGGGTTGGAATGCCGTTTCAAATAACTGGCATGACGAAGACTACCCTCCTAACACTTTTGGATTGGGAAGAGAAGCGGTGATACAATGGACCGTACCCGCAGGGGGCATAGCACAGGGAACTGAAGTGTTTTTTATAAACAGATATCATGATGAGGTGGCATCGCCAAACGAATATTATGATTGGGGAGCTTATTCAGATCATGCCGGCACAACTCCGCTGGGCGTAGTTGCCAACGTAACACCCATCGTACCTGCGGCAAACAGTACCGATGGTATGAATTTAACTTTTGGAGGGGACCAGGTGCTGGTATATCAGACCGGCCCCGTGGGAGGACCTACCAGCGGATTTAACGGAACACCCATCCGGTTTATCACAGCGTTGCTTGCCAATAATAACGGAACCACCACTTATGCCAACTGGGATCCAACACCCGGACCAACCCTGAATGAAAGCAGTTTGCCGCCTGGTCTGGTAAACGGCCAAACGGCTTTTGTAATGTCCCCCGGTCCCTTACCGGCAGCATCTAATAGTACCAATGAACCTGATAATGGGAAATTCAGCAATTGTGCTGCATCATCTGCAGGTGTCTGTTCGGCTTTGGAAATGTCGACACTGATTTATACAACTGCAAACTGGACATTCCAGAATACGGTATTTGCTTTAGGCGCTTCCAGCAGCTTCTGTACCTATGCCTTTTTATCAGCTAATACAATTACCCTTACTTCCGCAGCCGGTACCGATGCACAAACAGTTTGTGTAAATACAGCAATCACCAATATTACTTATTCAACAACCGGTGCTACCGGTGCAACCTTCAGTGGTTTACCTGCCGGTGTAACTGGCAGCTGGGCAGCCAATGTGGTAACCATCAGCGGCACACCAACCACATCGGTTGGTTCTCCATTTAATTATACAGTAACACTTACAGGTGGATGCCCGGGCACTACAGCTACCGGTTCCATTACTGTTAACCCGCTTAACACTATAACACTTAGTTCGGCTGCTGGTACAGACGCACAAACAGTTTGTATCAATACTCCGATTACCAATATTACTTACAATACAACCGGTGCTACCGGAGCCACTTTCAGCGGTTTACCAGCCGGTGTAACTGGCAACTGGGCAGCCAATGTAGTAAC
>CAYHPA010000284.1:0-2649 GCA_964358155.1 uncultured Chitinophaga sp.
GTCATACAAAGTGATGTGGAAGCTGCCGCAAAAGAATTGATTGTATCGGATAAGGTGGCGAAGGAATGGAAGAGAAATGTGGAGCTATTGCAACAATATAAAAAGAAGGCAGAAGAATACTACAAAAATGAGCATCCCCGCAAAGTGCTTAACCTGATAAGCCGCTTTGTGCTGGAAAACAAGATAGATGAGATAGGCAAAATATTCGAGGAAAACAAAAACGACCTGAATGCTTTCCTCCAAAAAATAACAGATGATTCTTTCTTTAGCAGTGAAGCAAAAGCAACCCATGCAAAAACAAGCATTGCCTTGGGCGAATTGTTGGGGTTTGATGACCTGATCATCAGTCATATCAGTGAATCGCAAAAAATTAAAAAACCGGAGGATGTAAGAAAATTAGCCAAACTGAACAAAGCCGCCTGGAAAGAGGAATTAACCAAATTGGCAGACAAAATAGACCTTGCCGGCAAACCATTAGACAAAAAACTTATTGACCTTCATGCATCGTCCATTGTTAGAAAAATGGAAAAGGCATATCCTACCATGGCCTTTACTGCACAGTTGGAAAGGGAGAAAAAGAAGAATATTATTTTGAAAAACCACAAAGAAATCACTGAATTTCTTACCAGCCATGATGATTTTGATTTGCAACTTAGCAATATTGATCTTTTTCTCAAAAAGAAAAAACTGGCTACAAAGAAAAACGAAGCCATGCGGGAAGAATTGAAATCCGTGCAGCGTGTTTTTAAACTGGTTCCTCATTATAGTAAAACAAATGCCTTATTAAAGGAGAATATTCATTCCGCACAAAGCATTGCTGCCATAGGCGAAACCCGCTTTGTAAAAGAAATAGCCCCCAAAGCAGGTATCAAAGCCGAAGAGGCCGAATCCATTTTCAGAAGGGCAGAACGCACCAATACAGCCGCCATGCTTATTGTGGGCGAATTGCAGGATACTATGAGGGCTATGGATGTCCCGGCTTTAGAAATGAAATCCCTTGCCATGAAATTGGAGGCGGTTAGCAAAGACTTCCCTAACCTGAAATCACTGTTCAAGCTTACCGATCTCTGTGCCTGTGAGCATTGCCGTTCTGTGTATAGCCCGGCTGCCTATCTTGTTGAGATACTTCAGTTTTTGGATAAGAGAAGTGTAGTTGACATTACTGTTCCTGCCCCACCGCCACCGGCAGTTCGTCCCACCTTAAAAATAGCCAAGAATGTATTATTTGAACGCAGACCCGATTTAGGTGAGATTGATTTAGGTTGCGAAAACGCCAATACTCCTGTGCCTTACATTGATCTGGTGTGTGAATTACTAGAGGAAGCAGTTGCCCCCGATGCCGGTATTGATTACACCGGAACGCTCTCTGACGGAGCGGATCCGTTGAAAGGTAAAATATCCAATGGACTGCTCAATACGCTGGTAGCGGCAGGTATGCCCGTAACCGATCAGGCACAGATTTTCGAAACGGAAACAACAACGGGATTATCAGACACCTTACCTCATTATTTGCGGGATAAAAAAGCGGTTTGTAAAATCGTTCACACCGGAGGAAATAATTACAAAGTATTCCGGTTGAGACAAACCCTTTCGTCTGCTGAAGAATTGGCGGCTGCGCCAGAATATGTAAATGCCAATGCCTACGATGCTTTACGAACCAATGCGTATGCCTTTAAACTCCCCTTTGATTTAAACCACACGGAAGGCAAAGCATATTTCACCCGGTTCGATATCCCCCGTGCGGAATTGATGAGAGACTTCCAATCGGCAGGCAATCCGGCTGATGAGGCCATCGCTGCAGAGAAGCTGGGTCTTACCGATGCTGAAAGAGAGCTGATTGTAACACCCGATGCGGCTAATCAACAGCTATATTGGAATACTACTGCTGCTACAGCCTCAGATGAGATGAAGGTGGTAGATACCTTCCTGACCAAAACAGGGCTTACTTACAAGGAACTTGTTTTGTTGTTATCGCTGAGGTTTATTGACCCGGCAAAAAATCTTTTCATTAAACACCTCGACCTGACCTGCGATACCACCAAAAAAGAAATAGCCAATCTAAATGATGTGGCTTTAGATAGAATACATCGTTTTCTGCGGTTACAAAAGAAAACGGGATGGAAATTTGAAGTATTAGATGAAATCATTTCACAAGCCAAGCTTGGCAATGGACAACTCCGTGACGCTTGTTTGACAAAAGCGGCCTCTTTGGCGAAGCTTTCGGAAGAAACAGGTCTTAAAATCACCGAGTTGGTTGGTTTTTATGAAGAAATTCCTCATAAAGAGTTCATGGAAAATGGAACTGTACCGTTTTATCATCAAATTTTCCTGAACAAAGCTAAAAATGGTTTTATTGACGAAGGTTTATTACCCGAAAAAGTTGACGGTTCTCAATTGTTGAGCAATTTCAAATCCAGTCTATCGGTTTGCCTGCAAATCAAAGAGCAGGATTTGGATAAATTATTGCCGCTACTGCCGGATGGTAACTTAACCTTTTCCAACCTGAGTTACCTGTTTGCCGCTTCAAGACTGATGAAGAAACTGAAGCTGAAAATAGATGATTTTGCAATTCTCACCGAACTTACAGGTCTAAATATTTCCGATTCACCTGAAAAGACCCTGGAGTTTGTAGAAACAGTTACATATCTT
>CAYHPA010000285.1:0-2599 GCA_964358155.1 uncultured Chitinophaga sp.
ACATTCCCAGCTATTATATGCAATTGATTGCGGGGGATTCAGCCAAAATTTCTTCTAAAGTTGTGGTGGGTAAAAATAAAACAAGAACCCCGGTGCTTACCAGTAATATCAACGAACTGATTACTTACCCGCAATGGGTGCCGCCACCAAGTATTGTTCAAAAAGAAATTTTGCCGGCGGTGAAAAAAAATCCGGGCTACCTGGCCAAAAAAGGGTTCAGTCTGCTGGACTCAAAAGGCGAAGAGGTGGATCCTTTTACAGTGGACTGGTCAAAATACAGTAAGGGAATTCCTTACCGGGTGGTGCAGGGCAGTGGTGATGCCAATGCATTGGGCATAATGAAATTCGTATTTCCCAATAAGTATTCCGTTTACCTGCACGACACCAATCAGCGGTATTTGTTTGGGCAAACCATGCGGTCACTGAGTCATGGCTGTGTCCGTGTGCAGGAGTGGGAGAAGCTCACCTTTTATCTTTTACAAAATGACAATGTCAATGGCGGAAGAAGTAACTCAAGGGCCGATTCGGTTAGGACATGGCTGCAAAACAAGCAAAAACGAAGCATCGGGTTGAAAAGCAAAATGCCGGTTTATATCCGCTATATTACCTGCGAAGGCAGAAATGGGGGCATTGCTTTTTATGACGATATTTATGGCGATGATAAAAGGCTGAGAGAAAAATACTTTGCTTCAAAATAAAGGGCGAAAGCCTGCTTGATGAGCCAGATTTTCCCGAAAATCAGGTTTTTCCGGAAAAACAGACCTCCAATACTGTGAATATGAAGTAAATAATTTATTTTAGGATATTGAACTTAGCCGTTATTTTTGTTCAGTTTTAAAACCAAACTATCTCTTTATGAAGAAGATACTTTCCGTATTGTTCGCACTATCCCTGTTTGTATCCGCCAGTTATGGTCAGAATAAAGAAAAAGAATGGGTACGTCCCAAAGCTCTTGGCGTCAGCTTTTTTCTGAACGACTTTATTACTCCTGACCGGATACGTACTACTTCACTGAGTACGGTGATCAGTAATAAAAATTTTGCCCGTATGCGGCAGATGTCACCTGGTTTGGCATTAAACTATTTTCAGGGCCTTACCAATCATGTTGATTTCAATGCAAACCTGGGTGGTTCATTTATCAACTATCCGATGCCCAATAAGATATTCTTCAATGAGAGTTTTTTACTGGAAGCCAGCGCTACGGTTAACCTGAAAATGACGACTGAACAATATTGGGTGCAGCCTTATATCATTGCCGGTGTAGGCGCACACAAGTATCGTTCATATTTTGGCGCTTTCCTGCCACTTGGTCTTGGCGTAAAAGTAAATTTCTGGGATGAAGCCCATTTGTTCATCACTTCCACATACAGGGTGCCGGTTTCTACAGAGACTTCTAACTATCATTTGCAGCATAGCATTGGCATAGCCGGTGCATTAAAGAAGAAAGCCCCTAAAGTTATTCCTATACCTGATCGTGATAAGGACGGCATTCCGGATAATATAGATGCCTGCCCGGATGATCCCGGACCTGCCGCATTACAAGGTTGCCCGGATAGGGATGGCGACGGTATTATTGATAAAGATGATAAATGCCCGGATGTTCCAGGATTAGCCCGTTACCAGGGCTGCCCGATTCCTGACAGGGATAAAGACGGCATTAATGATGAAGAAGATAAATGTCCTGATGTTCCGGGTCTTGCCCGTTACCAGGGTTGCCCGATACCAGACAGCGATAAAGATGGTATCAATGATGAAGAAGATAAATGTCCTACTGTTCCCGGTGTGGCCCGTTACCAGGGTTGCCCGATACCTGATACAGATGGTGATGGTGTAAATGATGAGGAGGACAAGTGTATCACCATTCCTGGCCCAAGAGAGAATTTTGGATGCCCTATCATTCCTGAAGAAATAAGGAAGAGGGTAGAAGTAGCAGCCAAGAATATCCTGTTTGTTACGGGTAGTGCTAAACTTCAGACCAAATCCTACAAAGGATTGAATGATGTGGTTAAGATCATGCAGGAAAATCCTGGTATGAGTTTACAGATTGATGGCCATACTGACTGGGTAGGTACTGAAGAATACAACCAAAAGCTGAGTGATGACCGTGCTGCTTCGGTAAGGAGTTATATTATCAGCAAGGGTATTGATGCCGGCCGCATCACTTCTGCCGGTCATGGTGAAACAATGCCGATTGCTACCAATAATACTGCAGCCGGACGTCAGCAAAACCGCCGTGTGGAAATGAAGTTGAGCTATTATACAGTAGAATAAACTATATAAATAAATTCATAATGAAAATGTCCTCCATAACCGGGGGACATTTTTTTGAAGCTTAAGGCGTAAATCAGAACTTCACATATTTTTCGGTCAGTTGTTTATCTATTCCTTTCTTTCTTGCCGCTTTTGCCTGCCTGCGCAAAATGAATTCGAACAAACTCATCCATCCGGGCAAGTTGCTCTCGCTGATATCAAACAACCAGGCAAGTGCCAATTTATTTTTAGGAAAGCCATTGGGTCTGCAAAGGCCGTCGCATGCAAGGCCATATCCTATTTGAAGGGATTGCTCAAAGCCCCGGTTCGCCGGTTTTAATTCCACTCT
>CAYHPA010000286.1:0-2577 GCA_964358155.1 uncultured Chitinophaga sp.
GGAAAAATGCTGGCCTGCGATCATGAAGATGTGCGACCCGATGTTTTACTTTTAGGAAAAGCGTTGAGCGGCGGCATGCTGCCCGTCAGCGCTGTACTTTGTGATGATGAAGTCATGATGACCATCAAACCCGGGGAACATGGCTCCACCTATGGTGGCAATCCCCTGGCCTGCAAAGTGGCAATAACTGCATTACAAGTATTGAAAGATGAAAAGATGGCGGAGAATGCAAATGCATTGGGAAAATTGCTGAGAAGTGAACTGGAAAAATTGCAATCACCATATATCAGTACTATCAGGGGCAAAGGATTATTGAATGCCATTGTAATTGATCACCCCAACAAAGATGCAGCATGGGAACTTTGCATTGAACTAAAAGAAAACGGCCTGCTCGCCAAACCAACACATGGCGATAAGATACGCTTTGCCCCCCCGCTTGTTATTACGCAGGAACAAATAATGGATTGTGTCGGTATTGTTGGGAAGAGTCTTAAAGTTTTAGGATAAAACAGGAATTGCCGGCTTTCGGAGTCTTGTCATACCACCTGATGACAATCATCGGCTTTCCATTTCCAAAAACATTTATCTTCATTCCATGGATACTCACCTGCACCACGACCATCATCATACCGAAGAACACCTGAAAAGCTCGGATGCCCTGCGGGATATTGTAATCGGCATGAGTGATGGCCTCACCGTTCCTTTTGCACTGGCCGCCGGTCTTAGTGGTGCAGTCAGTTCCACCGACATCATTGTGATTGCCGGTATTGCAGAAGTGGCAGCGGGCTCCATTGCCATGGGGCTTGGCGGCTACCTGGCCGGAAAAACCGAGCAGGACCACTACAACAGTGAAGAAAAACGGGAATACTATGAAGTGGAAAACCTCCGGCACCGTGAGGTTGAAGAAACAAAAGAATTCTTTGCCAAAATAGGTTTGAGTGAGGACTTACAGAATAAGGCCACCGAAGAAATTGCAAAAGATAAAAAGCAGTGGGTGGATTTTATGATGAAATATGAACTGGGACTGGAAAGACCAGATCCAAAGAGAGCTACCAAATCAGCATTGAATATCGGCCTATCCTATATCGTTGGCGGCATGGTTCCTTTAAGTCCTTATTTCTTTGTAAGCTCCCCGATTGACGGATTGAAAATTTCAGCCATCGTTACCCTTATCTGTTTATTTGTTTTTGGATTCTTCAAAAGCAAAATGACAGGAGTTAAAGTTTGGTCCGGTGCATTGCGGGTAATGCTGATCGGCGCTGTGGCCGCTGGGGCCGCTTTTGGTATAGCAAAGTTGATTGAAGGATAAAAAAATCCGTCCCGCTTTTCAGCGAAACGGATTTTTATAATTGGTTTTCCGAAACTCTATTCTCAGCATCTTCCCTACTTTCAACCCTTTTCAAAAACTAGGGTTTTCGTAAGCCCCTCCTGCGGAGGGGGTTGGCGGAGGCTTCTATTGCTTCACAAACTTACCTACTGCTCCTTCACAACCATTTGCACATACCAGCTTCACCATATAGGTTCCATTGGTCAGGCGGCTGATGTCAAGCGGCATGGTATTGCTGCCGGTTTCCACATTTGCTACCTGCTGTGCAACAGTGCGTCCTGCCATATCTGTTACCATCACAGTCACTTTATCCTTGCTTGGCGCAGCTATCAGAACATTTACGGTGCTGCTGGCCGGATTCGGGAAGAGACCATCAATAGCAATCGCAGTAGGTTTATCTCCTTTTATCAATACAACATTACTAAAGCGGCTGCGGTTGTCAATATCCACCTGCCGCAGGCGATAGAAATGCTTGCTGCCAACCACATTGTTATCAGTAAAATTATAGTTCAGATTGGTAGCGCTGTTGCCGCCCGGTGCCAGTGTGTTTACAAATCCGATGGATGAGTAATTGATACCGTCAGTTGAACGCTGCACATCAAAGCCCTGGTTATTTTGTTCACTGCTGGTGCTCCAGCTAAGAAAACTCATATTAGCTTGCTTGTAACCAGAAAAATTGATCAGATTAACTGGTGTGGTAATTAATGCTTGCCCTGAAATAACTATATCATCTATTCCCACCCACTCATCATTGCCTGCAGCATTGGATGTAATAACCCTTACCTGTACTTCAGTCTGGTTATTACAAGCGGCTGGCAAAGTTGCACTAATGGCAGTAACTAATGTAGCAAGGCTTGGTCCGCTTGTAGCATCTGCTACAAAACCAGCAGGAACATTGGTAAAATTACCAGAACTCCCTACCCTGTATTGTAAAGCAACAGGCTGAACTGCATTGTCCGCAGAACCATCAATATCACGAAGATTATAAGTAACAAGAATGTTTTCAAGTAAGGTCGTGTTCAAATAAATAACAACGCTTGGTGCATCCGCTGTACCGGATCCTTGTAATGCAACAACTGGATCTGCAATACCATCAAATTCTGCAACTCCGCCGGTCGTAAAAGTATTCGGGTCAGATCTGTTTGCATTAACGTCTAAAGTAACTGTTCCTTCACCAACTAAAGTTTGTGGATCAACCCCGGTACTTCCTGTTATATTGTCTCCCCGATATCCAACAATTCCCGGAACAC
>CAYHPA010000287.1:0-2537 GCA_964358155.1 uncultured Chitinophaga sp.
ACAGTAACCATTGCCTATCAGGGAAAAGTAGCCCACCACGACAGCGCCGGCAACAGCGGCATCATTGGCGAAGGTGATGTGCAGTGGATGACAGCCGGGTCAGGTTTGCTGCATAAAGAATATCATGAAGAAGAATTCAGCAAAACAGGAGGACCTTTTCAGATGGTTCAACTGTGGGTAAACCTGCCTGCAAAGGATAAAAAAACAAAACCCAAATACCAGGAGATCAGCAACCAGGTGATGGGCCGTGCCTATTTGCCGGATGAAAAAAGTTTTATTGAAGTGATTGCAGGCGAATACAACGGAGTAAAAGGCCCGGCCTTTACGTTTACTCACATGCAGCTGTATAATGCAAGGCTGAAGAAAAATGCAACAGCAAAACTGAAATTTCCGGCCAACTACAATACCGGCTTACTGGTAGTAAAAGGGAAAGCACTGATGAACGGCAGCGAAGTCAACGCCGACCATTTTGTATTGTTTAAGAATGACGGGGAAGAAATTTCAGTGGAAGCAACAGAAGACAGCATCATTCTTGTTCTTTCCGGCGAACCGATTGACGAGCCCATTGCCGCATATGGCCCTTTCCTGATGAATACCTGGCAGGAAGTGGAACAAGCCATTAATGATGTGAATGCAGGAAAGTTTGGAGTGCTGGAGGATTGAGTTCTTAGTAGTAAGTAAATAAGGTATATAAAGTACGTCCTGACCCATAATATACCTTATTTACTTTATATACCATTTATCCTAACCATTTTTCTTTTCAATAAACGCCACCAAATTCTTCCTCGCATTCTTCTGTATCTTTCTCTTCATCCATCCCATCCAGCCGAAGAGTTCGCCTTTCCATCCCAATGCCTGTGCAGCCCATTTGCTGAGTTTAAAGCCATCGCTGTGTTCAATGATCTTTCCGTCCTTCAGCCGCATGAATGCTTTGATGTGATTCACCACTTTTCTTCCTGTTTTGGAGAAAGTATATTTAGCTACCCAGTTGCAGGTGGCATATTCTCCATCTACCAGTTGAATATTAGAAAATGTCAGCGAAAAATCTTTGGCATTCTTGCAAAGCATCTCCCACATGCATTTTGCTTCATCGCCACGCAGCAAACCAAAAGCAGGGTCGTTGAATACAATATCATCGCTGTAGCAACTGTTCATGCCCTGGTAATCCAGCTTTTGAAAAGCAGTGTAGAACCGGCTTATGACTTCTTCATTCGTTTGCATAAAATAAAATGTAGGTGAAGGTAGAATCAGTAAATTTAATCCTTCAAAACAAATACATGAAAAAAATTGCCATTGGCTTTCTGTTCATTCTCTTCTCCGTAGTTTCTTTTGCCCAAACTGACCAGGACTCCGCCTGGATAAAAGAGAACTATACCAAACAGGAATTGATGATCCCCATGCGGGACGGGATAAAACTTTTTACCGCTGTCTATTTACCCAACGACAAAAGTGAGAAGCATCCTATCCTGATGAACCGGACACCTTATTCCTGCTCCCCGTATGGAAAGGAATTCAGCAACCGTCTGCTGAGCAGCCATTGGAAATATTATTGCCGGGAGAATTATATCATCGTCATCCAGGATGTAAGAGGCAAGTGGATGAGCGAAGGCGAATTTGTTGATGTTCGTCCCTTCAATAAAAATAAGACCGGCAATGAGACTGATGAGGCCAGTGATACGTATGATGCTGTTGACTGGCTGATAAAAAATATTCCCAACAACAATGGCAATGTAGGCGCCTTCGGCATTTCTTATCCCGGCTTTTATGCTACGATGGTTGCCGCATCTGGTCATCCGGCTGTAAAAGCTGTTAGCCCCCAGGCACCGGTAACCGAATGGTTTTTGGGTGATGATTTTCATCACAACGGCGCTTTCTTTCAAATGGATGGCTTTAGTTTCTACTCGGGTTTTGGCAAACCAAGACCGAAACCAACCACTGTTGGTTCAAGAGGTTTTGATTTTCCTATCCGGGATAATTATAAATTCTATTTAGAAAATCCTCCATCAAAACTGATGGAACTAATGAAAGACAGTGTGGCTTTCTGGAAAGACCTCTATGCACATCCCAACTATGATGAATGGTGGCAGGCAAGAGATGCCCGCCGCGCCATGTACAATATCAAACCGGCCATGCTTACTGTTGGCGGTTTGTTTGATGCGGAAGATTGTTATGGTGCATGGAATTTGTATAAGGCGATTGAAAAACAAAATCCGGGTGCGAATAATAAGATTGTGATGGGCCCATGGAGCCATGGCCAATGGGGTGGCCGTGACGGAAGCAGCATGGGAAATGTGAGATTCGGTTCCAACACTTCTATCTGGTACCAGAACAGCATTGAGATACCTTTCTTTAATTATTACCTTAAAGGAAAAGGCGATGATCCGAATATAGCCGAAGCCACTGTTTTCATGACAGGAGCCAATCAATGGAAAAAATTTGACCAATGGCCACCGAAGGAAACACAACCAAGACCAGTCTATCTCGCACCTGATGGCGCTCTTTCCTGGAATCTGCCAACTTATGTAAAAGCAGGAAGT
>CAYHPA010000288.1:0-2499 GCA_964358155.1 uncultured Chitinophaga sp.
GAAGACGATGAAGATGATCAGGATGAACCCGGTGACCAGGATAAAATGGATGATGAAGAAACCGGCGATGACGATGATGCTGATGATGACGCAGCTTCTGCTACAGACGAAAAAACTTCTCAGCAAGGCTCAGTCTCAGCAATTACTGCCGAAAGGCCTGCAACAGAGGCAAAAGAAAGTCAGCCGCCGGTTGCAAATACAACAAAAACCAACCAGCCGGTTGTTGTAAACGAAAAAGCGAAGTCAAATTTAACTACAACAAAAACTAAACCGGCAGACGTACAAAAAGCAGCTCAGCAAAAAGCAGAGGAGGAAAAGAAAAAACTACAGGCAGCCCGGGCCGCTGCTGCACTAAAGGAAAAAGAGTACAGAAACAACTGGCCAAAGTATATTACTATCGGCAAACTGAATTATACTGCCAACGATGATGGAGTAGATGCATTTAATATACCTGTGTACAATGGCACCAATGCTACGCTGGACAAGGTTACTTTGCGGGTGGATTATATGAAAAAGGAAAAAAAGGTTTTGAGAAGTGAAACAGTTATTGTTTATGGCATACCGGCCGGAGCGGGATTGAATGGCCGGGCCCCTGAAAGTAAAAAAGGCAACAATGTCAAAGTGTATATTACAGGCATCAGCAGCAGGAAACTGCATTTTTGCTTTCCTGTCAATAATGGAAACCCCGATGATCCCTATTTCTGCAATTAAATCAGCAGAAGCAACGGCGTTTACCCCCAATACATCATGGATTGGGGGTAATTTTTTTTCAGACGGGTTATTTGGGTTATTTTTTTTAAATTTATGAATCATAAACCCGGACGTATGAAAGTGTTTTCAAGAATTTTCATTTCAAGTGTTTTCCTTTTACTTTCTTTCAAGGGTTTTTCTCTTTCTATTTACGAGATCAGCTATGAGTTTAAGAACCTGACGGAATTTCCCCGCTACACTGCCATGCTGGTGCGGTATGGCAATGGTACTGGTTTTATGCGGGTGAGGTATTTTAATAACACCAAGAGTGAAATATATGTGGTGGATATGGAGTTTGATGAAGTGGAGGGCCGTTCCAAAATAGACGGGTTGCCGCATCTTACACTGCAATTCAAAGGGAAAGGACCGAAATATATCATTAACACTTCGGGCAAAAAAGATAATGAGGCCTATAATCCTGATGTACTTTGGTTTAAAAAAAGAGCAGAGGACAAGGACTTTAAACCCTGGGGTGTCACTTCGCAAAATACCGATGGCACATTTGAATACGGTAAAATGCTCGCCGTAAAAGTGATGAATGATAAAGACCTTACCAAAGCTTATGTCAAACAGTATTTCCTGGAAACAGAAAGCTTTTATGTCAACCTTTTCAAGACCACTACTAACCCGGTGGTAACGGTAACCCCGCCTGTTAAACCAAATCCGAACAACAATCCGACAACACCTGTTGTTAACACTCCCCCGGCAAAAATTCATTTTATAATTGTGGCCAATACAGAAGATCCCCGCATCGGCTACAGTGTTCAGAAAGATGTAAAAAACCTTTCCAGCCAGATGAAGGATGTGGCTACTTTTTTAAAGATACCTATCAACTACATCGAGATAAGCGGGACAAAATTTGGAAAAAAGAATGTAGAAACAGCCATAGCAGGACTGAAGCCGGGGGCAGATGATATTGTTGTTTTTTATTATTCCGGTCATGGATACAGTTTTGAGCAGGATAAAAACCAGCCTTATCCCCAGTTTGATCTGCGCCAAAGCCGCTTTGAGGATATCACAGTAGCTACACTCAATGAATCTGAAGTGTATAATATGATAAAGGCCAAGGGTGCAAGGCTGAATATCATATTGGCAGATTGCTGCAATTCCAACCTCGGATTACTGAAGCCTGAAGGGAAAAATTTTGCGCTTACCGCCAAATCGCTTTTAAGCTGGGATGGAAATTATTGTTACAACCTGTTTATGAAATCAAAGGGTTCAGTAATAGCCACCGCTGCTAAAAAAGGACAGTTTGCTTATGGCAACACGGATGTGGGCGGATATTTTACTTCCAATTTTGTGACAGCCCTTGAAAAATACCTGAGCAAGTTTCAAAATACGACACCCAGCTGGGAGCAGATCATTACAGAGGCACAAACGACAACCGTTTCCCTCAGCATGGCCAATGTTTGCCAGGCCAACACGACCTGCCGGCAGGATCCTGTCTATGCAGTCAGCATTATCAAGTAAGCAAAAAAACCGGCCTCGTGTTGAACAAGACCGATTTCAGAAATTATATCAGTACCTGATGGTTATTTATTCTCCATTTTCATTGTTGGATCCATCGGGGGCGGCGGCATCATTTTCATTACATCTGCCATTTCTAGGAAAGACCAATGCTCAATAGCTTTTCCGTCTTTAAATTTTACTACGTCAATAGAACTCATTTCAAAAGGGCCTTTGGGCATTCCCATGCTGCCGTCACTGGTTCCTGTAAGTTTATACCAGGCAGTAACATACTCGTCATCG
>CAYHPA010000289.1:0-2486 GCA_964358155.1 uncultured Chitinophaga sp.
GCTTAATGCCGGATACACTTCTTGTTACCGCATTAAAAAATTTGGAAGGAATGTTTTTGGTAAAAGTATTATCGTAGCGTTTCTTCTTCCAGCCGCTTACCATGTCATAACCTTCCTCAGTAATCATTCGGTTCAGTTCAGGTATTTCATCCGGACTGTCCTGCAGGTCGGCATCCATCGTTATCACCACATCGCCACTTGCTGCACGGAAGGCTTCGTTCAGCCCGGCAGATTTGCCATAGTTGCGCTGGAATTTGATCCCTTTGATGTTTGGGTTTTTTGCCCGAAGCCCTTCAATCACTTCCCATGAATTATCACTGCTGCCATCATCCACAAAGATGACCTCATAGCTGTAATGTTTTTCATTCATTACTTTCTCAATCCATGCCGTTAGTTCCGGCAACGATTCTGCTTCATCAATAAGTGGTATGACGATAGAGAGGTTCATGAATTATTTCTCCGCATTAAAAGTCCTGAGGCAGCCGCAGTTACGCCTGCACCAATGATCAAATATCCGATAATTGCCCCGTAAACAATAACGGTGGTATAGCTTTTTTTGTAACTGGCAGCTTCACTCTCAATATCTGCAGGCAGCTTATTCTTTTCTTTCAGCTGCTGCTCTTTATACATTGTTGCTGCTTCATCTGCAAACTCAGGATGCATTTTGGTGAATGCAAATGTGAACATGACCATCATCAGCGTAACAACAATAAAACATCGAAAGCCCTGGCTGAACAGGTCAGGAAATTTTCCGCTGAATGTAGCCGACCGGCGATAGGCTAAAAGCGTCCAGATTATCCCAAGAGCATATACAGCATAGATAAGATATTGAAAAGGCGAACTGGCAGGTTGACCGGAATAATAAACGGCAAGGGCAATACCGATCATCAGTATGGCAGTAATAACGCCTTTCAATGCAGCATGAAGACTGGTTTGCATAAATAATAAAATTAGGACAGAATAATTTTTTTTCCGTTGATGATCCCAGCAAGTTTACCCGTCAATTCCTTCCCGATAAAGGGAGAATTGACTGATTTTGATTTGATATTTTCTTTATCCACTGTCCATTTTTTATCTGGGTCAAATAATGTAAGCGCAGCTTTGCTTCCTTCTTTTATGCTGACAGGCTCCAATCCGAACAATTTCCTGGGATTAATGGATAAAAGCTCAATCCATTTTTCATTTGAAATGGCGGGCATGATTGTTCTCAATACTGCATAAGCGGTTTCAAGGCCAATCATTCCAAATTTAGCATATTCAAACTCCAGCACCTTGCTGTCGTACTCATGCGGCAGGTGATGGGTGGCAATGCAATCAACTGTACCATTGCTGATGGCTTGTTGCAAAGCAGACTGGTCTTCTTTATTTCTTAATGGCGGATTTACTTTGAGATTGGTATCATATCCCGTCATGTCTTCGTCGCAGAAGAAGAGATGGTAAGGAGTGACCGAACAACTGACCGCAGCGCCGCTTTCTTTTCCTCTTTTGATATATTCCAATGATTTTTTGCTGCTAACTCCTGTGAAGTGAAGTTTGGAGTTAGCATAGCGGGCCAGTTTGATATCCCGGGCAACGATCAGTTCTTCCGCCATGGCAGGTTTTCCGGGAAGGCCCAGCTGAGTGGAAACAATTCCTTCATTCATCAGTCCATGCGGATTGATGCTTTTATCATCGGGCATTTGTATAAGAATGCCATCAAAAGCTTTTACATATTGAAGTGCCTTTACCAGCAGGCCGGCGGACTGCACACAGTTGATGCCATCGCCAAAAGCCACAGCACCACTGGCTTTCATATCATACATTTCGGCCAGTTCTTTTCCTTCGGTGTTTTTGGTAATGGCACCGATGGGATGGATATTGACCGGCAGCGGCTTGCTCTTCTGTGCAATGTATTCAACGCCAGATTTGTTGTGAATAACCGGATTGGTATTCGGAATGACGAGTACATCCGTATATCCGCCTGCGGCGGCGGCCGCAGCCCCTGTCTCCAGCGTTTCTTTGAATTCGTAGCCGGGGTCGGCAAAATTGGCAAACACATCCACCCATCCCGGAGAGACATGAAGGCCGTCCAGTTTTATCTCCCGGTCTGCTTTGGCAGTTATTTTATTACCTATTTGGGTAATAATTCCGTTCTCAATAAAAATATCTGTGATTTGTCCGTTGAAAGGAGAGAGGGGATCAACGATGCGGGCCTGCTTAATGAGTAGCTTCATTAAGGGGCGAAGATAAGGCTTGTTTTGGATTTTCTACTTGCGAGATTCTGCCGTACATTTGCCCTCCTCCGAAGGAGTCCTTCGGACCAATACCGGAGGCAAGATTTATTAAATGAATCTTGCCAGGCTCGGGTGGTGGCGCAGCCCGGTAGCGCACTTGCATGGGGTGCAAGGGGTCGCTGGTTCGAATCCAGTCCACCCGACAGTTTCAATAAAAGACTCTTGATTTTTCAAGGGTCTTTTATATTTTTGATCTGGAGGGTTGTTATTTCG
>CAYHPA010000290.1:0-2480 GCA_964358155.1 uncultured Chitinophaga sp.
TTTCAAGGTCCCTGATTGCCTTTGCCCTTTGCTGGTTATCTATTGGTAAATAACCAGCAAATTGAAATTGCTGACCGTTCATGCCGCTGGCCATCAATGCCAATAAAATGGAATTGGGGCCAACCAATGGTTTTACTTCCACATTCATTTCCTGTGCTATGGCTACAAGTTGTTGTCCCGGATCGGCCACACCGGGGCAACCCGCCTCGCTGATGATGCCAATGGTTTGATTTTTTTTCAGATGGTCTTTAAATATGTCCGTGACTTTTGCGGTGTCAGACATATTTACCCATTCATAATCATCAATTATCATCTCCTGCCCCGGCAGGCAAGCCTTCCACAGTTGCTTGAAATAACGACGTGTCGTTCTTTCATCTTCAGCAAAAAATACCCGGCAGTCTTTTATGGCAGCAGTGATGTAAGGTGGAATGGCTTCCAAACCTTCTTCATTAAGCAATGATGGTATGAGATAAACAGTGGCCATGCTAACCGGTCTTTACTTTTTGAATGGTGAGGGTGGCAGCTATCACCGCATAAGCCGGGGCAAAGGGAATAACAATATGCGCCAGGTAAAACAACACTCCGTTGCCTATGGCCAAACCTTTATGACGGCCGGTAAAGTGTATGCTTTGCGAAGGAGTGAAACTATTTCTGGCAAGGCTATAATCCAGCATGGAGAAACCGAAGTAATAACACTCCATCAGCAGGGCGATTAGCGGAGTTATCCAGCCAATCAGCGGTATCAGTGAAAGCAATACAAGGGCGATTAAATATACCGTTTGCCAGCCACCATTTCTCAAGGCCAGTTTTATGCTGCGGGTACAATCTTTTTTCAGCTCACTCCAGTTAAACGAATGTTCTTTGCCTTCTATGATGGCTTCGGTTTTTTCGCTCAGGTAAGCAAATACCGGCGAGCCAATGATGAGGATGATGTATTTGAAAAAGGAAAAATAAAAAAGTACGGATGTTAAGCGGAGCATGACACCCGTCATCACAAATAAAAAACTAAGCCAGGGGCTTCTTTCCTTTTGCAGCCATCCTTCAATATTCAACTGGCTGCTTACCCACGACCACACGCTATCGGCAGATTTCCAGAAAAAAATCATTCCGGCTATAAAAAGTAATGTATAGATAATGCCCGGAATAATTATCCACCGGAATAGTTTGTGCTTTTGGATAAACCGGTGGGCTTCTCCCCAGGATTGGACAGCTATGACAATTTCTTTCAGCAAAGCCTTATTTTGAGGAATAAATATAGTGAATGGTGAGTAGTGAATAGTGAATGGGGCAAAAGTCTTTTACTCGCCAGGGCCGGCACAGTAAATTATGGTATGAAAAAACTATCTGTTTCATTTTATCAGCAGGAAGATATTTTGCAGATTGCCCGGGAATTGCTTGGAAAGATCTTTGTGACAAGATTCAAAAATGCGGAAACTTCCGGTCGTATTGTAGAAGTGGAGGCCTATGCCGGGGCGATTGATAAAGCTTCGCATGCCTTTGGAGGAAGAAAGACAACAAGAAATGAAGTCATGTATGCGACAGGAGGAGTGGCTTATGTGTATCTCTGTTACGGCATTCATCATTTATTTAATGTGGTTACGAATGGTAAAGATGTCCCGCATGCTATCCTCATAAGGGCACTGGAACCGATAAAAGGAGTGGAAACAATGCTGAAGCGAACAGGCAAAAGGAAATTGGATAATACATTGACAAGAGGCCCCGGCAATTTGTCAAAAGCATTGGGAATTTTTACCATGCACAGCGTTTGTTCATTGCAAGGCAAAGAGCTGTTTATTGCTGATGATGGATTTGTTTACAGGAAAAATGAGATGGGCATTTCACCACGGATCGGAGTGGATTATGCCGGTAAGGATGCCTTACTGCCTTACCGGTTTTATATAAAAGGAAATCCTTTTGTAAGCGGGAAACCCAAATAGGTCGTATTTTCATTTCAAATCTGGCTGCTTGTCCAAACAACAATTCAAATTCATTTCGCTGCTTGCAGGTATTGTCATTTCCCTGCTTCTTTATTTTGTAAATCCCTTCCAGGTTTCTGAAAGCGCAGCACGGGTGCTGGCTGTAGCCGGGTTAATGATTACCTGGTGGGTAACGGAGGCCTTGCCTATGCCGGTGGTAGCATTGCTTCCCCTCATCCTTTTTCCATTATTGCAAATCAATACGATCAAGGCCACTGCATCTTCCTATGGAAATGAGGTGATCTTTTTATTCATGGGGGGCTTTATGCTTGGCCTTGCCATTGAAAAATGGAACCTGCACAGAAGAATTGCTTTGAATATTGTACGGCTGACGGGTACCAGCGGCGACCGGATAGTGCTCGGTTTTATCCTGGCAACGGGATTACTTAGCATGTGGCTGAGCAATACAGCAACAACGATGATGATGTTTCCTATTGCACTTTCTGTAGTGCATGTAATGAAGGAGAACAATGATGGCAGGGGAAATTTTCAGCATTTTAACCT
>CAYHPA010000291.1:0-2429 GCA_964358155.1 uncultured Chitinophaga sp.
GTCCATACGGACGTCTGCAAAGCGTATTACTCGACAGAAATTCCATGATCGTTGCCTATGATTACAAAAGAGGCGAACCAAGTGAAAAGTACAGGAAAAACCAGGTACCTGAAGTGAACACTGGCGACTGTATTGATTGTTTCCAGTGTGTGAAAGTATGTCCTACCGGCATAGATATACGCAATGGCACACAGATGGAATGTGTGGGTTGTACAGCCTGCATTGATGCCTGCAACAAAATGATGGTGGCTATTCATAAGCCAAAGGGACTTATCCGCTATGCTTCCGAAACTGGGATAACGGAAGGGAAGAAACTCGGATATACCGGACGGATGAAATTCTATACCGTACTGCTGATAGTACTTTCGGGCATCCTGGCTTTATTACTCATCAGCCGGAAAGATATTGACGGCACCATCATCAGAACAAAAGGTACGCTATACCAGGAAAGAGGAACGGACAGCCTTTCCAACCTGTTTAATATTAAGGTGATCAATAAGACGCTTAATAAAATCCCTGTTACGCTGCGGCTGGAAGGAGATGCAAAGAATAACGGGAAAATTGAACTGGTGGGCGCCACCGACATTCATCTGCAAGAAGAAGACCAGGCCACCGGTTCTTTCTTTGTAGTGCTGCCAAAAAAATACATTACAGGAAGGAAAATGAAACTGCAGATCGGGCTATATGACGGTGATAAGAAAATAACAACGCTCAGTACCAATTTTGCCGGGCCATTTGGAAAATATTAATTCATTTAACTGAATCTTTATGAACTGGGGAAATAAATTGCTGCTGGCATTCATTGTATTTGGGGCCGGAATGTTCTACCTGGTTTACCGATCGGTGAACACCGACTACCAGCTGGTAGAAAAGGAATATTACAAAAGCGAACTCCGCTATCAGCAGGTGATTGATGGTACAAGCCGTGCCAATGGGCTGATTTCTTCAGTAGAACTCGCTAACGCTGATGGAGTAATCCGTTTGCAGCTTCCTCCCGAAATGAAAAACAAGGAGGTGACGGGTGAAGTGTGGTTTTACTGCTCCTACAATGAAAAAAAAGACAAAAGGGTTGTTTTGGATATCAACGAACAGGCCCTACAGGAATTTCAACAAGGTTTCATCTCTCCCGGTAATTATACAGTCAAGATCAGCTGGAGCGCTGAAGGGAAAAGCTATTACGCTGAAAAATTATTAAGTGTTCTCTGATGTTGTTACCCGTCATGATAGCAGGATTTACCATGGGTGTGGACGGCAGCCTGCATTGCGTGGGCCTGAGCGGCCCGCTGAGTCTTGCACTGCCAACTCAGCACCTGTCAAAAACAGGAAGATTTTTCTCACTGCTGCTTTACCAATCCGGAAGGATCATCACCTATAGTTTGATAGGTCTTCTATTTGGCCTTGCCGGAAGAAGTATCTACATCAGCGGATACCAGCAATGGTTTTCCATCATAGCCGGCTCCATAGTTTTAGTATTGGCCATTCTATATTTCGCACAAAAGAAAAGCCTGCATTTCCGCTTTCTCAACCGGTTTTATTTTTTTATTCAGCAGAAGACCGGCCAGTTTCTCAGATCAGCAAAGGGACCAGTGAGTTTCTTGCTGCTTGGAATGGCCAATGGGTTTTTGCCCTGCGGCATGGTGTACATAGCCGTTGCGGCCACTCTTTCCCTCACAACAGTAGGGCAGAGTATTTTCTTTATGGCTGCATTTGGCGCTGGTACTTTACCTGCAATGATGCTGGTGGCCCTTACCGGGCAGTACCTGAAACCCGGGATAAGAAATTCATTCAGAAAAGCTGTTCCGGTATTTATTACCCTTATGGGCATTGTACTTATACTGAGGGGTATGAACCTTGGTATCCCCTTCATCAGCCCGGAATTACCCGAAGCTGCAGGCAGTGCTGTTCATTGTGAACCATGAAAAGGAAACTATTCATCTGACAGAAATCATGTTCTTCTATGACAATTATCCTGATAATAAAGAATACCTCCTTTATACTTTTGAAAGGCAATTGAAACGAATTTAAAATTATGCTCATGAAAATGAGCTATCGTTGGTTTTTGTTTCTACCACAACCCCCGGTTCTCCGGGGGTTTCATTTGAGCCGCTATCTTTGCTAAATGCACATAGACATCCTCACCGTTTTACCTGAACTATTAGAAAGCCCTTTGCAACACAGCATCATGAAAAGGGCACAGGAAAAAGGTTTGCTGACCGTGCAGGTACACCAGCTTCGTAAATGGGCGGTGAATGAATATGGGCAGGTGGATGACTACCAGTATGGAGGCGGAGCCGGTATGGTAATGATGTGCGAGCCCCTGGCAAAAGCTATCGAAGAATTATCCCAACAAAGAAAACCCGGCCGTCCGGCAGGCGGGTATGATGAGGTCATTTACCTGACGCCTGATGGCGAACTACTGAACCAGCAAA
>CAYHPA010000292.1:0-2403 GCA_964358155.1 uncultured Chitinophaga sp.
CCCATTCCCCTTACTACACCAAAAGGCTCATTTTCAAAAAAATAAATCTTGCCTGTCTTTAAATCAATATACCGGAGCTGGTTGATGGACATTGGCGTGTAATAAAGCCGCTCATGTTTTTTATCATAAGCCATAGCTGCTGAGCTGCCGGCAAAGGGTTTGTCGCTGGAAATATGTTCACGGATAACAACGGTGCGTACATGTGTCCTCACCTGGTGGTTGCCATTGGCCTTATCCAGTTCCTGGTCAAGGTTCAGCACTTTTCTTTCGGGGGCAGGGCTTGTAAGAGTTGTGGTGTAGGTTTTGCTGCTGCCGGGATTTTCTTTTTTTACAACTGCATTTCCTGTTCGTGCATTCAGCGGCTGTGTTTCCTGCTTGCTGTTGTAAATGTTTTTTACGACAGTGCCTGAATTAATGTCGATCAGCCGTACTTCCTTCCAGCTTTTACCGCCTTTCTCTATGGCGGTAATGGCATAGCCGGTTACTGGTTTGGAAGATTTGTCACTTTTCTGGGCTTGTAATGTTGTAATGAACGCAGTCATTACAAAGAGGAGTAGAATTCTTTGTTTCATGTGTTTATTTTTTATTTGTTTTTTGGCCACATAGTATGTCCATGAAAATAATCATACCGGTTGTTGGCCGGCATTCCGGTCATGGACATTTCATGGCATTTGAGTTTTATGAACCTTAAACTACGATATTCTTCGTTGAGGGCAAATAAATATTGATGAAAGGCTTTTTGAAGGGGTTTAGTGGGTTTGTTTGTCATTGGCAAGCCAATCCTGGTTTTGGGTAGTGCATCAGTTTGAAAATAATTGAACCACATAGACAGATAGGCCACATAGCATGAGCACATAGCTATGTGAATTCCTATGTTTCTACTGTGCCTATGTGGTTCAAAAAGTTTTTCTTAGCGGACTAATTTCAAACTGAGACACTATCTGGTTTTGCATACCGCAGGATATACTATTACTCTTTCTTATATTTCCTGAATAAATCACTACTACCATGTCAGCATCTTCCGGCGGAAATCACAATGACACACTGGTCATCTCCTATCTCACCCTGCGCAAAGCCGTAGGCATACTTGGCATGATACTGCCGTTCCTTTTGATTTTCGGTTACCTGTTCTTTGAAAAGGATTGTACGTTTCCCCCTTCCATCAGTCAGTTTTATTATACCGATATGGGCAATTGGTTTGTGGGCACACTCTGCGCCGTGTCCTTGTTCATGTTCTGTTACAACGGACATGATAAAGGAGATAAGATTGCAGCAAAGCTGGCCGGATTCTTTGCGCTGCTGGTGGCTATGTTTCCTACCAACTTTGGCAGCTATGCGGATATGCATTGCTCCCGCATTACTGATGGCGAAAGCGCTGTGGCCAACACATTGCACTATGTATCGGCAAGTATTTTTTTTCTTACCCTCGCTTTCTTTTGCCTGTTCCAGTTTGTAAAAACAAAACAACAGGGACCTGTTGAAGGCGCCAAGAAAACACGGAATGGCATTTACAAAATTTGCGGCTGGGTTATCCTTATTTCACTCGGCGGCATCAGTGTTGTCAGTTTTGTGCCGGGGTTGTATGAAAAACTAAAATCATTCAAGCCCACTTTTGTACTGGAAACAATTGCGCTGCTGGCATTTGGATTTTCCTGGCTCATCAAAGGAGAAACTTTTTTCAGAGATAAACCGGCCTCATAAAAATAAAAAAAGGACATCAGCTTAACTGATGTCCTTTACCATGTAAGTTTTTTTTTCTTAGCTCAGGTGCTTGGCAAGGTGCTTAGCCATGTCAAACATAGATACCTGTGATTTTCCACCGAATACAACTTTCAGTTTGTCATCGGCGTTAATCATTCTTCTGTTCTTAGCATCCTGCAGACCGTTCTTCTTTATATACACCCATATTTTTTTCACCACATCAGTACGGGGCATGGCACCGTTACCAACCACAGCACCTAATGCAGCGCTGGGCTGAAGTGGTTTCATGAATGCAGGATTAGGCTTGCGGGCTGATTTCTTTTTAGCTGCTTTCTTTTTTGGAGCGGCTTTTTTCTTTGCTGCTTTTTTTGGAGCGGCTTTCTTAGCGGCTGGTTTTTTGGCCGCTTTTTTTGCTTTCTTTTTTGTAGCCATTTTGTTTGAAGTTTAGAATGTTAATGGGTAAAATACCTTTTGGCACACCAAATGTATAGTATTTTTATCAATGAGAAATTTATGATTTCCCCAATGAAAAAAAGTTTTTTTTAGGGTTGCCGGAAATGGGTACTTCTTTTGCCCGCGGCTGCCGGTTTGTGGACTTTGTAAAGTGGAATGATAAAAGAAAAAACCACGGATGATTCCGTGGTTTTGCTCCTGCTGCTGGACTTGAACCAGCGACCCTCTGATTAACAGTCAGATGCTCTA
>CAYHPA010000293.1:0-2359 GCA_964358155.1 uncultured Chitinophaga sp.
TAATCCAGCAGAGAAAATCTGAAGTATTGAATAAGAGCCTCCATGTTTTTGATGTAAACCCGGCTTACCGTATGCCGGGTGGCGGACGACGTGGCGGCGGCGGAGGTTTTGCCGGAACATCATTTGCAAATGTGGGAATGAACCCTTCCAACGGAGTTGTATTCAATTATTATTTGGAAGAGGTAACTGACTCCACCAGACTATCTATTGTGCTGATGGATAAGAACAGGAAAACAATCAAAACCTATTCTACTTCATCCAAAGAAAATAAGGTGGATGTAACAAAAGGTATGAACCAGTTTGAATGGAATATGAATTATCCCGAGGCAGAAAGAGTGGAAGGTTTGATACTCTGGAATGGATTTATCCGCGGGCCCAAGGCTGCACCGGGAAATTATTATGCGAAGTTTAAATCCGGCAGTGATTCGGCAGAAGTGGCTTTTACAATTTTGGCAGATCCCAATTATAAAACCTCTCAAGCCGAGTATGAAGAACAGTTCAACCACCTCATCACTATGCGGGATAAATCATCTGAGATCATGAAGGCCATTAAAAACATCAGGGAGGTTCGGCAACAAATGAATGATTTCAGCGCCAGGATGGGTAAAGATCTTCCTAAAGAAGTTAAGCAGCAAATAGACACGGTAAATAAGCAAATGACAGCCGTTGAAGATGCGCTGCACCAGACCAAAGCCAAAAGCGGACAGGATGTATTGAACTTTCCCATTAAGCTGGACGATAAATTATCCAGTATTTACAACGCATCATCAGCAGGACAGTCTGGTCTTAGCCGCCAGGCAAAAGATGCTTATGCTGAATTGGTGGTGCTGATTGATGAGCAGCTGAGCAAGCTGAAGAAAATAATGAATGAGGATGTTTCAAAGCTTAACCAGCTGATACATGAAAAGACGCTGCCAGTGATCGGGGTGAAGAAAGAGGATAAGAAGCCTGAATAATAAATGAAAAGCCCGGATTTTAAATCCGGGCTTTTTCTTAAGCAGTTTGCTTGTATTTCCTGGTTCGTTCCTTCATCAGCGCTATAGCTTCTTCTTCACTGGAAAACATATTGTTTATGTTCACCAGGTTTTTAGCCAGTTTATCATAGCGTTTTGTCATCAGCCAGATAAATATGTGGAGGTAATGAATACCGTCGAAGGTGAGTACTTTTTGCTCAGCCAGTTTGTCTTTCGTTTTTAAAAATTCCCCTGGGATTTCTGTGTAATGCATGGCCGGCCGCACATGATGGATGGCATGATAACCATCGTTCCAGCACATTTTGTTGTATTTGGTATTGATACAGTTGATGGTATTATCCTCCAGTTCCTTAAGGTTTACAAAAGCATGCTGCGCCCAGTTGCCCAGCATCATTACTATTCTTGCAAATACAAACGGAATGATGAAAATAAACAATGTGGCTTTCAGGTTTACGAAACACATACCCACACAAAAAAGATAAAAAGCCAGTTCACCGGCTGTAAGCCGCATATAAAATTTTTTCCTCTTGCGGCTGAAAAAATACATGAAAGTATCACTGGGGCCCAATAAGAGGAAGCGGCCGACATAAGCTAAAAACCCCCGCAGGCTGTCCCGCTGATAGGGCAGCGTACTGCTGGCATCATCGTCCATATTATTTTCCACATGGTGCATGCCCATATGGTGTGCAAAATAAGTTTCAGGAGTGTGTCCGAAAAAAGGGCAAACAAACCAAATGACATAACTGAATAGCCAGTTATATTGTTTTTTGAAAGGTTTACGGTGGCAAATGCAATGAAGCATCAGGCCAAAACGTCCTTTAAAATACATTTGTGATACATAGAAGTAGGGCACATATAACAGCCACCAGTACCAGCCATCCAGCAAAGGAGTGTAAAGCAATACGGCAACCGGAATGACCAAAATATGAATGGCGGTAAGAAGATGAATAAATGGCAAATCCCTCTTATCATTCATATACTTCAGCCAGAATTTTTCATATCGGCTGAACTTTTTCGGTTCAACATATACAGGGTCTGTGAGTGTAGTCAGGGCCTTCATCCAATTTATAAAGCTTTCCGGAAAAATAAATGGTCCGGAAATGGGGTTTGGTGAAGGGCTAAAATTAAGGCTTTAATCCGGAAGGGAGTATTTTAATATTTAGGCTGCTTTTTGTATTGGCTTTGAAAGCTTGCGGGTTCTTCTTTTTAATTCTGCAATTGCTTCTTCATCAGTTGAATAAATATTGTTCAGGTTAATAAGATTTTTTACCATTTTGTCATACCGCTTTGTCATCAGCCAGGCAAAAAGGTGCAGATAATGAACACCGTCAAAAATGGGAGTTTTTTGCACCGTATAATAATCTTTGTTTTTCAATAATTCAGCG
>CAYHPA010000294.1:0-2351 GCA_964358155.1 uncultured Chitinophaga sp.
ACAGAATTGGTAACTACCGGATTAGGATACACATTTGACCACCACTCATTGGTCTGGTTAGCTGTACCGGGTACAGCAGTAACAACGGCGTTAATAAGATTTCTGTTCAGGTAAACATGGAACTCTCCGGGTTGTAGCGTAATATTTTGAACAGATCCAGAGGCAGTAATGGTATTTCCATTCAGATAATCGTACCAGGTGCCCCCAACCGGAAATGTAAATGAACCAGTTTGAGACAGCACATCAAAATTCCCTATCACACAGAGCATGGATGAATCAGTAGCACTGCGAACCGTTAGCCATTTAAAAGCAGAGCCCATGCTGCGGGTAATGGTTATGTTGTTAGCAGTAAATACATCTTTATACCAGCCATGCGATTTTAGTTTCAACAAGCTGCTATAAATATCATAAAGCCGCTTACGCTGAACCTGCTGTAAATAATCCCATCGGATAGGTTTTGCTGTGAGGCGGCATGAATCATTTATTGAACCGTCCAGGCAGCGGTTGATAGAATTGTCGTAACCCAACTCACCAAATTCCCAGATCATTTTCGGCCCGGGCATTGTTAAAAAGAATGCAGCCGACATTTCAGACCGTTTAAGCGCTACATTCAAATCCCTGACATTGTGTGATGCGTTTGATGTATTGCCAAATTGAAGGTTCTTGTACATGATCCTTTCCTCATCATGGCTTTCCATATATCCAACAAGGAATGGATTGGTCCAGCCCCTTGTTGTGTGGAGGAGGTGATCAAAATTAGAATTCGCAATATAGCCCATAGTGGCTTCCTGAAAATTAAAAGAGGCATTGCCCCAAAGCATCATGCCATAATTAGATAATTCTATTTCTTCCGTATTATCAGCAAAATGCTCGAGAATACAATAAGCACCGGGAGATTTCAATTGCATGGTATCATAATATCTTTTCCAGATGGCCACCCTGTCAGCATGATAAGCTGCAATACATGCTTCATTGGTGGTACTGCCGCCGCATTGGGAGTTTTGCGTAAATCCCTTTGAAAGATCCCAGCGAAATCCATCCAGTTTAAATTCGGTGAGCCAGTGTTCAATGACCCGGCTTGTAAAATATCTTGTTGCCAGGCTTTCATGATTGAAGTCATTGAACACATTATACGGATGCGTGGCTGATACATTGAACCAGGGATTATTGGCAGCCGGCTGGTTGGTAGTACTGTTCCAGTATAAAGCTGCCAGCGGGCAGGTACCTGTTGCATGATTCAGTACAATATCCATGATGACGGCAATTCCCCGGCTATGGCAGGTATCGATAAATCTTTTCAATGCATTCTTGGGGCCAAACCATTTGTCGGTAGCAAAATAAAAATTAGGATCATAACCCCAGCTGCCCTGGTAGTCGGCATCATGAAAAGGCATGATCTCTATGGCATTAACACCCATTGTCTTTAAATAGTTAAGGGTATCTCTTAATGTATTCCAGTCATGCGCCAATAGAAAATCCCTCATCAGCAATTCATATACTACGAGATTTCTTTTATCGGGCCTCGAAAAACTGTTGTTGGTCCAGGTGTATCCTGATGCGTTGGTTTGTACTATACTTACAATACCTGTTGTTTGCCCCGTTGGGTATGCTCTTAGTCCCGGATAAGTGGCAGCGCTGATATTGGGATCGTTGAAGGGATCCAATATTTTTTCTGAATACGGTTCCGCTACTTTTAATGTGCCGTCAACCAGGTATTGAAATGCATATTCTGTTCCGGCAGTCAACCCTGTTATCTTAAGCCACCAGTAATTACCGTCCGGTGTTTTATTCATTACATACCCGGTTTGTTCCGCCCAGTTGCTGCCGGGAAATTCGCCGATAACAGAAACCCGGTTTTTTCCAGGAGCATATAGCACCAATGTGACTTCTGTATTATTTGAGGTATAATTGATCCCATCCCTGGCTCCTGCGGGAAGGGGCGCAATAGTTACACCCGGAGAAACAAAAAACCGTAGTGTATCTTTTTTTGTAACGGCAGCCGCGGTTGTTTCCACCACTATTTCTGTATTCCCTGTTACCGTTAGTGTCGGGTTGGCCGAAATGCTGGTTACACCGTTTGTGGTTTGTATAACTGTGCCATTCAGGTACAATTTCATATCACCTGTTTGGTTAGCAATTCCGGTTACATTGATATTATCGCCTACTTGTTTGCTGATGGGCTCAGGTATTGGTGTATATAATGGTTGAAAAGGTGGAACAGAAAAACGAACAGCCAGCGCTGTACTATATACAGGAACGTACATATCGCTTCCATCTGCATTGCGCTGTACGGCCGAGCCACTGCCATTGCGAAACAGGATTGCAATTCTCAAAATCGTTTCTCCGGCTGG
>CAYHPA010000295.1:0-2342 GCA_964358155.1 uncultured Chitinophaga sp.
ATTACCTGTGATGTCAAGGCGATCTCCGGCAGCATATACAATACCTGCTTTCCTTGCTTAATATATTCTTCAATCAGCTTGATGTAGATATTTGTCTTCCCACTGGAAGTAACACCATGTAGCAGGCAGACTGGTTTTCCCTGCAGCTTCTCCTTTGCCTGTTCAAATGCTTCTTGTTGTGCTTCGGTCAGCTCAAAATCTATCAGTACATTTTTTGGCAGGTATTTAATACGGTCAATTATTTTCTTCTCTATTCTGAGGATATTCTTATCTGCCAATCCTTTCAACTGTGCATCCGATGCACCTGATTTTTTCAGCAGGGAGGCTTTCGTCACTTCCCCTTCTGTCTTTATCAAATGAAGATAGCTGAGCAGCAATTCCATTTGCTTTGGCGCTTTAGTCCAGTTGTTCAGCAGGTCAGAAAGCTTGTCCTCATTATCATATTCAGGATTCAGCAGCACAAAGGTTTCCTTTTTAGGAACATAGGTTTGCTTCAGCGATTCCCACACATAACAAACTTTTTTACTGATCAGCCGGCTAATGACAGGATATACATGCGACGAATCCAGCAACTGCTGCACTTCAGAAAGGGTCAGCTCCTTTTTGAGAAGTAATGCTTCGCCAACGATAAACTCATCATGATCCAATGCTGAAAAATCGTCGCCATACTCTTCATTATACACAATGATCGTTTCACTTGACAGTTTAAAATGGGCGGGCAATGCAGCTGCCATTACTTCACCCTCGCTGCACATATAATAAGAAGCAATCCATTCCCACAGCTTCAATTGTTCTTCATATACTACCGGCTCAGCATCCAGCACATTCAGGATATCCTTTGTTTCAATAATTTCCGGTTTATCTGCGTGAAGCTTTTTTACAATACCTGCATACTTTTTGCTTCTGCCTAGGTTGACCTCCACCCTGCAACCAATTTTTATTGCATTGGCCAGGTGAGATGGCACAGACCATGTATAATTTTTAGGAAGGGCC
Source organism: uncultured Chitinophaga sp. (assembly GCA_964358155.1). Classification (GTDB taxonomy): domain Bacteria; phylum Bacteroidota; class Bacteroidia; order Chitinophagales; family Chitinophagaceae; genus JJ008. The sequence continues at coordinate 994 of CAYHPA010000295.1, forward strand.
GATGGTATGATGATTTCTGCGTAACCCCCGGCCCTTAAAGGGGAGTCAGAAACTTCTGTATTGGAAATACTTTTTGACATTGAATGGTTAAAGATAGTGACGAATTAAGGAGTCTGTATTACTCCCCTTTAGGGGTTGGGGGTGTTTTTCCGCCATGTTGCATTATACTCCATCAATTTCTTTTCCATAATGGCATATACTTCTTCTTTCAATCTTACCACATCGGCCAGTGTGTATCCCGCCACTGGTATTTCGGCCAGGTAAAGTATCCTGCTGCGGCCCGGTGTAAGACGGAAAAGGCTTTCATAAGGCAATCTCCTGTATGCATCCAGAAACAAAACGGGTTTAATAGGTGTCTGCGTTTCAATAGCCACACGGAAGGCGCCGTCGTAGAATTCTTTTAGCGGCGTAGTGCCCATATTGAAAGTTCCTTCCGGAAACACCATCACAGAAATGCCTTTATTGATGATTGATTTCAAAACCCGTACACTGTTGGCCCGGTTTGTGGCGCTGCTGCGGTCAACGGTTACAATAGCTTTCCTGTAAATAAATCCAAACACCGGCACTTTACTCATTTCCACTTTGCCCAATGGCCGTATCGGTTGCCGGTAAGCTTTTACCAGGATGGCTGCATCTAAATAAGAGATATGGTTTGATAAAAAGATGTACGACTTTTTCTTGTCATGCGGCGCTTCATATATTCTTTTGTGCCATATAAAGATCAGCGGAAACCAGAGGTCAGCCCACAGCATGCACAGCCGGATTATCATATTACCACCTTTAATCCTGCCAAAAAAACTTGCAATGATGACGAACGGGAATATCAGCAGCATGATGGCCACAAATGTGAGCATAGCATACATGCAATAAATGATCTGAAAAGGCTTCAGGATATAGCGCATCAATTCCTGTTTTTATATTTATCATCATCACCGGGACAGCTGCAGGCAAATTCTGTTTCAAGATCTATAACGGTCACCACAGTTGTTGATTCATTGCATTGTGCAAATACGATCCGCACCTGCTGATCGTCTTTTGTTATTCCTTCCACGGCATACCGGGGACAGCGGGCATTCTGTATATCGCTTTTATTGTAATTTATTTTTCCATCCTGCATGATCTGCTCCACTTCTCCCTGGCTGATATGCCGGCACTCCATCCTGCATGTTGCATGTTTGCTGTATTCAAGGAAAGAGATGCGACGGTCAAAGCCCCTGTCCCGGTTCACCTCAGCAGCCGGGTCTTTTCTATCATTGTTGGTAACCTTTGGTTTTGGCTTAGGTTCGGTCTTATTATTCTTACAGGTTTTAATAATAAGAAAGGCTGCGCCCAGCACAAGAATCAGTATA
>CAYHPA010000296.1:0-2333 GCA_964358155.1 uncultured Chitinophaga sp.
ATGTAGCGGGTGATACCGAGCAGGTCTCCTTCTGTGCTGTAATATGCAAACACATACTTTTCATTGTACACAAAAGCCGCCCTGTAATAATCTGCGCCTGCCGACCACTCCACTTCACGAACGGTGTTGAATTCATTTTTAAAAGCATCCAGTACTTTCTGGTTCACATTTTCTTCGCCGGCAGCAAAAGCGCTGAGTGTGGTAAGAGCGATTGCCAGGCTTAAAATCATCTTTTTCATAATTGGTCTATTTAGAAGGTTAAGGTGCAATTGATTTGTCATTGTTTGTTACGTATGACGCTGTAAAAGTACCCCGGGTTACAGGCAGCAACAAGCCAATTATGACTAGCGGAAGTGAGTGTTAACAGCAGTTAACACATGTTGGTGAATGCAAACCGTCCGGCATTTTTAAATACCGTTTATCAGTTCACTTCGGCCGAATTAATAAAAACAAAAGGAAATATTTTTTTTACCGGTAAAACATTTAGATATTTGTCTAAATATATAACTACAGGCTACATGAATTCTGTTTTTAAAGCACTGAATGATCCTACCCGCCGTGAAATACTTAGCCTGTTGCAGGAAAAAGATATGACTGCCGGGGAAATCGTTGACCGTTTCAATATTTCCTTTCCCAGCATTTCTCATCATCTCGATATCCTGAAGCAAGCCAAACTGGTTATATCAGAGAAAGAAGGACAATATGTTTACTATTCACTAAATACAACTGTTGTAGATGAGATATTGAAGTGGTTCATGCAGTTCAAATCAAAAAAGAAGTAATCATGGATAAAATACTTAAAAACATCCTCTGGCCGGTCATTTTTGCACCTGTCGTTTACCTGGCCATTATCTGGAAACAATTACCGGACACCATCGCTGTTCATTTCGATCTGCATGGTCATCCTGACAGGTATGGCAGCAAAAAGGAATTATTTGGTGTCGCAGCTGCGCTTACCGTAATGAATATCCTTATTTATTTTTTATTGACAAATATTCATCGCATCGATCCGAAAAAACATGCCGTTGAAAATAAAAGCAGGCTACTCCGAATTGCATTTGCTTTAGCTGTTTTCATGTCAGCGATTTTAATACTTATCATTTACAGTAGTATGAAAGGAAGTGTTGAATTTTCTATAAGTGTAATATTTGCAGGTGTGGGGCTCTTGTTTGCTGTTATCGGCAACTATATGGTCAATATTAAGCCTAATTATTTTGCAGGATTCCGTGTTCCTTGGGCATTGGAGAATGCGGACAACTGGAGAAAGACCCATTTACTCGCCGGTCGCTTGTGGTTTGCCGGAGGTTTATTTCTTGCTATCATTTGTCTTTTTCTTCCGCCGGTTGCCGCCATCATCGTTTTCTTTACTGTAACAATAGTGATAACAGTTATCCCTTTTGTTTATTCTTATCGGCTGTATAAAGAGCAAAAAAAAGGTGCGGGTAATTGATGATCTTCCTGTCCCGTGTTCCTTATATCTTGTGTTTTTATGAACTACCTGGCCCACGCATATCTTTCATTTGGTCATCCTGAAATAGTGGTGGGCAACATGATCAGCGATTTTGTAAAAGGGAAAAAAAAGTTTGATTATCCTGAAGCCATCCAAAAAGGAATAGCTCTTCACCGGGCTATTGATACGTTCACCGATGCTCATGCTGCTACAAAAGAAGCCAAGGAAATTTTTCGCCCGCATTATCGTTTATATGCAGGTGCTTTTGTGGATGTGCTGTATGATCATTTTCTGGCGGCAGATGAAAATGAGTTCAACGAACAATCCCTGTATGATTTTTCTCAGCAGGTCTACCAGGCGGTAGATAATTATATACCGTGGTTGCCGGAAAAATTTGGCCGGATGTATCCGTATATGAAGGAGCATAACTGGTTAGTTAATTACAGAACCCGGTGGGGGGCAGAAAGAAGTCTTGGCGGTGTAGTGCGCCGCTCAGCTTATCTTACTGAAAGTGAAACAGCATACCGTTTATTTGAAGAGCATTACCAACCATTGCAAACCTGCTATCGTCATTTCTGGGCCGATGTAAAACGTTTTGCCAGAAATGAATTTGAAATACTTCTGCAGCCCGTCAACGGAGACACATAAAGGATGATGCGTTAAAAACTGAATCAATTACTTTTGTAAAATACATCTGGATATTATGAGAAAACTACTTTTAGGCCTTGCCACAGTTTTTACCGGCCTGGTATTGCAGGCACAATCCACTGCGTTGCCGCAGGTGGATAAATCGCCGATGGATATGAGTTATTATCCCAATGGTTATCCTGTGCAGAAAATACAGGATAAGATCACCGAACCATTGGTAGCAAGGGTTATCTAT
>CAYHPA010000297.1:0-2297 GCA_964358155.1 uncultured Chitinophaga sp.
ACTGACCTTTTTGCATACCAACGACACTGACAGCCGGGTGGAGCCTTTTCCTATGGATGGTGGCCGCAACCAGGGGCTGGGAGGGGTAGCAGCCCGTGCCCAATTGGTGGAAAGGATCAGGCAGGAGGAGGAGCATGTTTTGCTGCTGGATGCGGGTGATATCTTCCAGGGCACTCCTTATTTTAATTTATACAAAGGAGAACCTGAAATAAAAGCAATGGCGGCGATGAATTATGATGCGTGCACCATCGGCAATCATGATTTTGATGCAGGGATGGAAAATCTGGCTACACAATTAACGAAGCATGCGAACTTTCCAATGCTGGTAAGTAATTATGATTTTACATCGACGCCGATGGAACAAAAAACTCAATCCTATAAAATTTTTAAAAAAGGAAAATTAAGAATTGGAGTTCTTGGTGTAAGCATCGAAGGCCGCGGATTGATACCGGATAATTTGTTTGGGGCAACAAAATATTTGGATCCCATTCAAAAAGCAAACGAGGTGGCCGGTAAATTAAAACGAGATGAAAGTTGTGATATGATCATCTGTTTATCACATCTCGGTTATCAATACAAAGGAAGTAACAAAGTAAGTGATGAGGTGCTGGCGAAAGAAACAGCGAATATTGATCTCATTATTGGTGGCCATACCCATACTTTTTTAGACAACCCGGTAACCTATAAAAGTAAGAAAGGGGAAGATGTGATAGTGAACCAGGTAGGCTGGGCAGGCATCGTTTTGGGCAGGCTTGATTTTGAATTTACCAAATTTTCGGGCAAAAAAATGGCAAAATCACATACTATTTCTGTTTCACAAAAAACAGGAGGGTAAAAATTTTTTTTTAGAAAAGAAATATTGATATTCGCCTCCCTGTCCAACTTTTTTTATTGATATTGTGTAAGAGAAAATCCGGACACCTTTTTTAACCGACTATAGTTAACCCGACATAAACTGCTTACTAATCTGATGGAGAAGAATGCTGAAAAAGTTTGGACGAATTGTTTAAAGATCATCAATGACATTGTTGAAAGGCAGCACTACAAAACATGGTTTGAACCCATCAAACCGGTTTCCTTAAAAAATAATGTGCTGGTCATCCAGGTACCCAGCCAATTCTTTTTCGAATATCTTGAAGAACATTACGTAAATTTATTAGCGAAGACTTTGAAAAGAGAATTGGGCAAGGATGCCCGTTTGGAATATCGTGTGATGGTGGATAGTGGTAACAGCAAGAACAAACCTGTTACCATGGATGTAAGCGGCCAGGGTTTTAAAACTTTTTCAAATAACGAAATGGATTTCCCTCTCGTCATAAACAATCCGGTTAAAAATCCATTCGTCATTCCGGGTTTGAAGAAGATGCAAATTGACCCGCAGCTGAATCATATTTACACTTTTGAGGCATTTATAGAAGGCGACTGCAACAGGGTAGCCCGCAGGGCCGGTAAAACTGTGGCAGAAAAGCCCGGGGCAAATTCCTTCAACCCACTTGTTATATATGGCGGGGTAGGTTTGGGCAAAACCCATCTGGCCCAAGCCATTGGAAATGAAGTGAAAAGGTCTAATCCGAACAAAGTGGTGTTGTATGTGAGTTCCGAGAAGTTCATCAACCAGTTTATGGACCATAGCCGGAACAATGCCATCAACGATTTCATCCATTTCTACCAGCTGATTGATGTATTAATAATAGATGATGTGCAATTTTTTGCGAAAGCAGAAAAATCACAGGATGCCTTCTTTGCTATTTTCAATCACTTGCACCAGTCCGGCAAGCAGTTGATACTAACCTCTGATAAATCACCTAAGGACCTGGAAGGGGTGCAGGAAAGATTGCTGAGCCGTTTCCGCTGGGGATTGAGCGCCGACCTGCAAGTACCCGATTATGACACCCGTATTGATATACTGGAAAGAAAGATGAAGAATGACGGGTTGGAAATGCCCAAGGAAGTAGTTAAGTATATTGCTTACAATATCAGTAATAATGTAAGGGAATTAGAAGGAGCTTTGATATCGCTGTTGGCACAATCTTCGCTTAACAGGAGAGAGATCGACTTAGATCTCGCTAAAAAAGTGCTACGAAATTTTGTAAAATCATCCAGCAAAGAAATTACCATCGAAACCATCCAGAAAATGGTTTGCGAATATTTTGATGTGCCATATGATAAACTCCTGCAGAAAACCCGCAAAAGAGAGATCGTTCAGGCAAGACAAATAACCATGTACCTCGCTAAGGCGTTCACCAAAAACTCATTGAAAACAATTGGCGAGCATTTTGGAGGCCGGGATCATACAA
>CAYHPA010000298.1:0-2294 GCA_964358155.1 uncultured Chitinophaga sp.
TTGATTCACTCAAACAACTGATGAATGATGGGATGACGGTACGGCATCTGAAATTTTAGATACCACGCCTGAGTTTGTTCGTCAAAGTGGCTGATAATAATGACACCCCTCCTTCAAATAAAAAACCTTTCCATTGATTTCATAGCCGAATCAGGAACAACTCATGCGTTAAAAAACATTTCTTTCTCTGTGAACAGGAATGAAGTGGTGGCGCTGGTAGGTGAATCCGGCTCAGGCAAATCGGTAACAGCGCTTTCTATTCTTCAATTACTCCCCTCCCCTCCGGCAAGCTATACCAATGGTGAAATTTTACTTTCAGAAGATGGAGATTCCTCAACCGATCTGCTGAAAAGAAACCGCTATGAAATGCAGGACATACGGGGCAATAAAATTGCTATGATTTTTCAGGAACCCATGACATCGCTGAACCCGGTGCTTAGCTGCGGCACACAGGTAATGGAGGCCATCATCCTGCATAAAAAAATATCAAAGGGCGAAGCAAAGCTGCTAACGATAAAATGGTTTGAAAGAGTAAAACTTCCGGATCCTGAATCGGTTTTCAACCGTTATCCCCATCAATTAAGCGGAGGACAGAAGCAAAGGGTGATGATCGCCATGGCGATGTGTTGCGAACCATCACTGCTGATATGCGATGAACCGACTACGGCATTGGATGTAACGGTACAGAAAACAATCCTGCAGCTGATAAAAGAATTGCAGCAGCAGTCGGGCATGGGCGTCATCTTCATCACCCACGACCTGGGTGTTGTAGCTGAGATTGCTGACAAAGCAATAGTGATCTATAAAGGAGAAATTGTGGAGCAAAACAGCATCAAAGAAATTTTCAGCAACGCACAGCATCCTTATACCAAAGCATTGCTGGCCTGCAGGCCGGTGAATCATGAAAGAGGGAAGCGGTTGCCGGTAGTGAGTGATTTTTTAGAAACGAAGTCAGAGATCAGTTATCTGAAGCCTGAAACGGCCCCTCAGACCTCTGACTTCCGGCTTCAGAGCCCCGTATTACTCTCCGCCCAAAATCTTTCCGTCTGGTTTCCCACTCAAAAAAAATTATTTGGCAAACCTCATTCCTTCATCAAGGCGGTGGATGATGTAAGTTTTGAAGTATATAAAGGAGAAACACTGGGGCTTGTAGGTGAAAGCGGCTGTGGCAAAACTACGCTGGGAAGAACCTTATTAAGACTGATTGAACCTACTTCGGGAAAGATAAGCTACAACGGTATCGACCTCACTGCAAAAAAAAGGGAAGAACTGCGTTCTTTACGAAAAGAAATACAGATCGTTTTCCAGGATCCCTATTCTTCGCTGAACCCACGACTGACGATAGGTTCTGCTATTGCAGAACCGATGAAAGTGCATGGCCTTTCCTCAAACGGGAAACAACGAAAAGATAAAGTTGTGGAGTTACTGGAGAAAGTTGACCTGAAAGCCGAACATTTTCATCGCTATCCGCATGAGTTCAGCGGCGGCCAGCGCCAGCGCATTGTAATTGCAAGGGCGTTGGCATTAAACCCTTCCTTTATTGTTTGCGATGAATCTGTTTCTGCGCTGGATGTAAGTGTGCAGGCGCAGGTATTGAATTTGCTGAATGACCTGAAAAAAGAATTTGGGTTTACCATCATCTTTATTTCCCATGACCTCTCCGTTGTGCGTTATATCAGCAACCGCATCCTGGTCATGAATAAAGGGAGAATTGAAGAAAGCGGTGATGCTGATTCCATTTATTTTAACCCACAGTCAGCGTATACCAAAAACCTGGTCGCCTCCATTCCAAATCATCTTTGATCATTAATGATGCCGGGCATATTAATTCCATACTCATTTTCTGTATAAAACTCCTTAGCGCTTTTCCGGCGTGAATAAAGCATTTTTTTCAGCGCCTTGTTCAGCTGTTTTGCAATGGGCTCATCATCTGCGATTTTTGTGTCAGTAAGTTCTGTAAAATTGAATTGAATATACCCGTTTTCAAAAAAATTGGAATAGTCAAATCCGGCCGCTGCAAATTTCAGGCTGTCCTCATATTCAAACTGTTTGGGATCCTCCGGCGTGAGGCCAACCGTAGCCAGCTTCCAGCTCGGGTCCTCTTTTTTGTTTTTGTATTTGTAGAAATAAATAAACCCTTTCTTTGATTTATACTCAGCGGGCAGCCGGTCTATATATACCAGTGTATCCGGTTTGTCGTATGAATTTTGCTGGAGCAAAGAACTTCTCCCAAGGTCAAGATGGTTATTGTATTTAGCGGGAAACTTATCCATTTTCTTCAATCGTTTAAGATA
>CAYHPA010000299.1:0-2279 GCA_964358155.1 uncultured Chitinophaga sp.
GGGAAAAGCTGACCTTCTGTACAAACTTTCCAAAAGATACCTATGGCATTACAAGGACACAAAATCGGAAGCAAGCCTTGATTCGTCAGAACTATTCAGTTTGCAACAACTGGCGATAGCCCGGCAAATAAACAATACCAATTCCATTTCGAAGGCCTTCAGCAACCTGCAAGGTGTAGCATGGGAAAGAGCAGATTTCAAGAAAGCAATAGAATTTCTAGACAGCTCTTTCCGATATACCGATCCGGATGACATCAGCACAATAAGTACAAATTATTTCGACAAAGCTGACCTTTATATTGAGCTAAAAGATTATAAAGCTGCCGCCATCATGGCCGATTCGGCCCTGCATTACCGTCAGCTTAGCGGCAATGCCGCCTATATAGCTGAAACATACGAGCTCGTCTCCCGCATCGCCAGGGAAAGCGGCAATTTCCAAAAAGCCTATGAATACAAGGAAATGGGACGGGCCATCACTGATAGTGTACGAAATGTAGAAAAGACCAAACAAGTGGCAGAGCTCGAGAAGAAATATAACCAGGCAAAAAACGAGAAGACGATTAAAGAACTGGCCCAGCAAAAACGGATCTATTTCCTGCTGGCCATTGCCGGTTTACTTACTTTGGTAGCCCTCGCATTTTTTATCCGCCAGCAATCATTGAAGAACAAGCAAAAAATTCTGGAAACAGAACAACGGCTGAACAGAGCAAGGATGAATCCTCATTTTTTCTTTAATGCGCTTTCTTCCCTCCAGGCTTTTGCACTGCAGGAGAACGATGGCAAAACGCTGGCCAGTAACCTTTCTAAATTCTCCCACATCATGCGGGAAACACTCGAAAGCACCTACAAAGAATATGTGACTATCGGACAAGAAAAGGATTTTCTGAATGAATACCTTGAACTCCAGAAGATGCGGTTTCCTCAAAAATTCACTTATGCAATCAATATTGAAAATGATATTGATCCCGATGAGCTGCTTATCCCTTCCATGATCCTTCAGCCGTTTGCAGAAAACAGCATAGAGCATGGCTTTACAGGCATCAATTATCCCGGGCGCCTTTCCATTCAGTTTGAAAAGACCGGGAATGATTTACAAATACAAATTTCCGACAATGGCAAAGGTCTGTCAACAATTGCAAAAGAAGAAAGCGAACATATTTCCCGTGCCAGCCAAATTATTAAGGATAGAATTTATTTGCTTAACCTGAAACTAAAAACAAAAGCATCTTTTACGATTGATAATAACAAAAACGAAAAAGGAGTAACCGTTTTGATCAGGTTACCCCTTTTATATAAGCAAAATATAAAGCGTTAATTATTTGACCTTATCACAACCAATTTCCCGTTTGCTGCCATAGCTGTTATACTTAATGGTATTATCAAACTTACCACCGCCGGCATAATCCTGCCTGAAGGTGAATTCCTGGTACATACATTTTCCATCAAAATCCTTAAAAATCCCAACAGCACTTACTATACGATAGAGGATTACACCCAACTCATTCTTTTTTACGGTCCAGTCAGAAGAGTTAATAACGACTTTGGTAAAATTTTCTTTCCATCCAAGTTTGTTTAATGCAGCCAGCATTTGCTGTTCCATAGCGAGGTTCTTCATACCAGCTTTCGGCAATGTACGGCTGGCCATCAGTTCATCATGCAGCTTGCCGGCCATTGTCTTTATTTCTGTAATCCCGTTATTGAGATCCAGCGAAAGCCCGCTTTCTATATTTTTTATTTTATTGGTTGGAAATACCAACTCACAGGTGATACTATGGCTTACATCCCCGGCCCTTACTAATTCATCCAGTAAATAAGAGATAGTCCAGTTTTCCTCTGCTATATAGGGGGCATAATTATCCTTCAGCCATTGTGCATCCGGTAAAAGTGCAAACTGGATATAAGATTTACCCTGGGCCGTTAATGGCAATTCAATATAAGATAAATCACCGCCCCAGATAGCCGTGCCATTATCAACTTTTATTCTGACCCGCAGATTGGTATTACCGTTCATCGCATCACTTGCATTTACACCGAGGTAAGCAGTGCCAAAAATATATTCGCCGGTTTTAAACTCCGTTTTAATAAATGAAGCCATCTCTTTTTCCTTCCCAATTACTAATGGCTTTGTACTCCAAACTATCTTATTCAGGTTTTCTTTATGAAAATTGCTTGTGAAAAACTTAGAAGCTTCCCCTGCTGCATTGCCCAGCAGTTTGTCTATTTCTGCAAGCTTCTTTTTGAACGGCTCATTATTGGGAGAAAGCATCAATACTGCCTCA
>CAYHPA010000300.1:0-2220 GCA_964358155.1 uncultured Chitinophaga sp.
AAGCGGATACAATTTATCGTTTGGCGGTGGCACTGCCGTTATAACTGATCCCAATGTTCACCATATGCAAACGGCTACCCCGGATTGCAGTGGTCAGACGATAACGCTTCTTCTGAACAAAAGGTTCCGCTGCCCCAGCCTTACATCATCTGGAAGTGAATTCAGCCTCTCCCCTGCTGTAACAACAGTTACTGTTGCTTCCACATCCTCTTGCGGTGTTGGTTTTGATTTTGACACCCTCAGCCTTACCCTCGCTTCTGCATTAACGAGCGGCACTTATGACCTCATTATAAATAACGGAACCGACGGCAATACATTATTTGATCTTTGCGGTACCCAGATTGCTGTGGGAGAAAGAATATCCTTTTCCTATATAGTGCCGGCGCCAATCATGCCGACAGTATTGGCAAGCCCCGCTGTGCCACAGACAGCATTCTTGTTTTTTATCCCAAAAAGATCAGGTGTTCCAGCATTACTCCCACCGGCAGTGATTTTAGTGTGACCGGCCCCACCGCCGTTACTGTTGTCAGCGCTTCGGGCAATTGTGTTAATGACCTGACTGATTATATTGTTGTAAAATTTGCAGTGCCCATTTATACAAAGGGCACTTACACTTTATCCATTCAGCCCGGTATTGATGGCAGTCCAGTGTTTGATGTATGCGGTCAGCCCATCCTTCCACAGTCGCTTTCATTTACTACGGCTGACACGGTAAATGCAGACTTCGGGTTCAATAACCAGTTAGGCTGCCAGCGGGATACGCTTACATTTTTTCATAACGGAGCAAATGATGTGAACTACTGGAACTGGTCATTCAACAATGGCGCTCCCGTTATTACACAAACACATACTATTATTTTTCCGGCTACCAGTACCAACACGGTGCAACTTATCGTAAGCAATGGAGTTTGCAGTGATACAACTACAAATACTGTTGTGCTTGACAATGAAGTAAAAGCTTCTTTTACGATGGATTCCTTTATTTGTCCTGAAGACAAGCTACAGGTGACCAATACAAGTACCGGGCAGATAGACGCATGGCTCTGGAATTTTGATGTCATCGGCAGCAGCACATTGAAAGATCCGTTGCCATTCCAGTTCCCAACACTGAACAGGGAAGCGTATTATACCGTGAAATTGACAGCTTTTAATTTCTCCCTCGGCTGCAGGGACAGCACAAAACGGACGCTGACCGTGCTGGATCATTGTGTGATTGCGGTGCCGAATGCTTTTACTCCTAATAACGACGGACTGAATGATAGCTTCTGGCCACATAATGCACTGAAGGCTGACAACCTTGTTTTTAAAGTGTTCAACCGCTGGGGACAACTGGTGTTTCAGTCAAAAACATGGCGTGACAGGTGGGACGGAAAGCTAAACGGAGTGCTGCAGGATACGGGTGTTTATGTGTGGATGCTCAGTTACACCAACCGGGATACCAAACAGCCGGTTTTCCAGAAAGGGACGGTGGCGCTGATAAGATAAATTCTATCTTTGCAAGGCAAAATGATGACAATGAGTATTATTAAAATTCCCCTGCGTTTTATGGGTTCTAAAGGAGAAAAAGTCATTTATACGCTCTTCGATAGCGGAGCTACTTTCTCCTGCATCTCTCCAGAAAATGCTGAGGAGATCGGAGTGGTGGAAAAATTAAGATTACCCCTTGAATTCGCAACAGCCAGCAGGGGACATTTTGTAAAGATTGACAATACTTTACGCAGTGACTTCTTTTATGAAGATGTAAGGCTTAGTGATGAATTCATGGTTGTACCTGATTTAAGCGAAGAAGCAATTATCGGAGTAAATACCATGCAGAAGTGGCGTATTAAACTCGATTTTGAGCATGATAAAGTGATCATTGATCCAAAAGTTGCAAAATTGATACTCAAGGAGCTTAAATAGCCAGTTCAAAAAATCATTTCCGTCATTTGCGTCTGGCATTTATCTTTGCACATGGCAACAAGAAATATTTCCCCCCAATCAATTCCAGGTAATTTTTTCGGCGAAGGTCTCACCTTCGATGATGTATTATTGATGCCCGGCTACAGCCAGGTATTGCCACGGGATGTGGACATCAAAAGCCGGCTTACCAAAGACATTACACTGAATGTGCCCTTGCTCTCCGCAGCAATGGATACCGTAACCGAAGCGGCGCTGGCCACTGCCCTTGCCAGGGAAGGCGGCCTTGCAGCCAACCAACCGCTGACGGATGTACTCGAT
>CAYHPA010000301.1:0-2208 GCA_964358155.1 uncultured Chitinophaga sp.
AGAATAGATTTTTGCAATCATGTGCCTGGCTCCATTTATTCAGCGCCGATTTTTTTGCATCATTGCCCATCCTCACAGTTCCGGCCTCATGAATGATCTCACCGGGCTTGGCCAATCCCCATTGGTTCTTTTCATCATCATCGCCGCCCCAGGTAATCACAGCGCCCATATTGTGCATCACTTCCTTAAAAGTTTCTTTCATGTGTTTAGCCTGCTTTACTTCATGCTCACTCCATTTTACATTGAATTTTAAAACAGGGATACCAAATTTGTCAACCATGCCCGGATCAATTTCGCAGTAATTGCTTTCTAATGGTATGGCTTCGCCACGGCCGGCCATGCCCACACCGCAACCATAGAAGTAGCGGTAATCTTCTTTGAGCGAAGCGCCATAGCCACCGCCTTCTTTTTGTTTTCCTTTTACCACATATTTTCCATTCAGGTTTTCAATGCCCCAACTAAAACCGTAAGAAGGCTGGCTCATGCCGCCCCAGTATTCAATATGGTAGCCTCTTGGAAAATCTAATTTTTTATTATCCAGCCACCAGGGAGAATAGATATGCATGCCGCCTACGCCATCTTCATTGTATCTTTTTCTATCAAACAGTTCCGGCAATACACCTCCCAATGCCGCACCGGTGGAGTCGTGCAAATATTTTCCCACCACATTGCTGCTGTTAGCTAATCCGTTAGGATGGCGCTGTGATTTTGAATTCAATAACAGTCTTGCACTTTCGCAGGCACTGGCCGCTACAATCACCACTTTGCCTTCTACCTGGTATTCCTGCATATCATCTTTACTGATATAGGACACACCGGTTGCTAAACCTTCGTTGTTTGTTAATACCTCTCTTGCCATGGCATTCGACATCACATCCACATTTCCTGTTTTCATGGCAGGATAGATCAAAACGTTGGGAGAGGAGAAGTCGGCTTTCATCATGCTGCAGTTGCGGCTGCACTGACCACAGAAAAAGCAAACACCTCTTTCTGCATCGTTCTCTATCTTTTCTGTAAGAATGGAAAGCCTTGAAGGAATTACTTTGACGCCTGCCTGTGTCGCTGCATTCTTTATAAAAAGTTCGTGCAATCTTGGCTTGGGTGGTTTCAGAAAAAAACCATCGGGGTCATTATCCAAACCTTCATTCGTGCCGAATATGCCGATCATTTTATCTATCCTGTCATAATAGGGCTTGATGTCCTCATAACCGATCGGCCAGTCATCACCAAGGCCATCAATACTTTTTCTTTTAAAATCCTTTGGCCCGAATCGCAATGAGATCCTTCCCCAGTGATTGGTGCGCCCGCCCAGCATCCTTGCCCGCCACCAGGCCCAGTCGGTTCCTTTTTCTTTGGTAAATGGTTCACCTTCGAGGTTCCAACCGCCATAGCAGGCATCAAAATCGCCAAAAGGACGAAGTTTGGTGCTGGCACCGCGGCGGGGTGAATCCCAGGGATTTTTTAACTGGGTTACATTTTTTACCGGGTCGTACATATAACCCGCTTCAATGATGCAGACCTTTAATCCTGCTTTTGCCAGTACATAAGCGGCCATACCGCCACCGGCGCCCGAGCCAACAATCACCGCATCATATTTCTTTGCCTGTTTTTTTACCTGGAAGTCTCCCATATAGCAGGTTGTGGGGTTTAATATAGAGCGACAATTTACAGGAATGCTTTTTCTCTCAGAAACTTTTTATCAAAACTTCTGCACATCTGATTCTGTATCTTTAATGATAAATTGATTTTTGATGAAAAAATGCATTATGCTGCTGGGGTTTCTCACACAACTGTTCTCGGGCAAAGCTCAGAAAGATGATTACAGTAAGTATCCTGTTTATACCGGGAATGATTTGGGGTGTACATATACGAAATTGAAAAGCATATTTAAAATTTGGGCACCAACAGCATCAAAGGCCAAAGTATTCATTTATAATAAAACGATTCATCCCTGGCATGAGCTGGATATGGAAAAGGGGAAGAATGGGACATGGGTAGCGTCGCTTGACAGGGATATAAAGGAGTATAGATACACTTTTAGTGTATTAATTGATGGCTCATGGAGCAAAGAATTACCCGACCCATATATAAAGGCAGCACAAAGAAATGGGCGACATGGCTCTGTTGTTGATCTGAAAAAAACCAACCCATCCGGCTGGGCAAGCGACAGGAGCCCGGTATTTAAGAACAAGACCGATGCTGTCATTT
>CAYHPA010000302.1:0-2184 GCA_964358155.1 uncultured Chitinophaga sp.
GTAAGAAATAACAAAATAGGGGAGTTAGGCCTTTCCTATATGGGCGGCGTGTACAATAAATTTGAAGACGATGGCCTGGTGCTGGATAAGAAAAGAAGGGTGAATGTTTTTGCTATTGATTTCAACTCAACTATCGCTGCAACAAAAACATTTATCAATGCAGAATGGGCTTTTGTAAAAGTGGATGTGCCTGATACCTACACCGAACAGTTTGGAGAAAAGCAGCAGGGAGGTTTTATTGATTTTGTTCAGCCTGTATTTCGGAAAAGCGTTTTCGGATTTGAGAAATCAGTTATCAATGCGGCGCTGAGACTTGAATATGTGGACTGGAACAAAGGCAATTTCATTTCAACCGGTGGCAATATTTCAGACCATATCTTTTCCATCGCTCCTGCTGTCAGCTGGCGGCCTACTGCACAAACAGTGCTGCGGTTCAACTACCGCTACAACTGGCAGAAAGATATTTTGGGTAATCCGCCTTCAAAGCTGGCAGGGTTTCAGTTCGGGGTCAGCACTTATTTTTAAGTCTTGTAATCTTCCCTCACAGGGCTGAAAGCATCTATTACTTTACAATCTGTTTTTGCAATAGCTGAATGAGGCACATTGGAGCCAATTACATGATACATGCCTGCAGTCATCAGGCAGTTTTCTCCGCCTATCACCATATCCAGTTCCCCTTCGATGATATAGGTGATTTGCTCATGTATATGCTGGTGCAGAGGTATGATACTGCCAGCTTTTAGCTCGGCAAGCCCAAGGGTCAGGTTATTTCCATGGGCATAGTAACCGGTGATACCGGGAACAAGTTCTTTGGGAGTAATATTTTTTATGAGATCCATCGGAGTATCATTTTTCAAAATAACAAAAATTACCTCCCACCCATTCTTTATCCTTATTATACCGCACACCGATCATTTTTCCCTTGCTTAATCGTCCGAGGTTATTGGTTGCAACAGGTCTTGCTGCTCCGTCCTTCCAAAAATAAAACATCCTTATCTCAGCCTTGGCGGGCACGTCGGGTGTTTGTATCACTTCGGCATATCTCACTTTGCGTTGCAGTATCCAGTTTTCGGGGTCTGATACTTTGTCAATATCCGCCTGTGTCACATCAATCACTACGCCCTGGCCTGCGAAAGAGAACAAAGGTTTCAACACATAGTTTTCCAGGTCGGCCGGTATTTGTTTCACTTCATTTAAATACCAGGTTTGCGGCACATACGGATGCCGTATCAGCGGTAGGGTGAATTTACTGATGCGGTAAAACCAGTTGGGGTGCGGGCACCATTCCACATCCAGCTCTTCAAATAAAATCTTTCCTTTTTCCTGCACTTCGGCTGTCTGCTGCTGCAGGTCATCAAAGATGACCCGGTTGTAAATTCTTTTTACCTGGGTCTTCTTGCCATCATTCATGTAGTACAAATTCTTTCCTTCCTTTATTAGTTCGGTAAGGCAGACCATTTTGATGCCCAGGTATTCTTTGGTGCAATAGAAATCAATCCTTGTTTTTTGCTGGCGGGGAAATATTTCCAGCAGTATCACATTTTCTGGATTATGATTGCCGACTATTATTTCTTTTAGGAGTTTTATATAACTCTCCCTGTTATGGCCGCCGAGGTAACAATCAAAATTTTCAGGAACAGGAAAATGTTTCCGGAAAACATCATCCAGCAGCACTTCATAAGCAAAAAGGGTGGGGAAGCCCTGCATCTCTATCAGTTGGGGTTCGTATTCACCCGCTTCATTGATGCAGATGCCGAAATCAAAAGCGATAAAATGAGAATGGCTGCTGTCACCGGGCACCCTTAAATTTTTTGGGATAGCATTTTTAGTCAGTTCATTGAATTTCGGGTCAACGATGATGTCGACAATGCTTTCGCAGGCATCCAGTATTTTATTTTTAAAATCTTTGGGAACAAAAATGGGGGTTTCTGCCACCCGGAACTCAATAGCGCCGGGGTGAGCAGTATTTAATTCTTTTAAGAAAGCCCCGTATTTTTCTTTGGTAAATGCTTCGTTGTAAGTTTTGCGCAGCTCAGGTATCATATTCCTTTGTTTACTGACGGGAAGTTAACAAATGATAAGCGGGCTGCAAAAACAGAGGGGTAATTAAGCCAGTTCTTCCTGGCCGATACATTGATTCAGGAAATTCGGCAGCACATGAGCATGTGTCCACCTGATCTTGTC
>CAYHPA010000303.1:0-2184 GCA_964358155.1 uncultured Chitinophaga sp.
AAGAAATATTGAAAATGCTGCAATTTAGAAATAGATAAATGGTGGCGGCAATAAGGTTTGGTTTCGTCATAAAGGCGGGGGATGTCCTGCTTAGACGCTTTGAAAACTAAAAGTTTAATACCTCCTCATTCAGAGCAAAAAAAAAATTACATTCGCAGTAAATTCTTCCTGTATGGTCAGGCAATTTTCTCTATTGACCTTTGTTTTGTGGGCAGCATTATTGATGAACTGCAAAAAAGACAGTGGCAGCAGCACACCGGCTGACACAGCAGCTACCATAGATATAACTACCCCTGTCTCCGGATTGGCATACCTCAATGGCTCCAACCTTTCTATTACCGGCACCATAGCAGATAATGATGTATTGGCTACTGCCAGAGTGGAAGTAAAGAATAAAACTACCAACGCCATCCTGTTTCAGCAGACAGACAATACCGGCAATGTGGGGTTTTACCGCTACACCTGGAACTGGACCATCAGCGGCATTACAGGCCCCACACCCGGAAATGTAAAAATTATTTCCAAAGACAAATATGGCTATGAGACTTCCAGGGACATAGACATCAACTTTAGTAATTGATATTACTGCCATGCAAATCGCCCAGCAAATCGTGTTCATCCTTATCAGCGCTATCGCTATCTGGCTTTTTTCAAAAAAAGTAAAAGAGATCAGCCGCAATATCCGGCTGGGACGGGATGAAGACCTGAGCGATAATAAATCACAACGCTGGAAAAACCTGCTCCTATTGGCGTTTGGTCAAAAAAAAATGTTCCGCAACCCGCTGGTGGCTGTGATGCACTTCTTTGTTTATGCCGGCTTCATCATCATCAATATTGAAGTTTTAGAGATAGTGCTGGACGGAATATTTGGCAAGCACCGCTTATTCGCCCAGCCACTCGGGCAATTCTACACTTTTCTCATCAATGCGTTTGAAGTGCTGGCCTTACTGGTGTTATTGGCCTGTGCTATTTTTCTTGTCCGCAGAAATATCATCAAACTGAAACGTTTTATCAGCAAAGACCTTGACGGCTGGCCCAGAAGCGATGCCAATTATATCCTTATCACCGAGATCGTACTGATGTCGCTGTTCCTAACACTCAATGCCAGCGATACTTTACTACAGGCAAGGGGCGTTGAACATTATGCAGCGCATCCAACCGGAAGTTTTATTTTATCACAGTACCTGCATCCTGTTTTAAATGGCATGGGCAATGAAGGTCTGGAAATGGTTGAAAGAGGTTGCTGGTGGCTGCATATCGTCGGCATCTTTGCTTTCCTGAATTATCTCCCTTACTCCAAGCATTTGCATATTGTACTTGCGTTTCCGAATGCATATTATGCAAGGCTGCAGCCGGTGGGTAAGATGGAAAACATGGAGTCCATACAGAAAGAAGTATTGTATGCCATGCAGCCTGAGTTAGCGCCAACAGGTGATACGGCTGCTGTGCAAAACCCGATAGTTATCGGGTTCGGAGCTAAAGACATCATGGACCTGAGCTGGAAGAACCTGATGGATGCTTACAGTTGTACCGAGTGCGGAAGATGCTCTGCCGCCTGTCCTGCAAATGTGACGGGCAAATTATTATCCCCCCGGAAAATAATGATGGACACCCGTGACAGAATGGAAGCTGTGAGTAAGAACATCAATAAGAACAAGGACTTCAAAGAAGATGGCAAGTCATTGCTGCATGATTATATTTCTGTGGAAGAACTCCGTGCCTGCACCACCTGCAATGCCTGTGTGCAGGAATGCCCGGTCAGCATCAGCCCGCTTGATATTATTTTACAACTCCGCCGCCACTTAGTGATGGAAGAAAGCAATTCGCCGCAGGAATGGACAGCCATGTTCAGCAATGTAGAAAATAACTTTGCTCCGTGGAAATTCAGCCCGGATGAGAGGGATAAATGGGTGGAGGAAATGAATACCCCCAGCCGCTAAAGGGGAGGTTAGAAATGACTTATGTTATCATCTCTCTTAAGAGGGGGCCAAATAATTAACTATGAAAATTTTCTTTTATATATTACTCCCGATAATCATCCTGTCCTCATGTTGTTTAGGAAATAGAAAATGTAATGCCGATGATAATTCTGCAAGATTCCGTATTGTCAGCGCAATTAATGGGCAGGATCTTGTATTTGGCTCGTCAAAAATCTACGACAAGAACACTATAAAGTTTTACTCA
>CAYHPA010000304.1:0-2181 GCA_964358155.1 uncultured Chitinophaga sp.
CATCTGTTTTACTGCAGTACAAGTGTGCGACGCAAGGGACGATGATAGCAGTACTTCAGCTTGGCAAATAATCCTTTACCTTTGCCCCATGACAACTGAAAAATTACAGGATATGCGGTCCCGCTCTGCCGGGGTAAGGAGGTTTCTTTGACGTCGCTAACCGACAGCAAAAAATAGCCGAAGAAAAACAGCTTTCACTAAGCACCGGTTTCTGGGATGATAATAAGCGGGCCACCGAAATTCTCAAGAACATCAAGGCAAATGAGTATTGGGTAAAACTCTATGAGGCATCAGAAGCTTCTGTGGAGGATTTTGCCGTGCTCTTTGATTTCTGGAAAGGCGGTGATGCCACCGAAGAAGAAACCAAAGAGGCTTATGAAAAAGCATTGACCATGCTGGATGATGCGGAATTCAAAGCAACGCTGAATGAACCGGAGGATGAATTGCCCGCCGTACTGCAGATAAACTCCGGCGCTGGTGGTACAGAGAGCCAGGACTGGGCCGAAATGCTTGCCCGTATGTACCGCATGTATGGTGAGAAGCAGGGTTGGAAAGTAACGGAGATGGACTGGCAATGGGGTGATGGCGCAGGTATTAAAACTGCGACACTTCAATTTGACGGGCCTTTCGCTTATGGATTTTTAAAAGCGGAAAGCGGTGTGCATCGCCTCGTTCGTATTTCTCCATTTGACAGTAATGCAAGACGACACACTTCTTTTGTGTCGGTGTTTGTTTATCCGTTGGTAGATGATACAATTAATATTGAGATCAACCCTGCCGATGTAAAAATGGAAACATCACGCAGTGGCGGCGCCGGCGGACAGAATGTAAACAAAGTGGAAACTAAAGTGCAGCTGACACATATTCCAACAGGTATTGTTGTAGTGTGCCAACAGGACAGGAGCCAGTTGGGCAACCGGGAACTGGCGATGCAAATGCTGAAAAGCCGTTTGTATGAAGAAGAGCTGCGCAAAAGGCAGGCGGTAAAAGATGCCACCAATTCCAAAAAGAAAAAAATAGAGTGGGGCAGCCAGATACGTTCCTATGTTTTTCATCCATACAAGATGATCAAAGACCATCGTACTGATTATGAAGTGGGAAATGTAGGTCCGGTGATGGATGGGGAGCTGGATGGGTTTATAAAGGCGTATTTGATGAGTGAGAAAGAAAACCAGACCTTCTAAATCTCCCTAAAGGGAGACTTACGAAGAGTCTGATTGTTTGAAGATTTATTGCGAAATCGAAAAGCAATGGCGAAGAATCCTTATAAGAAAGGGGGAATGTTTGATGGGGCAAGTCCTTTGATTTTTGGAATGGCAAAGGACTTGAGAAAGAATATGACGGAAGCTGAAAAGATTCTTTGGTTTCATTTAAAACAAAACTTTGAAGGCTTCAAATTTCGACGCCAGCATCCGTTAGGAATTTATATTGCCGATTTTTATTGCCATAAAGCTAAATTGGTAATCGAATTGGACGGAAGTGTTCATGAAAATGCAGATGTAAAAAATAATGATGAAATTCGCCAACGAAGTATTGAGGAAAGTGGAATTAAAGTTGTTCGGTTTAAAAATGAGAGAATCTTTAAAGAATTGGAAATTGTACTACAGGAAATAAAATCAAATTTAATCACGCAATAAGCCTCCCTTTAGGGAGGTTTGGAGGGTCTTATTATGAGTATTGGAACTTTTTCTTATCCGATGCCGGTGAATGAACCGGTACTTTCTTATGCACCCGGCAGTCCTGAAAGGAAGAGATTGAAAGAAGTGCTGGCCGAACTAAAAAAGCAGGAGACAGATGTGCCCATGTATATCGGCAGCAAAGAAGTGCGCACCAATAAAAAAGTTGCCTTGCGTCCGCCGCATGAAACAAAACATGTGCTGGGTTATTTCCATGCAGGAGAGGAGAAGCATGTAACGCAGGCAATAGATGCCGCATTAGCTGCCAAAGAAAGCTGGGCCAATACCAGTTGGGAGAACAGGGCCAATATATTTTTAAAAGCAGCAGATTTATTGGCCACAAAGTACCGCCCATACATTAATGGAACAACGATGCTGGGACAAAGCAAGAATGCTTTCCAGGCAGAGATAGATGCCGCTTGTGAATTGATCGACTTCTTACGATTCAATGTTCATTTTCTTTCTGAGATATATAAACAGCAACCCATCAGCAGTCCGGGTATTC
>CAYHPA010000305.1:0-2121 GCA_964358155.1 uncultured Chitinophaga sp.
CGTGTTCATCTGTGGCAAAAACTTTTCCCAGCCCTATCAATGGCAAAAACAAGTGCGCCAATGGGGCAAGGTCGCCGCTTGCACCCACACTGCCCTTCTCCGGAACAACCGGTATCACATCATTTTCTATATGCCATAATATTCTTTCAACCGTTGCCAGTTTTACCCCACTATAGCCCTGTGCCATCGACTGCACTTTAGTGATGAGCATTATTTTGGCTATCTCCACAGGTATGGGATCACCAACGCCTACGCTATGACTTTCCAGAAGTTTATGCTGCAATGTGGCAGTGTCCTCAGCCGATATATGTGTATTGGAAAGAATGCCAAAACCGGTGTTGATACCATAGACTGTTTTGCTGTTGGCCACAATGGCTTCCACATGCTGCTGGCTTAGTTTGATCTTCTTTATCGTTTCAGCATTCAGTATCCCCTTCAGTTTTCCTGAGGCAATAGCTATCGCAGTAGCTACAGTGAGTCTGTCTGTTCCGTAATTGAATTGATTTGGCATAGCAGGTTATTCCGGCGCAATTTAAAGATTTAGTGCTGCATTGTTTGCCACAGATTGGGAACTGCTGACGCAGTTTTTGGGGTTGCCACGAATCACACTAATTGCACTAATCAATACAATTAAATAAAAATGACCAATTTGTGTTATTCGTGCCATTCGTGGCCAACTCCCTTGTTTTTTACAGGCATTGCAACGATTGACCGCTGGGTTCTATCTTTACAAAAATTCCCCGATGAAAAATATTTCGTTGTTGCTTGCTCTTTCCTTCTGCATTTTATTTTCCCATGCACAGACTATCAAAAAAGTTCCTATCAGTAATTCCGGCTGCTCTGTCTATACCTATTGTACTTTTCAATTTGAAAAAGAATACAGCCCGGATTCCTCCATCGTATATGCTGATGAATGTGTAAAAGATGATATGACCTATGGTGTTATCTGTGTGCAATTGCTGCAAGCTGTCACTGATATTGCCGATGCCGAAGAAACATTGATCAATTATCTCAATTACTTGAAATCAAGTTTCGGCATTGTAAAGTCAACCGGTTATGGCCGTGGCCACCGGCTCAATAATAATGAGAATACCCGTGGTGTTTTGGATTATTGGGAAGATGCAGAGAAAAAGAACTGGAAGATCAAAGCATGGACCGATGGAAAATACATCGGAGTGCTGTATGGCTATTCTGCCAAAGAATTATCTGAGCAAAAACTAAATCTGTTCCTGGATAGTTTCAGGCTGCCGGGAATGTAACCGCTTATCAGTTTAGTTAATCTTTTACAGGTGTTTTGGGAGGTTGAGGCGGGTTATCATTTGGAATTACAGGTGCCGGTACAGGTTCCTGTGCATTGTAGGGTTGGCCCATCGGCTGCTGGTAGGGTATTTGGTTTCGTCTCCAACCGTTCAATGCCATGTCCACAAAGCTCCGGTCATTTTCATAATCAAAAGTGGCAACAGGTCTCGACCACTTGATGACCAGCTGTGGGCGCAGTTTTTCATCTTCATTTTTTGCTGAAGCAAACCACTGGCTTATAAATACAGCTGTTTCCAGCGAATCCTCATTGCGGATCATAAAACCATTGTTGCCAAAGCGAAACATATTCTTTACAATTTCGGTCACGTCAATCTTTATGGTCTTTCTTTTTCTGGTTACATCAAGCTGCTTGACTGTTTCATCAGTCACCTCAGATGCAGGTTGTGTAAGCCAGTTTATCAGCGAATCTTCCCAGGGTTCTACTATTCTTTGTATGCTGAATTTTGGCGATGGTACTCCATTTATGGATTCAACGGTGCTGAATTCTACCGGCCTTAATATCAGCTGGGCTTCAACTATCTGTTCGGGTTTTAAAAGCTTGGGTAAAATGCCATAATCAAAAGCGAGGAGTGAGCGGCATTGCAATTTATTATTATTCTCCGCCCATGCGGCTGTCCCAATAATGGGCGACATATCTCCCACCCTGTCTGCAAGCAGGTTGCTGATAAGAGCTGATCGGGTAGTGCTGTCTGCTTTTAAAGTAATAGAAGCATCAGCAAAGCCTGAATAAATTTGGGCGGAAGCAACTGTGGTAACAAATAAGGCGAGAGAAACAGCTACGAGTTTAGTATAGTTTGTCAT
>CAYHPA010000306.1:0-2080 GCA_964358155.1 uncultured Chitinophaga sp.
ACCACCATCTTTCTGGCATTTATCAGTCTCGGTTTATTTGCACAAAAATCTGCATTAGAAAAGCTTGGATTGAAAAGCCTTCATCAAAAGGTTAGCTATATCCCTTCAAAAAGTTTCAACAGCCTGGTGCATACCGGCAGCGATTCGGTTTTGAACTATACTTCCCGCATCAGTACTGTGCGGGGATTTTATATCAGTAAAACAGAAGTGACGAATAAAGAGTACAGGGAGTTTACTCACTACGTCAGGGATTCTATCGCCCACAGCCTGTTACATCATTACGAAAATGGAAATACAATAGATTGGAAACAGAAGATAGACTGGAAAGATGAAAGGCTGGATGCAATGCTGCCGCCGGTGGATGAGAGGATGTTCGGATCAAGAAATATTGATGCCGGAAAACTCCTTTTTGAAATTGATTTCTTCGGGCAAAAGAAACCATCAGCATTTATCCTGACACGCTGGTATGGATGCGGGATTTCAGCTACTCTTACAATGAACCGTTGGCGAAAAAATATTTTTCACATACGGCATATGACGATTATCCTGTTGTTGGTGTCAGCCTGAAACAGGCCATGGCTTTTTGCCAATGGAAAACAACACAGTTAAAGAAGCAAATAAAAGAAGATGCTGCTGTCGTGGTGAGGTTGCCTTCCAATGCAGAATGGGAGTCGGCTGCTAATGACGATAAAGGCAACTCAGGAGAAGTTCAGAAAGGCGGCACTTACCTCTGCAATTTTGGGGCAGTAACTGCAGGAAAAGGATATACCGGAAAAGATTATAAGGATGACGGGTTTTTTTATACCGGGCCGGTTAAAAGTTATCCCCCCGGATATTATGAGCTCTATGACATGAAAGGCAATGTGGCCGAATGGACGTCCACAGCAAGAGATGAGATAATAAATGTGGAAGTAAAAGCCGACAAGCAGAAAAATTACTTTATTGTGAAAGGCGGTGGCTGGAACAGCACAGCTTTTTATCTGCAGCCGGGGGCTTGCCAGTTTTTCCCCACCGATGCCGCACACTGCTTTGTTGGGTTCAGGTATGTAGTTTATACAGAAAAGAAACATTGATAACAATTCTTAAAAATCTTTTATGAAACGTCCATGACCGGAATGCGGGTCAACAAAGGGATGATTATTTTCAAAGACACTTGTCTGCCGGCCTTGCTCCGCTGAAGCTATGCGAAGGCGAGCAGGCAGGCACTGTGTGACTAAAAAACAAAAAAAAATAAACACATGAAAAAATATGCCATCTCTTTTTTTCTTGTCATTGCATTGTTTAATGCTACAGCTCAAAACGGGTACTATGCCATCCCCATCCAGCATGATACAGCCATTCAATGGGCGGCTGAATGTGATAAAGTGGTCAACCTGTCACCTAAAATAAAGGAGTACAGTTTGAAAAAATGGTATTTGGAAAAGCTAAAAAGCAGTTCCGTAACAGCCTACCGGAAAACTGGCAGCGCTGTTTCGTCTTACACATTATCCCTGCCTGACCTGCAAACACAGGACTGGCTGAAGGGGCTCTCGATTGAGCTTTCGCCAATCAAGAACCCGCAGGAATGGTACTTTTTTGATAAAACAATACCGGCAGATGACTACAACCGCTACAAGGCCCGTGTGAGAAACCTGAACTTAAATGCTGATTCCTGCTGCGGTTGTGATGAGGCTGATGCATTCCGGGCGAAACAATTACTGAGCTATAAAAATGGCAAGTTCAGTATTTACAATGTCTTTATCTCCCCGCTTTGTGCCCGGCAAACTGCTGCACCACCGGCCGACTGGTACCCGCTTTGCAATGTGGCTTATAATGATAATATGGAAAGAAAATTTCCCGGCCTCAGCAAAGATGTTGTACTGCTGAATACAAATGAAGTGGATTATGATTTCAATACAGAGAAACCATCCGGCTACGACAGTGTGCTCACCGTTTACCGTACAGATATCGGCAACCTGATTTACCAGGACATGTTAAAAGGAAGACTAAAAGCTTTTGAAATTGAAACGGGCAAGGCTATACCGGTAAAAAAAATACTTACGATGGGGATGGCTGCGGATACGATGGCTGTTTCCGATCA
>CAYHPA010000307.1:0-2079 GCA_964358155.1 uncultured Chitinophaga sp.
TATTCTATTGCCTCCTGGCCGGATGGCAGCAATGTGTTTGAGCTGCTCATAGTGCTGGCACAGGGTGGACTCGGCACCAGTTATCTCTTTAATGACATAAAAGTTGGGAGTGAGTTGACTTTCCGCGGCGCACAAGGCGTATTTACATTACCAAAAACACTGGACAAAGACATTTTCCTTATCTGTACGGGCACCGGCATTGCTCCATTCAGAAGCATGGTCCATCATATTCACCTGCATAAAATTCCTTTTAAGAATATTCATATGGTTTTTGGCTGCCGGAAAAAGGAAGACCTGCTTTATTATGATGAACTGAAAGAGCTGGAGCAAAAACTACCGGGGTTTCATTATCACCCTACTTTATCCCGTGAGCACTGGGATGGGCATTTTGGGTATGTTCATCCTGTTTATGAAAAACTTTGTATGGAAAAGCCAGATGCAGCCTTTTACCTCTGCGGATGGAAACATATGATTGATGAAGCCAAAAAAAGGATTGCAGCGATGGGTTATGATATCAGGAAAATACACGAGGAATTGTATGGATAATCATTTGCTGAAACCAATATGATTTTCGGCAAGAGAATCGTTGATAACTGTCATGTTTGCTTTTAGCCCATAGTTGCTATATTCGTGCAAATCAGTTTCCCATGGGTGCATCATCACTTATTGTACTCATTATTGCAGCCATTGCCTTTTCAGGCATTGCTATCCTTATTTCAAAGTTTGTTTTAAAAGCGAGCACCAATAAACAGAAAGGCGAACCTTATGAGTGCGGCATCCCCACGCAGGGAAAGACATGGATTCAACTGAATGTGGGTTATTATTTATTCGCCCTGATCTTTTTGATCTTTGATGTGGAACTGGTATTTCTTTATCCCTGGGCTGTGGTGGCCAAGAGTGCCGGATGGGTGGCGTTGATCGAGATCGTCATTTTCTTTTTTATATTATTCATGGGATTTTTATATGCACATAAAAAGGGGGCGTTGAAGTGGATGTAGCCTCCCCAAACCCCTCCGCAGGAGGGGGCTTTAGAACCCTAAATAATTAAAAACCACGAATGAGTAAGGATAGTACCAAATTATTGGAGACCAATAACCCTCTTGCGGGGGGTGGGGGGGCTACATTTCCAGGTGAAGTGCATAGTGTTGGAGGCACTGATGTGGCGTTAAGCAAACTCGACGATCTCATCAACTGGGCGAGGGCCAATTCGCTATGGCCCCTCACTTTTGCCACCAGCTGCTGTGGCATTGAGATGATGTCCACTGCATCTGCCAAATATGATTTTTCAAGATTTGGATTTGAGGTAGCGAGGGCCACACCGCGGCAGGCTGATGTAATTATTATTGCCGGAACCATCGTGAATAAAATGGGGCCTGTATTGAAAAGACTGTACGACCAGATGGCCGATCCCAAATATGTGATTGCCATGGGAGCCTGTGCCATCAGCGGCGGGCCTTTTTTTTATAATACTTATTCCGTGGTGAAGGGTGCAGACCATATCATACCGGTGGATGTGTATATAGCCGGCTGCCCGCCAAGACCCGAAGCATTGCTGCATGCATTGATCACCCTTCAGCAAAAAATAAAAAAAGGGCTGACAAGGGAACAGATAAAGGCAGGAAAAGAATAACTATGACGAACGAAGAACTGAAAACCAAAATAACCGAACTGCTTCCTGCCGCTACTTTTGAAGAGGGAGGCGAATGGCTGAATATAAATATAGCGCCGGCTGATTGGCCGTCTTTTGCCCAACAGCTTCGTAACGACGAGCCATTATTTTTCAACTATCTTTTCTGCCTTACCTGCATTGACTGGTCGCTGACCCCTGCGGGGAAGACACACCTGACCATGGTCTATCATCTGTCTTCAACAATCCATCGTCACAACATAGTGATAAGATCAAAGCTGGACAGGAACAATCCTGAAATAGAGTCCGTGTCACATATATGGAGAACAGCTGAGTTTCATGAAAGAGAAGTGTACGAAATGTTTGGTGTGAATTTTCTGAACCATCCTGACCTGCGGTTATTGATATTACCTGATGGGTGGGAAGGTAAAAACCCAATGCGAAAAGATTTT
>CAYHPA010000308.1:0-2015 GCA_964358155.1 uncultured Chitinophaga sp.
CCGGCAGGGTTGGTTTGCGTCATTCTTTCATGATAGCCATAGGCTACCCAAAAGTCCTTGCCTTTGTTGGAGAAATCCTGGGAATAAGCGGTTTGACCATATAAAATGGCAAGCAGGAAGATACCCGGCAGGTAAAATTTTCTCATTGGTCAGGCCTTGGCGGCAAACTAAGTTCTACGAAAGTATTTAAAACCCGGTAAAACCTCAGCATAGACTTATCCTCTGCCGAATAGTTTAGAAAGACTGAAAGATTGATTTTCTGGCAGCTTGCACAGGAATCTTGCGCCCCGTTAATCAAAATTGCCGGAGCAAGAGGACTACTTCTATTGACAAAATTCATCATGTACCTTGTTATTTAATCAAAATAAGCAAATCAGGAGCATAATTTAGCTGATTACCAAAAGTTAAGAAGTAAAAAATCAATTTTGTTTAAGATAGCATACCAAAGCCTCAATTGTCTCCAAAATGGTATGAAATATTTGGATATTTTTATTGACATAAAGTGTATAATCAATTGATAAAGGCCTCTTTCAGATATAATATTGATTCCTTTTATCTTGGCTGTATTTTAGTTGTGCCGATTTTTCTAAAAACTAAGCTGGTTAGTGATAGAACCGAATTTTTTTGAAACTTTTCTGACTTCCATAATAGCCTTTCCCTTAAGTTGCTTCGTTATAGTGATACCATGAAAAAACTGATCCTCCCCTGCCTGCTGGCTGCATTTCTCGGCATATCCTGCGGTTCCCTGAAGGAACCCGAGTTCAGGAGTATTGAAAATGCCAAAATGAGTAGCTACTCCCTCAGTGAGATAAATGCCCGGATTGACCTGGGTTTTTACAACCCCAATAAAGACCGCTTAAAGCTCAAAAAAGCCGAAGGAGATATCTGGGCCGATAATACCCCGATGGGAAGTTTCAGCATTGATACACTCCTGAAGATTGAAGGGAATAGCAATTTTGTACTCCCTGTTGACCTGAAACTTAAAGTGGATAAAGCCGTTGCGGGCTCCCTCGGCAACTTTTTAAAGAAAGAAGTGACCCTGAGAATTGAAGGAACAGCAAGAGTGGGCAAAGGTCTCATCTTTATCAACTACCCGATACGTTATGAAGGAAAACAGAAACTGGAAGACCTGATGAAATAGTTTACAGGTTTAAAGTTTATTGACTATCCGCATGTAGCAACCTAATAATGGAACCACATAGACACATAGCACACAGCAGGAGAAAACACATAGAAAATCTATGTGAAACCTATGTTTCTATGTTCCTATGTGGTAAAAAATATATACGGTTCATACATGCGGACAGTCACTTAAAGTTTAAGGTCTAAGGTCCAGCAAGACATAAAATTCACGACAAATCAGTGAACTTTCATGATCAGAACCTTCAACGTTAAACATCTCCAAAGGAGTCCTTTGGACAAACCTTAAACGATTATTGCTGCGGAGGCGGCGGGATCTTCGGCTTCGGATGCCCTCCCCCATCCTCAAATTTCTTACAGGTGATCGGAAGCCGGTTATAGATATCCTCAGCGGCAGGTACATCATCCGCATCATAGCCACAGTTGGCGATATAGGCCTTTATTTCTTCTATATTGATACGGTCGGTCAGAAATTTCACTCTTGTTTCTGCTTTTTTATAATTCACAATCACTTCAAGAATGCCGTCATAGGACTTCAGGTAAGTCTCAATTCTTTTTTTACAACTCTCGCAGAGTGCATTGGGTGTTTTAATAATCGTGTCAACACGGCCGATCTTTCTTATTACCTGCGCTTTGCCGGCAAATGAAAAAAACAGCAACACCAATGCAATAGGAATGATTTTTTTCATTAACTATCTGTTTGAAAATAAAATTACGATATGCCATTCCAGTTAGCCGGGTCGTCACGCCACTTTAACAAAATCTCCTGCTGAGCCGGCTGTACCATTCCCTTTTGGATAGCCAGTTCAATCAGAGTAGTGTAATCCGTCAGGGAATAATAGGTCAATGATGCTTTGGAAAAAGCTTCGGTTGCA
>CAYHPA010000309.1:0-2005 GCA_964358155.1 uncultured Chitinophaga sp.
TTGACAAAGTGATGGTTCCAAAGGAGAATATCCTGGGTAGATTGGGGCAAGGATTTAATGGATTTGCATATCAACTATGAAACTGCAAAACCCTTTGATTTAAAACTGCACCAGCATGAACAGAAGGCTGTAGCCAAAAAATCAAAAGAACTTTTCACTAAGGCCGAGGAGCCGGAGGTTTTATATGCAAGGCAACCCAAAGTAAAAGCAAAACTAAAGGCCGACAAACAGGCTGGTATAATTGAATTGGATGAACTCAGTTTCTTAACCGGTGTTCCTAAGGAAGCCTGGGATTACAAACTCGGCAACCGCAGCGCATTGGAATGGATACTGGACCAGTACAAGGAAAAGAAGCCTTCCGATCCTACCATTGCCGAAAAATTCAATACTTACCGTTTTGCAGATTATAAAGACAAAGTGATTGATTTGCTGAAACGGGTATGCACTGTAAGTGTAGAGACTATGAAGATTGTAAACAGTATGCCCGGATAGGCAAACAGCCGGACATGCTGAAAAGCTAACCCTGTTTAAAATTGTTCTGTTTGATCTTAAGAAAGTTTACTCAATGCCTCTCTCAATTTTCCGACCATTTCATTAATTTCTTCTTTTTTGCAGGTGCCCACACTCAACCTGTACCAGGCAGAACTTCTGTCGGCGCCAAAAGCATAGAAAGGAACAACGGCGAGACCGGCTGCATTCAATACATAGGCGGTAACATCACTTTGTGTTTCCAATTTTTTGCCATCAGGGGTTTGTTTACCGGCAAGGTCAATTTTTATAGTAAGATAAATAGCGGCTTCGGGTGCAATGGCATCCACTGAGAAGCCTTCGCTTTTCAATTGCATAAAACCATCATAAATACGGCGCAGCCTTTCTTCAACCTCCGATTTAAAATGAGCCAGGTACTTTTTTATGTTTTCCCGGTGACCGAGATAATGCGCTACTGCCTTTTGCTCCGCCATAGGTGCCCAGGCGCCGATATGTGTGAGAATAGCCTTCATCTTACCAATAACTGTGGAAGGACCCATGCCCCAACCCACCCGCACACCGGTGGCGGCAAATACTTTGCTGATAGCATCAATGAAAATAGTATAGTTTCTCATCTCCGGCCGCAGGGAAACAGGATTGTAGTGCTTGATATCACCGTAAGTAAGATGCCAGTACATCTGGTCGTACATCACATAGAGTTTCTTTTGGCCATCACCTCTTCTTGTATTTTCTTCTATCACCAGGTCGCAGATGGCTTCCAGCTCTTCTTTTTTGAACGTGGTGCCGGTAGGGTTTTGTGGTGAGCAAAGAGAGATGAGTGCAGCTTCCTGTATATGCGGCCGCAGATCATCAGCTGTTGGCATAAAGTTGTTGGCGGCCGTTGCTTCAATAACAACATGATTGCCGCCTACAAAATGGGTGTAATGATTATTGTTCCAGCTGGGAACAGCATAAATTATTTTATCTCCCTTATCACATACAGCACGAAATACTGCATAAATCAATGGACGGCCACCGGAGGCAACCAATATTTCGGTAGTGCCATAGTCTAATCCTTCTTCATCTTTGATAAATGAATGAATAGCTTCCCTTAAATCAAGATTGCCTTCTGCAGCGGGATAGTTGGTAAAATGTTTGCGATAAGCTTCTACAATAGCGTCTTCCAGTTCTTTGGGAATAGGGAAGATGGAAGGGTCAAAATCGCCCACAGTAAAATTATAAATACGTTCGCCCTGGCGGATTTTTTCCCTGATCTCGCCACCAAGCTTTACAATTTCAGAACCGATCAATGTTTCGGATAAATGCGACAGTTTCATAGTGCAGCCTTTGCGGCAAAAATAACGGAAATGGGGGAGATGGGAGACGGTGTTGCAGCACACCTATTTATTAAGAACAGGTAAATTCATCCATCCCCGGACATTTGTTATTTGCAAACCTTTGCCAATAGAAACAGGAGTATCTTCCTGCCGTGGGGTTATTATATAATTATGCCTGGTTGGTAAATCATGAATGGCAT
>CAYHPA010000310.1:0-1936 GCA_964358155.1 uncultured Chitinophaga sp.
CAGGTGAAATGCAAATGGGCGGCGTTATTTATAATGACAGCGCCGATAAAGCAGCAAGGTTTATCCTGAACTGCAACCAGAAAAAGATTCCATTGGTGTTTCTGCAGGATGTTACCGGTTTTATGGTGGGCAGTCGCAGCGAACATGCCGGCATCATTAAAGACGGGGCAAAGATGGTGAATGCTGTGGCCAATTCTGTTGTTCCAAAAATCACTATCATCATTGGCAACAGTTATGGCGCCGGCAATTATGCTATGTGCGGCAAAGCTTACGATCCCCGCTTCATCTATGCATGGCCTACGGCCAAAATTGCGGTGATGGGTGGTGATGCGGCAGCGAAAGTTTTATTGCAGATAGAAGTGGCTTCTTTAAAAGCAAAGAAGAAAGAAATAACACCTGAAGCTGAAAAGAAATTGCTGGATGAAATAAAAGGCCGCTATGAGGCACAGACATCACCATATTATGCTGCGGCCCGGCTATGGGTAGATGCGATCGTTGACCCGGTGGATACGAGGAAAGTTATTTCAGAAGGGATTGCGGCAGCGAATTGTAATCCGCAGATAAATGATTTGAAGACCGGGGTCTTTCAGGTGTAGAAATATAACCGCAGAGACGGGGAGACGCAGAGAAAATACTGCCTTCGGCAGATGGTTAGCTACGAATTACACGAATGGCACGAATAAATACAATTAAATACAAAATGATTGCCTTCGGTAATGAGTTTTCTCATTCGTGTGATTAGTGTAATTCGTGGCCAACTTTTTACTGCCGAAGGCAGATAATATATCTCTCAATTGATAACTATGAGCGCTGCCATAACAATTTACACAGACGGCTCTTCAAGAGGCAACCCGGGTCCCGGTGGTTACGGCGTCATTCTAATGAGCGGTACACACCGCAAAGAATTATCGCAGGGCTATAAACTTACCACCAACAACCGCATGGAACTGATGGCTGTAATTGCCGGACTAAAAGCATTGAAAAAAGAAGGGCTGAATGTCACCATCTACTCCGACAGTCAGTATGTGGTAAAGGCATGGGAAGAAGGCTGGCTGAAGAACTGGATAAAGACCAATTTCAAGGGCGGTAAAAAAAATCCCGATCTGTGGCGGGAGTTTTATGAACTCTCACACCTGCATAAGATAAAATTCAAATGGGTGAAAGGGCATGCCAATAACCCCTTCAACAATCGCTGTGATGAATTAGCTACTGAAGCTGCCGATGGACATCATCATAAATTGCTGCATGATGAAGGATATGAGGGGACTGCTAAATGATTTTTGGCCACGAAATCACACGAACCGACACGAAAAAGACTGCCTTCGGCAGTGAGTTAGCCACGGGTTCCACAGATTATTTCGTGTCCTTTTGTGAAATTTCGTGGCTAATAAGAAGATTGCGAAGCAATCAATCCGTGTTCATCAGTGTTAATCTGTGGCAAAAAAGCAAAACCCACCAGTTGCCTGATGGGTTTCAAATTATACAGAGAATGGATTAAGCCAATTTAAGTGATGCTTTCCCCCGGATGAGATAGTTATATACCAAAAGGATCACCGGCAGAAACAGCACCGTTGCCATTAAAGAATTTTTGTAAAAAGGAAGTGCGGCCTCATAGCATGTCATCAATCCGCTAAACGATCTTGCATACACCGCTTCGGTAGTGCCCTGCCATACCAGGAAATTGGAAACAAGAAAATACAGCGTTGGTGCAGCTATGCCTGCAATCACAAGGCTGGGATAGCTCTTTCCCTTCAATGCCCAACCGATCAGTGTGCATGCGAGCAGTAACAAATAGTTCTTCCACTGACCAGGATAAAATCCGCTAAAATCAAACTGCTTATTGATATACAAAACCTGGATGATGGCATCACTGATGAATAAGGCCAGCAACGGCAACAGAAAGGACATATTTCTTTCCTTGATGATAAAGCCGGAG
>CAYHPA010000311.1:0-1894 GCA_964358155.1 uncultured Chitinophaga sp.
TTCAAATCCTTTAGCCTGGGTATGAAACAACGGCTGGCAATTGGCGCTGCTTTATTAGGCGATCCTAAAGTGCTGGTACTGGATGAACCAACCAACGGCCTTGATCCCGTTGGCATAGCTGAAATAAGGAATCTTATCGTTGAACTTAGAGAGAAAGGTCATACCATCATAATGGCCAGTCACCTGCTGGATGAAGTAGAGAAAGTTTGCACTCATGCAGCTATTCTCAAAACAGGAAACATCATTACTACCGGCAGTGTGGATGAAATAATGATGGATGAAGATGTGGTGGAACTCAGTGCAGCCGACATCAATGCACTTGCCGCATTGCTGAAGCAACTGAGCCGGCATATTACTATTGATACGAGAACAAACAGCTTGCAAATCGTTTTTCCAAAAGGAACAGCGAAGCTGGACGAAATAAACAGTCTTTGCTTTTATAACGGAATTGTGCTGACACAATTAGTAATGAGAAAAAAACGACTGGAAGCAAGGTTTTTCGAACTGACGAATAACTAAATACATCTCCCACAAAGACGCAAAGAACACTAAGATTTTTGTTGCCTTTGTGGCTTAGTGGGAACAAAATGAAAAAATGACTACACTGATACGAACAGAATGGCTGAAGATGCGGAAGTATAACGCCTTTTGGTGGATCATGGGACTTACTGCCCTCTCCTATCCCGGCGTTAATTATATCACTTACATGATCTATGACAACATTACCAATCAACCATCTGATGCAAGTCAACTGGCGAAGATGGCATTAGGTAATCCCTTCGCTTTCCCCGAGGCATGGCATACTGTTGCTTTTTTTTCTTCCTGTTTTGTATTCATTCCTGCCGTGGTGGTCATTATGTTTATCTGTAATGAATATACTTTTAAAACCCACCGGCAAAATATCATTGACGGCTGGGGCCGTGGGCAGTTCATTACAAGCAAGCTGCTTGACGTGGTGATGATATCATTAATCATTACAATCCTGTATGCAATTGTTGCATTCATAACGGGTGTTTCCAACCAGGAAAGACTGATAAAACATACCTGGGACATGGCATACTATATTGGCCTCTTTGGTTTGCAGACCTTTGCTCAGTTGTCTATTGCTTTTTTGCTTGGGTTCCTTGTCCGGAAAGCATTTTTGGCGCTTGGAATATTCCTGTTCTATTATATAGTACTGGAAAATATCATTGTAGGTTTTTTTGAATGGAAAAAAATTCCGCTTGCCCCATACATGCCGCTGGAGATCTCTGACCGGATGATTCCCAAACCTGCCTTTTGGGGAAGGCTTGACCTGGACGCTTATAATAAATCAGTTGACGCCATTCCCCAACATGTCATAGTCACCATTATTCTTACTGCTATTGTCTGGTTTGTTTGCTATCGCATCAATAGAAAGAGGGATTTGAAATAATCACTTCATCTAATTAAAGCACTATCAAAGAAGCCGGCTCCTATGAGCCGGCTTTTTAAATAACCGCAACCACCTGTATATAGAACCAACGGCTCAGGGAAGAACTGCCGTTACTGTAGCATTTGCTGTGAGTGAGGCATTGGCAGCAACTGCGAGATTAAGAAAATTTATACTTCCTGAACCTGTAATCACCAAAGTTCCCTGCAACTCAAACTCGCCATCGCTATTTGTGTCTTTATAGCTGGCAAAATGCACTTCATGATCTCCGCTTTCCAGGAAATGTAGTTGATAAGAACCACCGCTTACTACTGCGCTGCTTACCGCATTTTTGAATTGAATATTGCTGGTACCCTGGCCCTGCATCTCTGCTGACCGGACAAAAGTTCCTTTCTTATACGCATAGGCCACCACTTTTCCAGAACCGGAAACTGCGTCAGTCAGGTTGCCGGAAATAATTCCTGTTTTACTTTCTGCCACCAC
>CAYHPA010000312.1:0-1892 GCA_964358155.1 uncultured Chitinophaga sp.
TCCACAATAATCTCCAGGTGCAGTTCACCCATACCTGAAAGGATTGTTTGTCCTGTTTCCTCATCTGTCTTTACACGAAGTGTAGGATCTTCTTCCACCAGTTTGGCTATTGCCATACCCATCTTATCTACATCAGCCTGCGTCTTCGGTTCAACTGCCACAGAGATAACAGGCTCAGGAATGAACATGTTCTCCAATGTGATGGGGTGATCTTCATGGCATAATGTATCCCCTGTTTTTATTTCTTTGAAACCGACGGCAGCGCCAATATCACCTGCTTCGATGAAATCAATCGGGTTTTGCTTGTTGGCAAACATCTTCATGATACGGCTGATACGTTCTTTCTTACCACTTCTTACATTCAATACATAAGAACCGGCATCCAGGTGACCAGAATAAACCCGGAAGAAAGCCAAACGGCCTACAAACGGGTCTGTCATAATCTTGAAGGCCAATGCAGCAAACGGTTCCTTAGGATCGGGTCTTCGCTTTTCAGTTTCACCTGAATCAGGATTCACCCCTTCCACAGCTTCAATATCCATAGGCGATGGAAGGTAGCGGCAAACGGCATCAAGGGCGGTCTGCACACCTTTATTCTTGAATGAGGAACCGCACATCATCGGCACAATTGAAAGATCGATTGTTGCCTTGCGGATCGCCTCATGTACTTCGTCTTCAGTAATAGAGTTGGGGTCATCAAAAAACTTCTCCATCAATTTATCATCATATTCAGCCACGGCTTCCACCAGACTTGCCCTCCATTGATTCGCTTCCTCCAGCATATCTTCCGGAACAGGTATCTCATCAAAGGTCATACCCTCGGTTTCCATATGCCAGATAATGCCTTTCATCTTGATCAGATCAACAACACCTTTAAAATCGTCTTCGGCGCCAATAGGTAACTGAAGAGGAACGGCCTTAGAACCGAGCATTTCTTTTACCTGCTTAA
Organism: uncultured Chitinophaga sp.; assembly: GCA_964358155.1. Lineage (GTDB taxonomy): Bacteria > Bacteroidota > Bacteroidia > Chitinophagales > Chitinophagaceae > JJ008. The sequence continues at coordinate 950 of CAYHPA010000312.1, forward strand.
CAACCATCAGGAAGTCAGCACCAGCACGGTCCATTTTATTTACAAATCCGATACGGGGAACATTGTAACGGTTTGCCTGGCGCCAAACAGTTTCGGACTGTGGCTCCACACCATCCACTGCTGAGAACAAAGCAATAAGACCATCCAATACCCTCATTGAACGTTCAACCTCTACTGTAAAGTCAACGTGACCGGGAGTATCAATGATGTTGAAATAATACTCTTTAGTATTTGGGGAAGCCTTTCCTTTATCTGTAGGAAAATTCCACTTGCAGCTAACCGCTGCCGAAGTAATAGTGATACCTCTTTCCTTTTCCTGCTCCATCCAGTCCGTGGTGGCAGCGCCATCATGCACCTCACCAATCTTGTGGATCATACCCGTATACCGGAGGATACGCTCCGTCGTAGTAGTTTTGCCCGCATCAATGTGAGCGGCGATACCAAAGTTTCTCTGAAATTTTAAGTCAGCCATTTTGCTTTATAATTTGGAGGCGCAAAGGTAGGGGAAATTGGCAGAAAATAAAGGCTTTATGCCTTCTTAATCATGTATGTGGGTAAAAAGGATTTTCGCCTGTAAATTCCTGTTTTCTAAGTCGTTTATCCACTTATAAATCCTTTTACCTTTAAGGATTCGTATTTAACCGCATGGAAAGAAAAATTTACAACCCGATACAAAAAGACACTGTTACTTTTCTAAAAACATCGTCAGACAGTGACGGGGACTGCACACTAGTGGAGGTGGAACTGGCAGATGGTGGCGGCGTAGGGCTGCATTATCACAAAACTTATTCAGAAAATTTTACTTGCCTGGAGGGAGAAGTGCAGGTTCAACTCGGAAAAACAATTCATACACTGCAAGCTGGTCAGTCGGCAACTGCAGAGCGAAATGTCAACCATCTTTTCCGCAATCGCAGTGGTGGCCCCTGTAAATTCAGAGTGGAAT
>CAYHPA010000313.1:0-1823 GCA_964358155.1 uncultured Chitinophaga sp.
TGCATTTACTGCTGGCGCAAAAAGGATATGCTGATCTCTTTTCTTCCTTAAAAATAATTGCGGTTGACGAGTGGCATGAATTGCTTGGAAGCAAGCGGGGTGTGCAGGTGGAGCTGGCTATCTCCAGGATAGTGAATAGTCAATGGTCAAAAGTGAATAAAAAGCCTTCTGTGTGGGGAATCAGCGCCACCATTGGAAATCTTGATGAAGCAAAAGAAGTGCTGATGCTCCCTTTGCAAAAAAAAGGGGTGATCGTAAAAGCAAATATGGATAAGCGGATTGAAGTAGAATCCATTTTCCCGGATGAAATTGAAAAATATCCCTGGGCTGGTCACCTCGGCATCAAACTGGCACATAAGGTTATTCCCATCCTTCAACAAAGCAGGACCACTCTCATTTTTATCAATACAAGGGGGATGAGTGAAACATGGTACCAGACATTGTTGAATGTTTGCCCCGAACTGGCTGGCTCCATTGCTTTGCACCATGGTTCTATTGATATGGAACTGCGTACATGGATCGAAGACAACCTGCATAGCGGGAACCTGAAGGCCGTTGTCTGCACGGCATCGCTTGACCTTGGTGTTGATTTCCGCCCTGTAGAAACAGTGATACAGGTCGGCTCCCCCAAAGGTGTTGCCCGCTTTTTGCAAAGAGCCGGCCGGAGTGGTCATAGCCATGATGCCATAAGTAAGATCTATTTTTTGCCGACTCACTCGTTAGAACTGATGGAAGCGGCAGCACTAAAATCTGCCATCAAAGAAAATCTCATAGAAAGCAGGGTGCCTAAAATACTTTGTTATGATGTATTGATACAATACCTGAACACACTGGCCATATCGGATGGCTTTTGTCCGGAAAAAATATATACAGAAGTTGTTTCCACACATTGTTATAAAGATTTGACGGCTGATGAATGGGGGAAGATCATTCTTTTCATTACAGAAGGCGGCAATGCATTGCAGCAATACGATGATTTTAAAAAGCTTGAAAGAGAAGATGGCCTGTTAAAAATAAAAAACAGGAATATGGCCATGCGCCACCGCCTGCATATCGGCACCATCGTAAGCGATTCCATGATGAAAGTAAAGTTCATCAGTGGTGGTTATGTGGGTGTGATAGAAGAGTATTTCATTTCCCGGCTCGAACCCGGCGATGTATTCACCCTGGCAGGAAGGAACCTGGAGCTGATAATGGTAAAAGACATGACAGCCCTGGTAAGAAACAGCAATAAAAAGAAATCCATCGTTCCAAGCTGGACAGGTGGAAGAATGCCACTAAGTGCAAATTTGGGGAGGAAGCTTCGTCAAACATTAAATCAGTCAGGAGTCAGGAGCCGGGAGTCGGGAGAAGAAGAGCTTCTGGCCTTGAAACCGCTCTTTGAGCTTCAGCAACAACTTTCACATATTCCTAAAGAAAATGAATTACCGCACGCAGATGGTTTGTCAGGACCATTAGGGTGTTTAGACAATGCTCGTTATGGTATTGCATGGGGTGTGTTAGGCGCCGCAGAATTTTGTTGGCATGCAGCAAGACAATATGTTTCAGATCGTCAGCAATTTGGTCGCCCACTGGCTGCTAATCAATTAATTCAATTCAAACTTGCCAATATGCAAACCAATATTACTTTGGGTCTGCAAGGTTGCTTGCGTCTTGGACGTTTAAAAGATGAAGACAAAGCAGAAACGCCCATGATTTCCATGATGAAACGTTTCTCCACTCTCACGGCGCTGGATGTCGCGCGCGAATCCCGCGATATTCACGGTGGCAACGGTATCATGGAAGAGTTCCAAGTCATTCGTCACATGCTGAATCTGGAAACC
>CAYHPA010000314.1:0-1813 GCA_964358155.1 uncultured Chitinophaga sp.
CACTTGGCCGCAGCTCAGTGGATATTCTTCGGACTGTTTTAACAGTATTGTCAAGCAATTTCATCAGCTCATTTATTTTTTTCTTTGCTGCGTCATTTTCAGCGCCAATCTTCCTGTCGAGCCAGGAAACATCCATCATCAGCACAGTTAACTGCTGCCCCAGTTCATCATGTATTTCCCGGGCAATATGCGTACGCTCCTCTTCCCTTACGTTTTGAAGATGCTCCGTAAGCTGTCGAACTGAACGGTAAGACTCCTCCAGCTCTTTCTCCGCCTTTTTACGCTGTGTAATATCCCGGATAGAAGCTGTAACAAGAATTCCTTCTGCAAAATGATAGGGTGACAAACTTATTTCAACCGGTACAATCTGGCCATCTTTCCTCACAGCAAGCAAGTCTCTTCCGGTACCCATCGGCCTGGTGTGCGGATTGCTTACATATTGTCTGCGAAAGTCTTCATGTTTTGGCCGGGCTGATTGGGGAATCAGCGCTTCCACCTGCATGCCGGTCAGCTCAGCCTTTGTATATCCAAATAGTTTCGTTGCCTGCCGGTTGGCAATCCTGATAATTCCTTTTTCGTCAGCAATTACCGTGGCATCAGGAGCTGTATCAACAAGGGCCCTGAACCTGTTTTCCTGTTCCCTGATTTGCTCTTCCGCTTTCTTTCGCCCGGTAACATTTCTCAAAAATGCCTGAGACCCGATAACTTTTCCTTTGTCGAAAACAGGGAGGGCTTGTCCTTCCAGGAAAATCGTTTCTCCCTTTTTGGTTATAAACCCGCAAGAAAGATTTTTTACGACATTTCCCTCCATCAACTGAGGAAACACTTTTCCGAATTCAACCCTGGTTTTATCATTAAGAAAATCATTTAAGTTTTTGCTGATAACTTCTTTTTCAGGATATCCCATATTCTTTTTCCAGGATTCATTCACCCAAACTATTTTCCCGTCTGCAGAAAGGCGCTGCATCATTTCATCAGTAGTATCGACGATTGTTCTGTGCTTGATCTCACTTTCAACTAATGCTTTCTCCGCTTTTTTTCTCTCACTTATATCCCGGATTATTGATAACACCCTTCCTTCGCCAATAAGTTTTGAGCTGAGCTCTATATCAAACAGGTAACCATCCTTATGAAGGGCCCGCCTTTCCACTAACCGTGTACGGTCACTGCGCAGTAAATCAAACCGGATTGGGTTCTGTTTCAGGTCAATCGGATCAAGAAAAGAAGAAATCTTTTTCAGCAATACCTCTTCTTTAGTATACCCAAACATGACACAAAGTGCAGTGTTAACTTCAATAATATCTCCCTGGAAGTCGGCAACAAGTATCCCATCCGATGCCTGCTCAACAAGAGAACGATAGCGTTGTTCACTTTCTGAAAGCGCCTGCTCTGCTTTTTTTCGCTCGGTGATGTCTATCAGCACCCCTTCAATTACATCTTCACCTGATACGGTATCCTTAAGCAAGGAACAAATTTCAACAATGTATACCGGATCGCCATTTTTATGTTTAAGTACGGTTTCATGGTTAACTATTTCGCCATTTTTTTGCAGGCGGGTGAGAAATTGTTTCCGATCGGCTTTCGAGAAATACAAAATAGTGGCATCTTGTTGTTTTAAAAATTCAACAGTATATCCCAGCATTTGTGCAAATGCATTATTACAGATCAGGATTTTCCCTTTTGTGGTCGTTTGGTAAATACCGGCAAGATTTTTTTCTACAATGCTGCGGTATTTTTCTTCACTTTCCCTGAGCAATTGTTCGGCTTTAATCCTTTCTGTCAGGTCTCTTCCCACACCAATAAAATTGCCATC
>CAYHPA010000315.1:0-1811 GCA_964358155.1 uncultured Chitinophaga sp.
ATTTGCCTTTAAGGAATTATCACAGGATACCCGGAACATTTTGGGGCTTCAATTGCCTACTGACCCCCGTTGGGTAAAGCTGGCCGAAAAATCACTGGAAGAAATACTGACGGACCATGCTTATTGCGAACAAAAAGCAGCCACTTCCTGCATTTCATTGATACAACGATACAGCAGCAAGCAAAAACTGGTGGCTGAGTTATCCCCTATCGTTACAGAAGAATGGGGGCATTTCCGGCTGGTGTTGGCCGAATTGGAAAAAAGAAACCTCAAACTCGGCAAACAACGCAAAGATGAATATGTGAATGCGCTTATTGAGTTTCAGCAAAAAGGTGGCGATGGAGAAGGCCGGATGCTTGACCAGCTACTAACAATGGCTTTAATTGAAGCCAGAAGCTGTGAAAGATTCAAACGACTGAGCGAAGGGTTGGATGACGAATACATGAAAAACTTTTACCGCCGCTTTATGGAAAGCGAAGCGGGACATTATACGTTGTTCATTGAGCTGGCCGAAACATATGTTGATAAAGAAAAAGTAAGGAACCGATGGAAACAGTGGCTGGAATATGAAGCCGGCATCATGCAAAACCTGGAACTAAGGGGCAACAGGATACATTGAGTAAACAACACAAACGATTGAACCGTTTTTATCGCTGCTGATTCAATAATTTCATTTCCTGATGAAAGCGGCTCCTTACAGCGAAGCATTGGCAGCTTCTGCAAATTATAGCGGGGATGATGTGGCCATCGTTCCCCTGGCGGGAGGATTGATTAACCGCACCTATAAAGTAACCATCAGGCCCAATGGTTATCGCTACATCCTTCAGCAGATCAACAAAAAGATATTCCTGGAGCCGCAGAAACTGGCGGAGAATTACAGGCTTATCTGGGGCTTTTGGAGTAATGAACATCCGCAGTGGATACCCTTTCCCGTGACGGTGCCCGGGCCTTTGCGATTTACAGATGGCAATGATGTATTCTGGGATAAACAGGGAGAGTGCTGGAGGATGATGGAATTTATGGCCAATACGACCTGCCTTTTACAACCGGCAAATCCGGAACAGGCAAAAAAAGTGGCTAAAACATTTGCCTGCCTTACCGCCGGAATGGAGTACTACCCGATAGAACAATTTCATACAACCATCCCCCGCTTTCATGACCTCTCATTAAGATATTGGCAATTTAAAGAATCACTGCATGTACGAAATTTTGAAAGACTGCATAAAGCTGCCCCGCTAATCAATGAATTAAAAAAAAGGGAACGATACGCCAGCTTTTATGACGTAATAACCGGGTCTGAAGAGTTTGAAAAAAGGCTGATGCACCACGATGCCAAAATCGCCAATATACTTTTTGATGATGAAGAAACGGATAAGATCATTTGCCCCGTTGATTTTGATACCTGCATGCCCGGTTATTTTTTTTCTGACCTGGGTGATATGATCCGGTCCATGGCATTCAGTGATGATGTAGACAGTGTAAATGCGGGCAATATATGCATCCGGAAGGATTACTATGAGGCTGTTGTTGAAGGATACCTTGAAGTGATGAATGAATACCTGACGATGGCCGAAAGAAAATATATCCACTCTGCCGGCTTGCTCATCATTTATATGCAGGCGCTCCGCTTTCTGACTGATTACATGAATGGTGACGTATATTATCTCACTTCTTATCCCGGGCAAAATTTTGAAAGAGCCGTCAATCAACTGACTGCACTTCAAAAACTGGAAGAATTTCTGAAAGCTGAATATGGGTTCTTCATATGACCACTCTTACCCCATCTTCTGCTTCGGAAGCGAATACCTCAG
>CAYHPA010000316.1:0-1790 GCA_964358155.1 uncultured Chitinophaga sp.
ATTGGAAAGCAGTTGCTGTCTTAATACTAAGTACTATGTACTCTAATCTTTTTTACTTCACTTTCTCCACTACTTCCACCAGTCTCCAGCGCTTCGTTTTGCTGAGAGGACGGGTTTCCATGATCTTTACCAGGTCTCCGATGCTGCACTCATTCTTATCATCATGCGCATGAAGTTTGGTTGTCTTCTTTACAAACTTGCCATAGATAGGGTGCTTTACCTTTCTTTCAATCGCTACCGTAATGGTCTTCGCCATTTTATTACTGGTCACAATCCCTACCCTTGTTTTTCTTAAATTTCTTGCTTCCATTGTTTGTACTTTATTATGCTTGCTGCTGTTTCAGCTTCAATTCGGTTTTTAAACGGGCAATCTCCCGGCGCAATCCACGGATGGTCATAGGATTTTCCAGCGGGGAAATGGTATGAGCAAACATCAGTTTTTTTAACCGTTGCTTATCTTCCTCCAACCGGGCTTTCAGGTCCTGTTCATTCATCCCGTGAATACTTTTTACAAAATCAACTTTCTTTGACATCGCTTTACGATTTACTAATTATACTATGCAGTTTCAAGGTCCCTGCGTTTTATGAATTTTGTTTTAATCGGCAATTTGCCTGCAGCCAGCGACAAAGATGCACGGGCTGTTTTTTCATCCACACCATCCACTTCAAAAAGAATACGACCGGGTTTTACTACAGCCGCCCAAAATTCCAGGTTTCCTTTACCCTTACCCATCCTCACCTCTGCTGGTTTGCGGGTAATTGGTTTATCGGGGAAAATGCGGATCCATACATTACCTTCTCTTTTCATTTCACGGGTCAGCGCCTGGCGGGCTGCTTCAATCTGCCTGTCAGTAATCCAGTGCTGGTCAAGTGCTTTTAGTGCATAAGAACCAAATGAAATGACAGCGCCTCTTTTTGCATTGCCTTTCATGCGGCCTTTCTGCATTTTCCTGTGTTTCGATCTTTTCGGTTGTAACATCTTTTTTAAGCTTTGAGCTATTAGTTGCGAGCTGTGAGCTGTTCACTATAGCAATTAAACTCTTTATTTAATGATACGGCTCGTAGCTCATGGCTCGTAGCTCGTAGCTTTTCTTAATTCCTTCTTCCTCCACCTCTTCTGTCACCACCACCTCTCCTGTCATCACGGCGATCTGGCCGGTGATCATCTCTTCTTTCCCTTCTGTCGCTTACTTCACTCTTCCCGCCTACGAAATTTGGATTCAAATCTCTCTTGGTTAATACTTCACCTTTACATATCCATACTTTGATACCTATCTTACCATATACTGTCAGCGCAAATACGTTGGCATAATCAATATCCATCCGGAAAGTATGCAGGGGCACACGGCCTTGTTTGATTTCTTCGGTACGGGCAATTTCAGCACCCCCCAAACGACCAGCCACTTTCACTTTGATACCTTCGGCGCCCATACGAAGCGCAGAAGCGATGGACATTTTGATAGCCCTTTTATAGTTGATACGGTTCTCAATTTGTCTTGCAATTGTATCTGCTACAATCATTGCATCCAGTTCTGGACGGCGTATCTCCAGGATGTTGATCTGCACATCATCCTTACTGGTAAGTTTCTTTAATTCTTCTTTGATACGGTCAACTTCACCACCACCTTTTCCGATAATGATACCGGGTTTGGAAGTATGGATGGTAATGATGAGTTTACCCAATGTTCTCTCAATAACGATCTTTGAGATACCGCCTTTGTTGATACGGGCATTCAGGTAGGCCCTGATCTTATTGTCTTCAATCAGCTTGCCTGCATAATCTTTTTTAC
>CAYHPA010000317.1:0-1786 GCA_964358155.1 uncultured Chitinophaga sp.
CAGCCTGATGCCAGATCGTTGACAGATGTGGTAGTAATAGGTTACCAGACAGTAAGAAGAAAAGACCTGCTGGCTTCCGTATCTTCCGTTAGTGCCAGGGATTTAAAAGATATTCCCATTAATTCTGCTGCTGAAGCATTGAATGGCAGGTTGGCAGGTGTAACTGCAACTACTGCTGAAGGTTCGCCTGATGCTGAGATAAGAATACGGGTCCGTGGAGGAATGTCCATCACGGGTGATAACTCTCCATTATTTATTGTGGACGGAGTGCAGGTGGAAAACGGACTCTCATCAATTTCTCCGCAAGACATTCAATCAATAGATGTTTTAAAAGATGCTGCCGCCACCGCTATTTATGGAGCCAGGGGCTCTAATGGGGTTATCGTTATTACAACAAAAAGCGGCCGACAAGGGAAAACAGTAATCAGCTACAACGGTTTTGTGGGAGTAAGGTCGCTGGCAAAAAAGCTCGATGTGCTGGATCCATATGATTATGTATTCTATCAGTCAGAGAGGTCAAGGGGCAGCAGTGCAGACAGTACTACTTTTACCAACAATTTCGGCCATTATTTTGATACATTAAGCGTATATAAATATGTTCCAACAATTGACTGGCAGGGAGAGGTGTTTGGCAATACAGGATTTACACAAACACATAATGTAGCAGCATCGGGTGGCACTAAAAAGATGACCTATAATTTTGGTTATACATTCAATGATGAACAGGCTATCGTTATTAATTCCAAGTATCAAAGACACCTGTTTAACCTGAAAGGGGATTACAAGATCACCAAAAATCTGAAAGTAGGCGCTGGGGCAAGATATACCCACCAGGATGTGTACGGAGCCGGTGTATCAGACACAAGGGGAACTTCCTATAACAGGTTGAGGAATGCAGTTAAATACCGGCCATTCCTTTCTGCTGTGCAGGATATAGATGACGCAGATCCCCTGGCAGACCAGAATGTTGGCAATGGATTGAATCTTTATAATCCCATATCGCTGGCTAATGCAGAGTACCGGAAGAAAGCGACAAACGTTTTTAATGTTACTGCGTTTGTCAGTTATAACATCACCAAGCACCTGAGCTTTAAGTCAACAGTGGGATATGATTATAACAAACTCACAGACCTGCAATACTTCGACACTCTTACACCCTATTCAATAATAACCGGTGGTAAGAAACCTATTGCAGGATTGGATACCGTTACCCGCAAAACCCTTACCAATTCCAATGTGCTGACCTATTCTGTAAAAGAATGGAAAAATAAGCACGACTTTGATGTAGTACTTGGCCAGGAAACTTATGACCTGAGAACAGAAACCCATTCCAATCTTTTCAGGAACTTCCCTTCATTTACACCCTATAGTGTTGCATTTAAGCAAACCAGTCTTGGCATTCCCTTCACCGGTTATCCCAAGTATAGCGAGACGAGATATACCAACCTTTCATTCTTTGGCAGGATCAATTATGCTTTTATGGACAGGTATCTTCTTTCTTTCAATGTACGGGCTGATGGGGCTTCAAAATTTGCACCGGGCAAACAGTGGGGTTATTTTCCCGCAGGCTCTGTAGCGTGGAGGGTGAAGAATGAAAAATTCATGCAGAATGTCAACTTCATAAGCGATCTGAAATTCCGGGCCGGTTTTGGTACAGTGGGTAATAACCGTATCAGCGATTATCTTTTCCTGACCACATTCAGAAATGACGGTACTTATTTCTATGGATTGAATAACCAGGCCATCCTTGCCTATTTCTCCAGTTCGCTGGTAAATCCTGATTTGA
>CAYHPA010000318.1:0-1774 GCA_964358155.1 uncultured Chitinophaga sp.
AACAATTAAGCGATTTAATATACCTTGAACTTTAAATAAAATTAGACGGACTTGTTGCAACCAATACAACTATCAGCGACTCACGACTCACGACTCACGACTCACGACTCACGACTATCGGCGACGGGGGCCTGAGCGGTTTGCCACTGAAACACAGAAGCACAGAAATAGTAAAATATATTTGCGAAAGAACAAAGGGGAAGATACCTGTTATTGCCAGCGGTGGTATTTTTACAGGAGCAGATGCAAAAGAAAAAATTGATGCCGGAGCATCATTGGTGCAGGTATGGACAGGTTTTATTTATGAAGGGCCGAAGATCGTAAAGCGAATTTGTAAATCTTTATAATCATTCATGGATCATTTATTTACTTCAGAAAGTATTATCAGCTTTTTTATCCTCGTCATCCTGGAAGTGGTGCTGGGCATAGATAATGTGATATTCGTCAGCATTATCCTGAACCGGTTAAAAAAAGATAAAGACCAGAAAAAAGCCCGGCGTATCTGGATGATCACCGGCATTATCTCCAGAAGCCTGCTTTTATTGGGATTGGGATGGCTGCTTGATCAAAAAGGAAAATCAGTTTTTGAAATTGCCGGAAAAGGATTTGACCTGGCCAGCCTGGTAATGATTTTAGGCGGGTTATTTCTTATTTACAAATCCGTAAAGGAAATACATGAAAAGCTGGAAGGAGAAGACCCCAATGCCGTAGGGAAAAATTCAAAAGGGATATCATTTGCACAAGCCATTGGGCAAATCATGCTGATTGATGCTGTCTTTTCATTTGACAGTATTATCACGGCCGGAGGAACGGCGAAGTATGTGTCAATTATGATTGCAGCGGTGGTAATAGCCATGACTGTCATGTTCCTGTTCAGTCCTAAAATTTCCTCTTTTATTCATAAGCACCCCACCTTAAAGATGCTCGCCCTGTCATTTTTGGTAATGATCGGTCTGAGTTTGATCATAGAAGGATGGGATAGCGCTGCAGCACACCAGCTTCATTTAAAAAATTATATCTATTTCGGTATGGCCTTCTCCTTTATTGTGGAAATGCTGAATATGGTGATGCGCAGCCGTGCGGCAAAGAAAAGGGCACATGTGGTGCAGTTGAATGAACCGATGCTGGAAGATGATGAAAACTCAAAGGGACAGAAGTAAGGTTGATGCCACTACCCCAGCCGTTTCCGTTCTTAATCTGTTTTCCCCCAATGAAACAGGGATGAACCCATTTTGTAAAGCCATCTCAATTTCTCCCACGGTAAAATCTCCTTCCGGGCCAATAAGGATGAGGGCAGATTGGGAAATTGGATGATTGGTTAATCGGGATTTTGTACCATCAATGCAATGAGCTATAAATTTTTGCTCTGCCGCTGATTCCTTAACTGCTTTGCTGAATTCAACAGGTTCATGTAAAACGGGCAGCCATACCTGCTGGCTTTGCAGCATGGCGCTAATGCATATTCCCTTCATCCTCTCGTATCGAAATTTCTCTTTCTCCGTTCTTTCACAGATCAACGGGATAATTTCATTTACACCGATCTCCGTTGCTTTTTCTAAAAACCATTCAAAGCGATTGCTGTTCTTTAATAAAGACATTCCTACGGAGACCCTTCTTGCTTGTCCTCCGGAGCCTTGGCGAAGGAGGTTGCCTTGCCTGCCTGTCCGGCCTTGCTCCGCTGAAGCTCCAGCGAAGGCGATGTAGGCAGGTTCCTTGTACCTTGTTCCTTGTACTTCAACTGTACAATGCTTTTTATGCTCCTCTTTGATTGCAC
>CAYHPA010000319.1:0-1765 GCA_964358155.1 uncultured Chitinophaga sp.
GTAAAAGCAGGAAGTTTTACAGAGTATATCAGCGACCCGGCCCATCCGGTTCCTTATACAGAAGATGTGCATTTCAGAAGAACAAGGGAATACATGACCGATGACCAGCGTTTTGCTTCAAGAAGACCGGATGTTCTCGTCTTTCAATCTGAAGTGCTGGAAGAAGACCTGACACTCGCTGGGGTAGTATCAGCAAATCTCAAAGTAAGTATAACAGGAACCGATGCAGACTTTGTTGTAAAGGTAATAGACGTATTCCCAGACCTTTTTCAATATCCGGGTTCTTCTCAAATCCCCCCTGCGGGGGGCGGGGGGGCTCCGATGGGTGGTTACCAGATGCTGGTCCGTGGAGAAATTATGAGAGGAAAATTCAGGAACAGTTTTGAAACCCCCGCTCCCTTCAAACCCAATAAAATCGAAACAGTAAAATTTGACCTGCCCGATGTGGCGCATACATTTAAAAAAGGTCACCGGTTGATGATACAAATACAAAGCAGTTGGTTTCCGCTGGCAGACCGGAACCCGCAGCAATTCATGAATATCTATGAAGCCAAACCTGCGGATTATCAGAAAGCCACCATCCGCATCTATCATGATGGGACGAACGCAAGCAGTATTAATTTACCAATAATGAGATAACATATTTTTTATGCGATTAAAGTTCAGTCTAGTCTTTCTATTATCAGTTGTCATTGTTTCAGCACAGGAAGTAAATATTATTCCGCAGCCAGTTTCAATAAAAAAACCGAACAGTGGTCAATTCACCATTAATTCGTCAACAGTTATTATGTCAAATTACGGACTTGACAATAACAATGTCGCCTTATTTCTTCATGATTATTTAAAGGAGTATTATCAGCTTGATCTCCAAATATTGAAAAATGAAAGAAAATCTAAAGACAATTCCATCTTCCTTGCAATTTCGCCTATAGATACTGGCCCTCCTGGTACCTATGAACTATCTGTTTACGATAGTGGAATTACTATTTCTGGGAGAAAGCTTGAACATATTTTTAATGGCACCCAAACTTTAATCCAGCTTCTTCCAAATCAAAAGTTAAAATCAAAAAAAACTCAAATAGAAATTCCTCAAATATTTATCAGGGACTATCCCCGCTTCGCCTACCGCGGCATGCACCTCGATTGCAGCCGTCATTTCTGGTCTGTAGATTTTGTCAAAAAATATATTGATTATCTCGCCCTGCACAAATTCAACACTTTTCACTGGCACCTTACCGATGACCAGGGCTGGCGCATTGAAATAAAAAAATACCCGAAACTTACTTCTGTCGGCGGCTGGAGAAACGGTACCATTATTGGCCGCTATCCCGGAACAGGCAATGATGGAATAAAATACGGCGGTTTCTACACACAGGAACAAATAAAAGAGATTGTAAAATATGCAACCGACCGATATATTACCGTTATACCTGAAATTGAAATGCCCGGACATTCATCAGCCGCTATCGCTGCATATCCCGAACTGAGCTGTTTTCCCAATGAACCAACCATTAACTATTTTCCAAAGAATTGTAAATGGAATGGAGATACCAGCGGCAAACAGGTGCAGCAGACATGGGGAGTGTTTGATGATGTGTTTTGCGCCGGGCAGGAAAAAACATTTTCATTCCTGGAAGATGTGATGGATGAAGTGCTGGCCCTCTTCCCTTCCAAATATGTGCATGTTGGCGGCGACGAATGCCCGAAGGACAACTGGAAACGTTGTCCCAATTGCCAGAAAAGGATAAAAGATAATAACCTGAAA
>CAYHPA010000320.1:0-1751 GCA_964358155.1 uncultured Chitinophaga sp.
CATCACAGCGCCGGTCAGATCGTCGGGACATAATACTTCCACATGATAGATAGGTTCCAGTATCTGCGGATCGGCTTGCTGAAATGCCTGGCGAAATGCCTGCAGGCCTGCTATCTTGAAGGAGATATCATTACTGTCCACGGGATGCATTTTTCCATCGTACACACATACACGGATATCCCGTGCATAAGAACCGGTAAGCGGGCCGTTGTGCATTTTTTCCATCACGCCTTTTAGTACAGAAGGCAGGAACCTTGCTTCAATAGCGCCGCCAACAATACAGTTATAGAAAACCAGTTTGCCGCCCCACTCCAGGTCATGTACATCACGGCCCCTTACATTCAGGTCCTTGGGTTCGGGCATGCCTTCATACCAGGGTTCTATCTGCAGATACACTTCTCCAAACTGTCCGTTGCCACCACTCTGCTTTTTATGACGATAACTGGCATCGGCCATTTTCCGGATGGTTTCCCGGTAAGCTATTTTTGGTTTTACAAACTTCACTTCTAATTTATGCTGGTGTTCAATCTTCCATTTTGATACGGCGAGGTGCATATCCCCCTGGCAATGGATGAGTGTTTGTTTTAGTTCGGGTGAAACTTCAACCAGCAAAGTCGGATCTTCTTCCCGCAACTGGTGCAGTGCCTGTGATAGTTTTTCCTCCTCTCCTTTTTTTACCAGCTCAATAGCCACTGTCATATTATGCGATGGGAATTCAATAGGGGGCAGTTCATAATTTTTTCCCTTTGTATGCAATGTATTATTGACATGTGTGTTTTTTAGTTTCAACGTGGCGCCGATATCGCCTGCCACCAGTTCATGTGTGCTGGTACGTTTGTTTCCTTCTACCAGGAACAGCTGGTTGAGCTTTTCGGTGACGCCGGTGCTTTCATTCTCCAGTTCCATTCCCAGTTTGACCGTGCCTGAATACACTTTAAAGAAAGACATCTCCCCTACATGTGGTTCAGAAATGGTTTTGTAAATAAAGATGCAGGCGGGGCCATTGGCATCACAGGTCAGCTTATCACCGCTTTTTGTTGTTTGCGGCGGCATTTCATTGGCGCTGGGGCACACATTATCTATAAAGCCCATCAGCCTGCCACTGCCCATATTCCTCTCGGCCGATAAACAGAACAGCGGGAACAGGTCATGATTGATCATGGCCTTTTTCATTCCCATTTTCATTTCATCTTCCATCAACTCCCCTTTATCAAAATATATTTCCATCAGCGATTCATCATTACTGGCAATGGCCTCAATCAGTTCTTTATGTAAATTGTCAGCTTTTTCTTTTTCATCATCCGGTATCGGCAGCTTATCAGGTTTGCCGCCGCCATCTTTAAATTTATACATGGTCATCCGCAGCACATCTATCACTTCATGAAAACCTGCGCCCACCTGGCGGGGGTATTGCACTACCACCAGCTTGTTTCCAAAATGTGCTTTGGCTTCTTTTACGGTCTTATCAAAATCGGCATTGTCGTCGTCCAGTTTATTCACAGCAAATATCATCGGGGTTTTGAATTTTTCGGTATAGTCCCAAATGATGTCGGTGCCCACTTCCACTCCCATCACCGCATTTAATAACATGACACCGGTATCAGCAACCCGGAGGGCCGAAATAACCTCTCCCACAAAATCGTCGTAACCCGGAGTATCGAGAATGTTGATCTTATAACCCCGCCATTTGGCATGAAGGAGCTTGCTAAAAATAGAATTACCACGTTCCTGTTCCAGTTCGTGGTAATCTC
>CAYHPA010000321.1:0-1727 GCA_964358155.1 uncultured Chitinophaga sp.
AGCATGTTGCTGCAGTGCCTGCCATGCTTTTGTTGATGTGGGATTTATTCTGGGTAACATTGCTTGAAGATACTATAGTTGACTGAACACCTGAATCGTTCTTGCTGTCATTTCAGGCGTAATATCCAGGTGAAGAACCAGCCTTACACGGCTAGGGGAGATGGCATAGCCGAGAATATCATGCTCTTTCAACTTTGCCACCAGCGCCGGCGCAGTAATGCTGTCATTCAGTTCAAAGATGATGATATTGGTTTCAACCGGTAAAACCATCTTCACATTTTTATTTGCTGCAATGGATTCACCGATTTGCTTTGCATGGGCATGATCTTCCGCTAACCTGTCAATATTATTTTGAATAGCATATATACCGGCTGCAGCGATGAACCCGGCCTGCCGCATGCCGCCGCCAAAAACTTTTCTTACCCGTCTTGCTTTTTTGATAAACTCTTTTTTGCCAAGCAATAAACTTCCGACGGGGCAGCCCAGGCTTTTGCTCAGGCAAACAGAAATACTGTCAAAGGTTTCGCCATATTGTTTGGGGGTTTCTCCCCCGGATCCTGCGGATTTTTTTGCGACTAATGCATTCCATAACCTGGCGCCATCCAGGTGAAAAGCGAGGCCTTTTTCTTTGCAAAGGGATTGTATTTTTTTTATTTCAGTAAAGTCATAACAACTGCCTCCGCCCCGGTTGCTGGTATTCTCCAGGCTAACAAGACTTGTGTGCGGCCGGTGTGCATCATCCGGTTGAATAGCTGACAAAACCTGTTCAGCAGAAATTCTCCCTCTGTCACCCTGCAATAATTTTACCGACGCCCCTGAGTTGAAAGCAATACCGCCGCCTTCATATTGATAAACATGAGAACTTTCATCACAGATCACTTCATCTCCGGGCTGTGTATGGCATTTAATAGCTATCTGGTTGGTCATGGTGCCGGAAGGGCAGAAGAGAGCCGCTTCCATTCCAAACATGGCTGCTGTTAATGCCTCCAGTTCGTTTATGGAAGGGTCTTCGCCAAAAACATCGTCGCCAACTTTGGCCTTCATCATGGCCTCCAGCATTCCGGCCGTGGGTTTGGTAACAGTATCCGACCTGAAGTCAATTATCATCCGGGTATTTTTCTGCAATATACTCCGTTCGCTCTTCAAATTAAACAGTTGGCGAACAGCTCCGGGCAGTTAGAGCGGCAGTTATTACCTTGCCATGATGAAAGAGCCGGGTATCCTTGAATATTCATTATTGATTGCGACAAGTCTTTGTTTTGCAGTAGCAGGCCTTTATTTGCTGACTAATTTCAGCCGTCTTTTCCGCGGAACTATAAAAAATGAATTGCTCAGGAAAAATGCTGCCGCCTGGCTGATTATCTTTTGCATTACCGTTGCCATGGTGCCCATGAGCGGCGGCTTTTTTTACATGCTTGAAAAGTATGGGTGGGGATGGTCTATTGGCAGCCATTTTATTTCGGCCACCGCCTGCACACTTGTCATTTATAACCTTGCCAGACTGGTAGCTGAGAACAGGCAATTGAAAAAACTTTCGTTTATTAAACATACAGCGCTTGTTGTTATTACCTTAATTGCTGCAACGCTTGCTATTAATATCCCGTTAAGCCATTGGATGTACGGAAAGGACGCAGCGCCTTTTATGAAGTATGTGCTTAGCAACAGTATTTACCTGGCATCAGCTACAGGTATAGTGTACGGAGTAATTAATTACCTGGATATCGAAA
>CAYHPA010000322.1:0-1723 GCA_964358155.1 uncultured Chitinophaga sp.
TTTTGCCTGCTGTTACATTAGGTATTCGCCCGCTGGCAATCATCACACAACTTACCCGAAGTGCTATGCTGGATGTGCTTGACCAGGATTATATCCGTACGGCTTATGCAAAAGGCTTAAGCAAAAGAACTGTTATCTGGAAACATGGTTTGCGCAATGCCATGAATCCTGTCATTACCGCCGTTACCGGCTGGTTTGCAGAATTACTGGCTGGTGCATTTTTTGTGGAATATATTTTTGGATGGCAGGGGATAGGCAAGGTGACGGTGGATGCATTGGAAAAATTGGATTACCCGGTAGTGATGGGGGCAGTATTGATAGCCGCTACATTTTTTATCCTGATAAATATTCTGGCCGACATTTTATATGGCGTGGTGGATCCGAGAGTGAGGGTGGAGTAAATATTTTTATTTTATTGGTTCGTACTTTAAGCCCACCGGAATCTTTAAATCACCTTTATGGTAAACGTCAACAAAAATCCTGATTGTATCCTTACTGATTGATGTAACAAAAATGTAATTGTCAAGGATGCCTCCCTTTCCTGTAATCGGAGCACCAGTTACCCTGTTTGACAATTTAATTATCGGGTCTTTATAACTTGGGTCATGAATTGATGACCTTGCATAATAATCTAATGACTGCCCATCCTGAGTTTTTAGTCCTTTCAAAAAACCAAATGAATTTTCAAGACTTTTGGTAAGATCCCCCTTTTTAAGTTTTAAAGGGTTAGCGGAAGAATAACCATAAGTGCTATCAGTGGAAACAGGAATTTGTTTCTTTGAATCCTGTGCAAAAGAATAATTCTGCTGTAAAAGTAAAAACATCAATATCGCAAAATTTCTCATCCTTTTAATTTATTGAATAATCACCTCATTCACCACTTTCTGTCCCAGCGCTTCATTCACCCGCTGCTTTATTTTTTCTTTCTGATATTTCAGCTCACTCTTTAGCGGGGCAACAGAAGTTGTAATGAATAGTTTATCGCCGATGATCTGGAGTTTGTCGGTATAGCGGGCTACGGTCTTTCCCATAATTTCTTCCCATACGTCTTCTATCTGCAATGCCTGGATGCCGCCTTTGATACGGCTGCTGTTTAGAAAATTTTTCATTGCATCCCCAAGAGAATATTCACCCATGGGTCAAAGTTACGGTTTAGGGCCTGATCAACTGAAATGAGATACCCAGCTGATCTAAATGTGTTTTCAGCCTTTCTTCATTCGTATCCGTAATGAAAACCTGCCCGTCATTTTGCAGGCAAACTTTTTTGAGCAGGTTGCTGATCCTGTCTTCGTCCAGTTTTTCAAATACGTCGTCCAGCAGCAGGAGAGGGGTAAAGCCTTTCTCCCTTTTCAACACTTCCATTTCGGCGAGCTTCAATGCAAAGAGCAAACTCTTCCGCTGTCCTTGTGATGCAATATTTTTGAAATCCTTGCCCGCCAATTGTATTTCCAGTTCATCCCGGTGGATGCCTGAAGTGGTCCGCTGGGCAATGCAATCCCTGCTGCGGTTTAATTTTAACAGCTCTTCGAAAGACGCCTGCAACAACTCACTTTCATAAAACAGGTTTATTTGTTCCGGTTGCTTTGAAATATCATGATGCAACTGCACGACGAGTGGTAAAAAGGAAACGAGAAATTCTTTTCGGTTGTTAAAAACAAAGTTGCCCGGTTTTATAAGTTGCCCGTCCAGTACATCCAACAGGGAAAAATTCTTACTGCCAGAT
>CAYHPA010000323.1:0-1709 GCA_964358155.1 uncultured Chitinophaga sp.
TTTTCGGTAAATGAAAAAGACCAGGCGTTGAATGTGCTGGTGATATCACGGGCTGAAACTCCAAATTTCCAGTGTTTGCTGTATAATTGCAGTCCTGCATCCAGTCCAAAGCCCCAGGCCTTGGCAAACTTGCCAACACTCCGGTGAATCACTTTAGCGTTCAGCCCAAAGTGAATGTTCTTTTTTTCACTTTCTTTCAGTTTCTGTGCAAAGGAGAAAATGAAGGCATAGTCAGCTGATGAAAAAGCCTGGATATTATTGTAGTTGATGGAACCATCAGGTTCTACAAGGAATAAGGTATTCATGATATCATCCACAGCAAAACGAAGTCCTGTTATTCCGATCGTTCTCTTATTGCCCGCTGTTGGAAAAGCAACACTGGCATAGTCATATTTACCAATACCTGCAAAATATTCTGCATGCATCAGGTTAACCTGGGGATGATCTTTAATGCCAACCAGGCCGGCAGGATTCCAGTAACCTGCTGTTCCATCGCTGACAGAAGCAACCTGGGAGCTACCCATGGCAAGTCCCCGGGCACCAGCGCCGATATTCAAAAATTCATTGGAATATTTTCTGAATTGTGCGGTAGCGGAAAAAAATAACAGCGCTGTGAGCAGTGTCAGGCAAAAGCGGTTCGGTTTCATGTATTGAATTTTCTAATAAGCATTTGGATTAAGACATTCTTTCATAGGTTCGGGCTGCTTGTAAAATTAGTCTTTAGGCCTGTAATATCATAGGGTTGAAAGACAAAAAGACTATCGGTTGAAAACGAATCAATTAGAAAAATATTGCATCTAAAGGTCACAAACCCATTCTGCCTTACTTTTGCCCAACCTGGCTGTCCGATAGCAATCGGGAATCGGGTAAATTGCAAATCAACGATTTAGATATGAGTTTAATAGCGGAACTAAGATGGCGGGGTATGATACAGGACATCATGCCGGGAACGGAAGAGCAATTACTGAAAGAGATGACCTCTGCTTATATCGGTTTTGATCCTACCGCTGACAGCCTTCATATTGGAAGCCTGGTTCCTATCTTTTTACTGGTTCATTTACAAAAAGCCGGACATAAACCTATTGCTTTAGTGGGTGGTGCCACAGGCATGGTAGGTGACCCCAGCGGAAAAAATGAAGAAAGAAATTTATTAAGCGAAGAAGAATTGAAAAAAAATGTAGCCGGTGTAAAGGCCCAGCTGGAAAAATTTCTGGATTTCAATCCTTCTCTTCCGAATGCTGCTGAAACGGTTAATAATTATGACTGGTTCAAAGCAATTTCTTTTATTGAATTTTTGAGAGATGCAGGAAAACATATCACTGTTAATTATATGATGGCAAAAGACAGTGTGAAAAAAAGAATTGCACAAAAAGATTCTGATGCAGAAGGAGATGGAGGTATTAGCTATACAGAGTTTGCTTACCAGATGATGCAGGGTTATGATTTTTACTGGTTGTATAAAAACAAAAATTGCAAATTACAGATGGGTGGCAGCGATCAGTGGGGAAATATTGTTACAGGCACAGAACTGATAAGAAGAAAAACAGGTGGAAAAGCTTTTGCTTTCACCTGTCCTCTTATTACTAAAGCAGATGGAACAAAATTTGGCAAAACGGAAAGCGGAAATATATGGCTCGATCCAAACCGGACAACCCCCTATCAGTTTTACCAGTTCTGGCTTAATGCAAGTGATGAGGATGCGGAGAAAT
>CAYHPA010000324.1:0-1699 GCA_964358155.1 uncultured Chitinophaga sp.
AAGACCAGGGATACAGCAACAACCTGGAAGGCATTACGGTCGACAAGCAAGGGAATATTTACCTCGTCAGTGATAATACTTCCGGAAAAGCGCAGTGCGATTTACCATCCAAAGAAAAAACCATCCTGCTGAAGCTGGAGAAAAAATAAGATAAAGGCAACCAACCTTTTATTTTAAACTGGCGACTTGGTATAGCGATATGAAACGAATCCTGATTTTTACGCTGCTCATTTTTTCGGCCTCCCCGCTTTTGGCCCAGAAGGTAGACAGCATATATTTTCACCTGTACACAGATAGCCTGAAGAAAGGTCAGCATAACTATATTAATGTAGATGGCAAATTATCCAATGGCCGCTGGCTGCCGCTTACTTCCAAAGAAATTACGTTCTTCTGTGCCGAAGCCAGCTTTGAAGGCAATGAACTCATCATCCCTGCTGATTTCAAAGAAGAAAAAGTAACAGTAAGGGCGATGCTGAAATTAAATCCGTTGATGGTGATTGAACGGACTATCTGGATAAAGAAAAAGCCGGATGATGAACGACTGCCTGCAAAAAATGAAGTGATAAAACCGGGCGACTACAAGATGAACAAGGAAAAAGGGAAGAATAAAAAATAAAGCATCAATTATTGAATTCGTCATGCCGGGCTTGACCCGGCATCTTTTATTAAATAATGTTCAAAAAAAGACCCCGGATCAAGTCCGGGGTGACAGTAAGAATTTCATTTATTACTTTATTGAGTCTTCTTAGCATCTTCCAAAAACTTCGCCAGCCCGATATCAGTGAGTGGATGTTTCAGTAATCCCAGAATAGAATCCAGCGGACAGGTGCACACATCGGCCCCGGCCTCTGCACATCGTACAATATGCAATGCATTACGGATGGATGCGGCCAGTATTTTCGTTTTAAACCCCTGAATTGCATAGATGTTTGCAATCTGCTGTATCAGTTCCACACCATCCCAGTTACTGTCATCGATACGGCCGATGAATGGAGAAAGATAAGTAGCTCCTGCCTTGGCAGCTAATATGGCCTGGCCTGCTGAGAATACCAATGTGCAATTGGTACGGATACCATTATCAGTAAACCATTTGATGGCTTTCACCCCGTCTTTGATCATCGGCACTTTCACCACGATATTCGGATGTATAGCGGCCAGTTTTTTCCCTTCTTCCACTATACCTGCAAAATCAGTACTGATCACTTCAGCACTGATATCGCCATCCACCATTTCGCAAATGGTTTTGTAATGATTCATGATGGCATCCTGTCCTTTGATGCCTTCTTTGGCCATTAAAGATGGATTAGTGGTAACTCCATCTAAAATTCCAAGCTCATTTGCTTCTTTTATCTGTGCGAGATTTGCTGTATCTATAAAAAATTTCATAATACCCTAAATCCCTAAAGGGACTTTTAGAACCCTAAAGTTTAAACCACTTTAAAGTCGGTTAAATAATAATTTCAAAAAATACTCTTTCAACATGGTGTTGATCAGTACAAAACAGGAAGCTGAAGAGTGCGACGCAACGAAGATGCCATGAAAAACGAATGCTGGTCACATAAAAATCAACTGCCTGCTTTAAAGAACCTGTTAACTTAATAATGAAGTTTACACCTAAGTCTCCCCTTTAGGGGGACAGGGGGTAAAAAATGGCAGGCTTATTACATCGCACCGCTCAACCACCTACTCTTGCTGCCTT
>CAYHPA010000325.1:0-1663 GCA_964358155.1 uncultured Chitinophaga sp.
TTATACTTATGATCCGCTGGATATGCTGACTTCACAATCCAATTATGACAAATATGGTAACAGGGCCATCAACCGGGACAGCATTCATAAATATGTGTATGAAAAGGATGATAAAGGACGTACCATCCAGTTGGCTTACTATGATAAAAGCAATAACCCGGTAAAAGATCCATCCGACCAGGTGTATATGGTAAAATATAAATACGATGAGCAGGGCCGGCGGATATCTGAGTCTTACTGGCAAAACAGCACTACCAAAATGGGCAGATGGAACGGCTATCATGAAGAGATTACCAAGTACAATGAGGACGGTTTGGACATAGACTATGCTTTTTATGATCAGAACGGTAAGTTGTTCACAAGCACATCAGGCTATTCAAGAGTAGTAAACATTTATGGCAGTAATTCCAAATTGATTGAACGGAAATACCTGAATGGGAATGACGGTATAACGATGGCCAACAGCCTTGTAAATGGTTTTTGCGCTATCAAATTTACCTATGACAATAAGGGAAGGATTGGCAATATCAGGTATTTTGACGGAAGCGGTAACCCGGTGAATGCTACCTCCTACCTGAATGATGAAGACCTGACCTTCCACAAAATTGAATTCATCTATACCGGCAGCCGGATTACCGAGCAAAAACTCTACCTGGTGGGCAGCGAAACCTCCTCAAAGATCATTGATTGCCTGAAGAACGATTATATCAGCACAGGTGGTGTTTCGCAGGGATATAAAAACAGGTAAGCCCATCTTCTGAAAAAACTAATTTCCTTAAAATGCACCCGCCGTGGCGGGTGCATTTTCTTTTTCGCTAATTTCATACTTCATTAAACAGAAAAACTATGGCAGTATTTATTGTAATTGGCGTTATCCTGCTCATTGTATTGTGGATGGTTAGTTTATATAATGGCCTTGTACGCCTGAGAAACCGCCGTCAAAATGCATTTGCAGATATTGATGTGCAGCTCCGTCAGCGGCATGACCTTGTTCCGCAACTGGTGGAAACCGTGAAAGGCTATGCAGCTCATGAAAAAGAATTGCTGACAAAGATTACCGAGGCCCGCAGCGCAGCTATGGCCGCCACTTCCATTGACGGAAAGATCGTGGCAGAGCAGCAACTGAGCAGCGCACTGGCCGGACTAAAAGTGCAGGTAGAAGCCTATCCTGACCTGAAAGCCAATCAGAACTTTTTGCAGCTTCAGGAAGAGCTCAGTGATATTGAAAATAAACTGGCTGCTTCAAGACGTTTCTTCAACGGAGCAACCACAGAGTACAACAATGCAGTGGAATCATTCCCCGGCAACCTGATCGCAAGGAATTTTGGTTTCAAACGGGAAATAATGTTTGACCTGGGAGAAGATACCCGGAAAAACATGGAAGAACCTCCAAAGATTCAATTTTAACCCCCATCCCCTGAAGGGAAGTTAGAAAAATGCAATACGTAGGTCTTCAGCAACAGATAGGCAGAAATAACCGCTATTCTTTATTGCTACTGATAGCATTCCCGGCATTACTGCTGGGAATGTTTTATATTTTTTTCTTTTTTGCAGATAAGCAGGACAGCGAAGCCGGCAATGCTCATTTTATGCAGGCCATGCCATTTGTTCTTATAGGTGTCGGCATCTGCAATGTTCAGGATATCCAGAACCTCTGCAATAT
>CAYHPA010000326.1:0-1634 GCA_964358155.1 uncultured Chitinophaga sp.
TTTGAAAAATCCGCTCACAACAGCGCAATCCGTCCGGCTTTGTCCAACAATGAACGAGGTATGTTTTCCTATAATTTATGTTATGTTAAGTAGACAAATATATATAATTAAAGGCCGCTTTGTAGCGGCCTTCTCCTATACGCTCTGATTCTGATTATTTAATTGTTTCCCACAGATCATTCCATTTCTTTTCCTCGGCCTCGTATTTGGCGGCATCCGGCGATTTTTTATTCTTTGCCTGAATCTTTTTAAAAGAAGCGATATCAGCCAGATAGTTTACGGCCTTCTTGTATTGCTGTTTTTCTTTTTGATCAAGATTTGATCTTGCTCCGAATATCTGGGCAGCCTTTTCGTAAGGATCTTTTGCCAGTTCCAGGGCATCGCCATATTTCTTATCCAGCGCATCTCTCTTCGCAATATCTTCTTTTGAGTTTGGAGTACCTGGCTTAGTCCTTGTTTTCATATCAGCGGCATGTGCCACCCTCTCCTGGTCCACTTTTACCGCCTTGTTAATGAAATGATCACCCATGTAGATGAACGGGTTTTCATAATCAGGTTTGGCCGCTGCAGCCCTGGTAAAGGCTGTCACCATTTTTTTCTCCAATTCGGCTGCGTTAGAATGCATCGGGGCCGTTTCGTCCTTTGGGTTGAGTGTATCATAAATGATTTCGCCCAGCACTTCGTTTGCTTTGAAATTATTGGGGTCGGTTGCGAGCAATTCTTCCACCGCTTTTATTTTGGCATCAAAATTTGCTTCAAGGCCCACGGCAAAGTCAACCTTGTCAAAATTGAAGAAATCGCTTTTAGGATACAATTCACCCCCGATAGCCTTGAATTTTTCAAAAGCAGCAATATCTTTTTTCTGAAAATAATAGCTGACCAGGTAGCGGTACACACTTTCAAACCCATCGCCTTGTATTTTATGATCGGCCAGGCGGCTATAATATATTACTGCTTCTTCTTTTGAACTGCTGTTTTCAGCGGTGATACCAGCCAGGATAAGCACATTGGTGTCAATAGCTACAGTTAGTAATTTTCTCCCAATTAAGAGGTCTGAATACGCCACCGCTTTTTTCAGTTTGCTGTAAGCAACATCCCATTTTTTGCCGGTATAATCATTATACCCAGAAGTGTAATAACTGGAATACAGGTTGATAGGCCCGTTCTGGTAAACCAGGTCATCAAGCAACGCCATGGCAGGATCCATTTGTTTAAATTTTTGAAAAGCCGCATCCCCATCATTGGTAAGCTGGTCTCCTTCCGGTGTATTCTTTTTCGTATCATCCATTGACAGCGCTGCATAAATAGAAGCTTTCAGGATAAAGGCTTCCGGTTTACTTGTAAACTTGGCATTGCTCATCGATTTGTCCACATCTTCTTTTGCCTTTTGGTATTGTGTGAGAATAAGCAGGTTCTTGATATTCTCATAGTTCTGCGCATTGACGGCTAAACCTGTTATGCTGATGGCTATTAACAGAAAGATTTTTTTCATGTTGCTGAAGAATTGATTTTTCAAATTACTGTTTTTATGCTGATTCGCCCCCGTTAGATGGATTTTCGTCCGCCCCGGTTGCGTTGTCTTCTCCGTTTGCTATGTTATCATTGTGATGTTCGCCGTTACCATTCTGCCCGCC
>CAYHPA010000327.1:0-1512 GCA_964358155.1 uncultured Chitinophaga sp.
AGAGAGGAGAAAATACTATGCCATCCTATGGACGTAAACATCAGTTGCAGCAGTTCGTAACTAAATGATGAACCTAATGTTTCTTTCATCCGGGTTTCAAATTCATCTTTCAGCAAAAGCATGGTTCTTATTTTCCTGGTTGTAAGCTGTGCTGTTTCTATCAATGCGGTGAGTATGTACATCACCCAATCGTGCCAGTTGTTTTTCTCTGTTACTCCTTTTAATAACTGATAATATTCAGTTTTATATTTTACAATATAAGAACTGAGGTATAAGACAGGCTGCACTAACAATTCCTGCTGCACCAGGTACAAGGCATTTACAATACGGCCAGTGCGGCCATTGCCATCGGCAAACGGATGTATCGCTTCAAACTGGTAATGTATGAAAGCCATTTTAACTAATGGGTCTAACGGAGAGCTGTCCGGGTTGTTGATAAATTGTTCCAATGCTGCCAGCTTTTCCCTTACTACATCTTCGCAGCATGGCGGCGTATATATCACTTCGCCATTGATGGCATTTTTAAGAGCTGTACCCGGAGTGTTCCTGATCCCGGATTTATTTTGTTTAATGGTTTGAACTATTTCAACCATTGTGCTGGTCAACAATAAATTCTTTTGTGCTTTCATTTTTTCCAGCCCAACATACAATGCTTCCCGGTAGCTTAATACTTCTTTGGCTGCATGGCTGGCCGTTCCTTCTTCACTGGCAGCTTTGTATAGCTCGTCCTGTGTGGTTACTATATTTTCAATGGCGGAGCTATCCTTACTTTCCTGCAGAACGATGGTGTTGATTAATAGCTGAGGATCTGGTAATGAAGCACAGAGGCCGTTTAATTCGCCTAAATGCCGGGCAGCTTTTGCCAGGTGCCTGAGAACCTCCGGTGATTCTCTAAAATCTGCCGGGGGCAGGTTTGAAAGGTCGTTAAAGGGGGTGTTTCTATTGTAAGCCATTGATGTTGAATTTTATGCCTGTTTCCGTCTTTTTCCCTGAAACATGGCTGGCAATTCGACATGATTCTTAGTTGATGGTGAAATTAAGGCTAATTTTCTACATATACCTGATTTGATGTCGAAATTACCATTATCCGGATAAGAGAATACAGAAATCAGGTAGTGGGTGAAACTCTATTTCACTCATTGTTTTTATAGATTGATTATGTACGCAGCCCTTTACCTGGTGCTGTGAAATGGGGGCTTTAGGAATTGGGTAAATAAGCTAAGAGATTAAAAGAGGAAAAAGAGAGAAAGAGTTATTCACTGCTGGTTATTTTTCATTCATATATTTTACAAAGGCGGGTGATTGCTGAACATATTTTATTACTGCTGCCTGGAATTCTTCGTTCTGCTTTGCAGGGCCATTCTGCGAAGTGAAGTAGATTGTATAAAATTTGTTCTTCCTGAAATTAAAATTCGGGTCGCTTATCTTTTTAGATGAGATGATGATGACAAACAATTTTGATTTTGTCTTTGCTTCATCATTGCCCGTAGTACCTGTCTTGGCGTAATAATA